>NZ_CP008743.1:1310000-1637500 GCF_002117145.1 Candidatus Nucleicultrix amoebiphila FS5 | reverse complement strand
AATTGGGCAAAAAATCACTCCTTACATCCTTTAATTATTGAATATTTAACTAAAAATCCAACCCATCTTCATTCGCTGCCCAATAATAATCAGCAACCTTTTTCAACTCCCCGCACCTGGAACATCCTCAGCGATGCTTTCAGTAACTTTCACTTCAGAGGAGCTTTTGATGATTTTAGAATCCTTTGTTTTGGAACGCTCAGCCCAGAGCATGCTATAACCTTTATAGAATTTGCCAAGGACCGCTTAGAAGAATGCAGTGTTCAAGCGCTTTTTGAAGAGCGAATAACCTGGCAAGAAGTGGAACACAAAGATATGTATTTGAATTTTTTAATTGCCAGCATCAAAAATATTTTAAAGACCTATTTGCCTATTAATGCTGAAGATTTAACGGAAGATCAGACAAAAATTCTGAGTAATTCCGCTGACGCTTTAGAAAAATTGGCAGAAATTCGGCCCGATCTTGCTGAAAAAATTATTAAGGGAGATTACCCTCAAGAAATGCCTGCTTGGTTCACCAGCCATCTTACGAAGAAAATTCCCTCTTTCAAACAAAAACCACCTCATTCTTTTTTATAAAAGAGTTTCATAGAAATAGAAAAAATAAGGGATATCTGCTTGAATAAATATCCCTTTACCTGATAATAGACTCTCATAAAATTTCCATTGGCTTAAGAGAGAAAAATGATCACTACTTCCATTAAAAATATCGTCAAGAAGAACTTTCTACTGAGCTGTCTTGGTTACTGTTATATCAATTGCAAAATTAATATTAAAACAGCTTTAGGCATCATTGGTACTGACTCTGGGACCACACATCGAACCCTTAGCACTCAACATTCTTTAAACTATATTCAATCCGTTTTTGACGACTACAAACGCTATGGAGAGGTTAATAAATTTAAGGGACTCATTGCTGAGGTCGGCCCTGGAGATAACGTTGGCGTGGCCCTTTTGATGCTCCAAGATGGCGCGCAGAGAATAGACCTCGCCGATAAATTTTATAGTCATAGAAAAGGTCATCATCATAAAAAAATTTATCAAGCTCTTTTTAAGAATAATCCTAATCTCAAGAAAATTCTTACGGGGGGGGACCTTGAAGATGAAGAGACTTTTAAAGGAATATATCGATACTACGGTAAAGACGCTGCTGCAGAATGTTTTTTTAACACCTCGAATCATTATGATTTTATCATTTCTAGATCGGTGTTTGAACATCTCGATGATCCTATCCTCGCTCTAGACAAATGACTCAAGCTTTAAAACCTGGCGGTAAGATGCTTCATAAAGTTGATTTAAGAGATCATAAAATGTTCTCATCCTATTTTCATGAACTAAAATTTTATGAAATTCCAGATTTTATGTATGCTCTCATGACGAAAGGATCTGGGTATCCCAACCGCATATTGTTGGCAGATTATAAAAAACGTTTAACTCAAATTCCTAACATTAAAATCAAGTTTTATATCACACAGCTCGCTGGTTATGGTCCTATTGAGCCTCATGTACCCTTTGAAAAACTGCCTAAAACTGCTCTTAAAACAGCCAAAAACTTTGTGGAAGAAAAAAAGAAGAACTTTTCCTCTTCTCTCAAACATCGGACAACCGAGGATTTAATGGTTACTGGTTTTTTTATGGTCATTGAAAAACTTAAAGATCATAGAAAACCTTAGCCTTTTGAAGGTTAGGCAACTAGAGTGCTTTAATTGACAACTCATCTCCTTTAACGGAAACCTTAACGCTCTTCTCAATTTTACCTTCTAAAATCATAGAAGCGAGTTCATTTTGTAGATTTTTCTGAATAACACGCTTAAGAGGACGCGCTCCGTAAACAGGGTCATAGCCAGCCTTTCCAAGCCACGCTTGTGCTTTATCATCCACTTCAAGGGTAATACCGCGATCTTTTAAAAGTTTTTCCAAACGTCTTAATTGTATAGTGACAATTGTTTTCATATCGTTCAATTGTAGGCGATTAAATAAGAGGATATCATCCAAGCGATTTAAAAATTCAGGACGGAAAGAAGCTCTCACAATTGCCATCACTTGATCACGCACAGCCTTCGCTGGCTGACCATCGTCCAAGTTAGCCAAGATATCGCTCCCCAAATTTGACGTCAAAATAATGACGGTATTGGTGAAATTTACTGTACGTCCTTGACCATCTGTCAGACGACCATCATCCAAAACTTGCAATAAAATATTAAAAACGTCGGGATGAGCCTTTTCTACTTCATCAAAGAGAATCACTTGATAAGGTCGCCTGCGCACTGCTTCCGTTAATGCTCCGCCTTCTTCATAACCAACGTATCCTGGAGGCGCTCCAATAAGTCTAGCCACAGCATGCTTCTCCATATATTCAGACATATCAATTCGAATCATTGCTGTTTCATCGTTAAATAAAAACTCAGCAAGAGCTTTAGACAACTCTGTTTTTCCAACTCCTGTCGGTCCTAAAAACAAAAAAGAACCAATGGGCCGATTGGGATCTTGCAGTCCTGCTCTAGACCGACGTACCGCTTCAGAGAGTGCAATAATAGCAAGCTCTTGACCAACGACACGTTCTCTTAAATGCTCTTCCATATGGAGTAATTTTTCGCGCTCTCCTTCAAGCATTTTATCAACGGGAACTCCAGTCCATCGTGACACAATAGCTGCTATGTCATTTTCAGTAACTTCTTCTTTTAATAGATTTTCAGAAGTTTCTTCTTTTGTCTGGGCAACTTTTTCTTCTAAGGCTGGGATCACACTATAGCGCAACTCACCAGCTTTTGCATAATCTCCCTTTCTTTCAGCCATTTCTTGTTCTATTCGAGCTTGTTCCAACTGCTCTTTAAATTTTTGTGTTTCGTGCAGTTTGCTTTTCTCTGCCTGCCACTTTTGCGTCAACTCAGCAGAATTTTTTTCTAAGCCTGATAACTCTTGCTCAAGAGAAACAAGGCGCTTTTTAGACTCAGCATCATTTTCTCTTTTCAGAGCTTCACGTTCAATTTTTAACTGGATAATCTTACGATCAAGTTCATCGATTTCCTCGGGTTTGGAATCTACTTCCATACGTAAGCGACTTGCCGCTTCATCGATCAAATCGATCGCTTTATCCGGTAAAAATCGATCAGAAATATACCGGTCAGATAATGTCGCCGCGGATACGATTGCACTATCTGTAATGCGCACACCGTGATGAAGTTCATACTTATCTCGCAATCCTCTTAAAATTGAAATGGTTTCGGCCACAGAAGGTTCTGATACGAAAACAGGCTGAAAGCGTCGTGCTAATGCTGCGTCCTTTTCAATATACTGACGATACTCATTTAAAGTAGTCGCTCCAACACAATGTAACTCACCTCTAGCCAATGCAGGTTTTAACATGTTGGAAGCATCCATAGCTCCTTCAGCCTTACCCGCTCCTACCAAAGTATGAAGTTCATCAATAAAAAGAATTATCTCCCCTGCAGCATGGCTAATTTCTTGTAAAACAGCTTTTAACCGTTCTTCAAATTCACCTCTAAACTTGGCTCCAGCAATGAGAGCCCCTAAATCAAGGGAAAGAAGTTTCTTATTTTTAATGGCTTCAGGCACATCGTCATTCACAATTCTTAAAGCTAACCCTTCTGCAATGGCTGTTTTACCAACACCAGGTTCACCTATAAGAACTGGATTATTTTTTGTACGTCGCGCCAATACTTGAATAGTCCGTCTTATTTCTTCATCGCGACCAATAACAGGATCCAATTTACCCGTTCTTGCTAAAGCCGTAATATCTCGAGCATATTTTTTCAAGGCATTATAACCTTCTTCTGCGGTGGGAGAGTCAGCTTTTCTTCCTTGTCTAAGCGACTGGATCGCTGCATCAAGTTTTGCGGACACTCCACCTAACTCTTTTAAAATTTTTGCAGTTTCAGTTTGAGGCGTTTCTAAGAGAGCCTGTAACAATCGTTCAACGGTTACAAAGCTATCTCCCACTTTCTCAGCTTTTTTTTCAGCAACATCGAGGACTTTAGCAACTTCTGGGGCCATATACATTTGGCCCGCTCCCTTTCCTTCAACTTTAGGTTGTTTCTCTAAAGCTTTATCTAAAGCTTTTTGCAACTCCCATGAGTCAACACCTATCATTTGCAAAAGATCACGACATGTAGAGTCTTCATCTTGAATTATAGTAAGCAGCAGATGCTCAGGAACTAATCTTTGATGAGAGCTGCGTAAAGCAAGGCTTTGAGATTTCTGTAAAATATCTTTGGTTTTTTCCGTATATTTTTCCAAATTCATTGTCACACCTTACTTCTCTTTGATTGAAAATACTCCAGTTCTTAGAATACCACTTAAATCCTGACACCACTCTAGGACTTTAAATCCCTCTGAAGTAAAAATCTTCTCTACATCATTATGTTGATTTTGACCAATTTCTAGGATTGCAATTCCATCAGGTTTTAAAAGCTTCTTAACTTTCCCCCCTAAGACTCTATAACACTCCAAACCATCATCCCCACCATCAAGAGCCAAATGAGGTTCATAGTTCTTTACATCGTCATCCAACCGAGCAATATCTGCTTTCATGATATATGGGGGATTACTTACGATAATATCAAATTCCCCCTTTAATCCCAAGCCCCAATCACTCAATATAAATTCAGATCTTTCATGCAAATTTAAGTTACGCGCATTTTCTTCAGCCACTTTAAGTGCAAGAGGAATAATATCAACACCGATGCCTTTAGCCTTAAGATACTCATGTAGAGTTGACAACAGAAGACATCCACTCCCTGTTCCTAGGTCTAAAACTGTGTAAGGAAAATTTTTATCCGGACGATACTTCAGAAGAGCTTCAAGAATAATTTCAGTTTCCGGCCTTGGATCCAAAGTATCTTGCGTTACTTTAAAAGGTAGACTCCAGAATTCCTTCTGACCTAGGATTTTAGCGATTGGTTCTTTAAGAAAGCGCCTATCAATTAACTGTTGGAATTCATTAATTTGTTCAATACTCAAGGTCACATGGGGGTTTAGCACAATATAGCTCACATCACAGTGAAGAGTATGAGCCAGCAACAACCTAGCATCCAATCTTGCAGAAATAATTCCAGATTGGATTAATTTGCCTACACCGGCTATCAAAGCTTCATGTAGAATCATGGGATATTTAATCTAAATCTAACAATTTTGAAGCCTGGTCTTCAGCAATTAATGGTTCAATCAATTCATCCAAGGCATTGCCATCAAGAACAAGTGCAAGTTTATAAATTGTTAAACCAATTCGATGGTCAGTGACTCTGCCCTGAGGATAGTTATAGGTCCGAATACGCTCGGAACGATCTCCGGAACCAATTTGGCCCTTTCTAGCTGACGCTCTTGCAAGCTCTTGCTTTTGTCGTTCAAGATCATAAAGACGTGCTCTTAAAATTTTCAGAGCTTTTGCTTTGTTCTTGTGTTGAGATTTTTCATCTTGCTGCTGCACCACAACACCCGTTGGGATATGTGTAATACGCACAGCACTATCCGTTGTATTCACTGACTGTCCACCTGGACCACTTGAACGAAATACGTCGATACGTAAATCTTTTTCTTCAATATGAATATCAACCTCTTCAGCTTCAGGAAGTACAGCGACTGTTGCCGCCGAAGTATGAATTCGACCTGAAGCTTCAGTTGCAGGAACGCGTTGCACACGATGAACGCCTGACTCAAATTTTAACCGAGAAAACACTCCTCGTCCAGAAATCGTAACGCTTGCTTCTTTAATACCGCCTAAGCCAGTATCACTATGCTCCATAATTTCAAATCGCCAACCATGAATTTCAGCATAGCGTTGATACATCCTAAGAAGATTAGCAGCGAAAAGCGCCGCTTCTTCGCCTCCAGTACCTGCACGAATTTCTAAAATAGCATTTCGTTCATCGTCCTTATCCTTAGGGAGGAGAAGTATTTTAATTCTTTTTTCCAAATCAGGGATTTTATCTTTTACAGAAACATATTCTGATTCTGCAATCTTTCGCAGTTCAGGATCAGCCTGACTATCGTCTAACATGCTTTTTAGATCTTGAAATTCTTTTTGGGTTTTGCGTAATTCGGTTATCGCATCAGAAACATCTTTTAAATCGGAATACTCTTTAGAGAGTCGACCATAATCTTGATTATCTGAAAAGCTTCCTTGTGCTAGCAAATCTCTCAGTTCATAAAAACGAGCCGTGACTTGGTCTAGCTTTTTATCAAAACTCATTATAACACCCTTTTATGACAGCAAATGTTGTTTAAGCTCAGTGAACATCTGCTCATGAGGTACGGTTTTTTGTTCGCCCTTTTTCAGGTCACGCAGTGTAACGGAGTTGTTTTTAATTTCTTCATCTCCAATAATAATCGCAATACTCGCTTTGATTTTATCGGCACGTTTAAAACGCTTTTGAACAGAACCAGTATAGAGCATATCCACTGAAACCATAGAATTTCTTAATTCTTGTGCTAACTTAAACGCTTTCACTTCTGCTGCAGCACCAAGAGGAATGATCGCTACAATTGGTTTTTGCTCAAAATCAAACTGCGAAATAAGAGCTAATCGTTCAATACCTGCAGCCCATCCAATACCAGGTATCTCAGGACCATTCATAGATTTTACGAGTCCATCATAACGACCGCCACCCAAAACTTCTCCTTGAGAGCCTAATTCATCCGTACGAAACACAAAAGCCGTATGACAATAATAGTCAAGGCCACGAACTAACCGAGAGTCAATGTTGTAAGCAATCTCAAGACTATCAAGATTCTGTTGAACTTGAGCAAAAAAATCTTCAGCATAGGATGTTAGATATTGTGTATAGACAGGCGCATGAGCAATAATTTTTTTATCATTATGATCTTTAGAGTCAAGAATTCTCAAAGGATTTTTAACAAGACGCGTTTTGCTCTCTACAGAAAGATCCTTTTCATGATCTTTGAGATATTCAACTAAAACTTTCCTATATTGGGAACGACTTTCCGTATCCCCCAAACTGTTGATATAAAGTTTCGTCTTATCAAGGATATTCAACGCTCGTAAAATTTGCACTGCAGTAGCAATAGATTCGACATCACCAGCAGGTTCTGAAACACCAAAAAGTTCTATACCAATCTGATGAAATTGACGCTGACGACCCTTTTGAGGACGATCATAACGAAACATTGGTCCATGGTAGAAAAAACGTAGAGGCAATTGTTGTGTGAGACCATTAGAAATAAGCGCACGTACAATAGCCGCTGTTCCTTCGGGACGCAAAGTAATAGATTCACCTCCCCTGTCTTCAAAAGTATAAGTTTCTTTACTAACCACATCACTGGTTTCCCCCAGACGATGAAAGACACTTGTAAATTCGAAAATTGGCGTAGAGATTGGTTCATAACCATAAAGCGCGCTCACATTCTGCGCTGTTTCTATGATGTGTTGATGGCGCCGGAATTCTTCAGGCAATAAATCGTGAGTTCCACGAACAGATTGAAACACAGGTAACCTCAGATAATTTACTAATGGGCGTTGATATAGGACTTTAAGGTCTCTGGCTCAAGAGAGATACGCTTTATCTCTCCTACTTTACCTAGAACTGTGCCTTCTTTACCATCAACACTTAACTTCACAGCTCCAGCATTGCCAGTTGAAAGCTTAAGCCCCAGCTTTTGAGGCAATACATAACTTTCTCCCAATCTAAAGTTCTTACGAACCAGAATTTTTCCTTCATTATCTTTGACTTCAATCCATGACTCACCAGTAAAAATCAACTGCACAGCAGGAATTTCCGGAGTCGTTGTTTGAGTATCTTTTGCTTCTATGATTTTGGATGGAGTTTCATCTTGAGATTTAGTAACAGTGTCAGCAGAGGCCGTATTTTTAACATCTGCTTCTGCTTCATCTTGATTTAACGTTTCCGGTATTTGTGTTTCATTTGAAACTATTGATTCTTCGCTATCTTCAACGGGTTGAGCGACGTTCTCATCGTTAACGGGATCACTCTCAAGAATTTCCTGTTCTGATGCATCATTTTGCGTAATGTTTCCATTAAATTTAGAGTAAGCAAGCCACCCTCCAAACCCCAAAATTACTGCCACTGTAGAAAAAATAATGATTAAATCACGAGGACTATTAGCTTCAGCAACAGGCTTTGGAAAAACCAATTTAAGTTTTAAGGGATCACCTAAAACTTCAACTTTAAACTGACTAAGAATTTGTTCTTCATCGAGATTTAAATATTTGGCATAAGAACGCACAAAACCCAAAGTATAGACACGCTCCGGTAAATGAGCACGATCTCCTTCTTCCAAGGCAGTAACATATCTTTGAGAAATCCTTAAATCAGAAGCCACTTCACTCAAGTTAACGCCCTTTTTACGACGCGCATTCTTCAAAATCGCAGAGACAGATACTGTAGTTTCTGGTTCTTGAGCAATCTCAGCTTCTTTGACAACAGCATGAACTGCAGATTTAGAGGGCTTCGCCTCATCGATGTTGTGTTGCTCCTCAAAGTCAAGTTGACGTGACTTTTTTAGATTTTTTTTCATGCCTCAGGGCCCTTTTAAATGAATTCTAGAATATTAACAATAAAATCAGATTAAGAGCAAGAATTTATTCATCAAATACTTATGTTATGGTCTATTGCATAGGAAATTAAGTTATTGCGGAAATCTTCGCGCTTTATTTTGATCAAATTCTGTACAAAATGAGAAACTTTCTTTAATTCAATGTCCTGTATCATTTTTTGGATCGCTGGCATTGAGGATGACGTCACAGATAACGAACGAAAACCAAGTGCCAACAACGCAAGAGCTTCAATTGGCTGGCTTGCCATTTCTCCACAAACGGTAATTGATTTATTACTACGTTTAACACGCTTAATTATATATTGGAGCAACTCAACAAATGACAACATCAGAGGATCAAAATGATTAATAAGATGATGATTATTTCTATCCGCTGCATAGAAAAATTGAAAAAGATCATTTGATCCAAGAGAAATAAAATCCACCTCAGACAAAAGATGGTCAAGCCTCCATACTAATGAAGGCACTTCGAGCATTACGCCCACATGAAGGCTTGCTGGCAGAAGAAAATTATTTTTTTCTGCATTTTTTAACTCAAGATCTAAAATTTTTCGAGCTTCAATCAGTTCTTTGATATCTGCAATCATAGGAAACATCACATTAAGGTTTTTACCACTTGCTGCCTTAATAAGTGCCCTTAATTGTTGTCTCAAAAGAATAGGGCGATCTAATCCAATGCGAATCGCACGCCAACCCATCATAGGATTTTCATCTTCAGGTTCACGTAAATAAGGCAAAATTTTATCACCCCCTATATCCAAGGTACGAAAGTATACGGGCTTATCTTTTGCTGCTGCTAAAATATCCCCATAAATACGTGTCTGCGTCGCCACATCCGGATAAGTTTCAGCCATCATAAAGGGGATTTCCGTTCGATAAAGACCAATCCCATCAATTGCATCATAAGAAATGTATTTTAGATCTCCCTGCAACCCTACATTAAGATGCAGCGAAATTCTCTGACCATCCTTTGTAACTGAAGACATATTAAGATTTTTTTCAATAATCTGAAATCGTCGTCTCCGAGTTTGTATGTTTTTTTCAAATGCAACAACATCCTCATCATTTGGATTCAGGATCACTTGTCCTTTATCACCATCAACAATTACCTGATCACCAGGTTCAACACGTAAAGATATTCGTGACACACGACTCACAACTGGAATATTCAAGGCTCGAGCAATAATCGATACATGAGCCGTATCTAATCCCTCTTCTAAAATAAGCCCTTGCACATTATATTTTTCGTACTCAAGCAATTCAGCTGGCCCTAAATTACGCGCGATTACAACAATACCTTGACGTCCCTCAAGATGACCATATTCCTTATCTCCAACTAAATGATGCAATAAACGATTCGTTAAATCTTCAAAATCCAAAAGCCTTTCTTTAAAATAGCTATCAGGTGATTTGCGCAACTCTTGACGAAGATTCGCTTGAAATTGTTGCACTGCTGCTTCAGCGCTTAAGCCTGTATCAATCGATTTGCGGATGCTTTTTAACCAGCCGTAGTCTTGGGCAAACATTTGATAGGCTTCTAAAATGCTCTTTTCCTCACCAAGCGCTATTAACATACTCTCGCCAATTAAATTTTTTAAAGAAGCTTGCATTCTTCGCACTGCTTTGTTAAAGCGTTTGCGCTCTTCACCTACATCGTCAGAAATCAAACGTTTAATCATCACACCTGGATGATGTGAGACAGCTTGACCAATGACTAAACCAGGATTTAATGAAATTCCTTTTAGATGTATCGAAAGGGATTCGACTCCTTCTGAGGGTAAAATTTCATTCTTTGAGATTATTTCTCCCGAAGCAATTATCTCTGCTAGAATCATGGCAATAGTCTGGAGAATCTCAACCTCTTCGTTGAAATAAAGACGCTTTACATAGCTTTGAATAGCTAAGACACCTAATACATTCCCTCCTCGACTTATAGGAACGCCAGCAAAAGAATGTAAATTTTCCTCTCCAATACCTTCAACAAAATGAAAATTCTGATACGACTGCACGTCGGAAAGAACTAATGGTCTAAAATTTTGCGCCACATCTCCCACAATCCCTTGTCCAAATTTTAGACGTGTTTGATGTATCGCCTGAGGATTAAGACCATAAGTCGCAAATAATTCTAAAACAACACCCGCTCGAAGGATATAAATAGAACAGACATCAACAGCCATTTCATTAGCGATAATCTTAACGATAGCATTCAGCTTTTCTTCTGGAGTGATGGCTGCGCCCCCCAGAATTTCTCGCAATCTTCTTAAAATGCGAGGAGAATTAGTCGCTAAGGGAAAGTTTAATAACGCGTTCATTTCCCTGTTCAATCTCTTTCTCTGTTCTTATTTTTATTATACTTAATGCTTGATTAATCAAGTCTTGAATTATTTTTTCAGTTGGCTCTTCTGCATTCACTAGCCCCACACTTTGGCCTGCCATTAATGAGCCTTCATCAACGTCACCATCTATCACAGCCCTTCTCAAGGCACCGGCCCAATAATGCTCTACTTTCATTTGAGCGTCTTTCAAAGGCAACGCACCAGCATCCACTTGTCGGATAAGTTCTCTTTGATATTCTTGAAACCGTTCAGTTCCTTTATTATTCAAAGCACGTACAGGGATCACCGGAAATCGTGAATCAATTTGCACTGATGCCACGGCATCGCGAGCTGCGGCTCTGATAAAGGCTTGTTTAAATTTTGGATGAGCTCTCGATTCTGTTGCACAGACAAAACGTGTTCCTAGCTGACATCCTGACGCACCCATCTCAAGATAAGATAACATTGCTTCTCCTCGACCTATGCCCCCCGCTACAAACACAGGAATGTCTCTAATTTCCGGCAGAATTTCCTGGGCAAGAACGGTTGTCGCCACAGGGCCAATATGGCCACCCGCTTCGTTTCCTTCAATAATTAATCCATCAATGCCCAAACGTATCAAACGCTTAGCTAGTGCCAAAGCTGGTGCAAAACAAAGCACTTTGATCTCTCCTTTTTTAAGAGATTCAATAGCTTCTTTCGTGGGCACGCCACCTGCTAGAACAACATGAGTTACACCTGTTTTAACACACACATCAATAAGTGCTAATAAATCAGGGTGCATTGTAATCAAATTCACACCGAAGGGCTTTTGCGTCAGAATTTTAGTCGCTTTAATCTCATTTTCAAGAAGCTCAGGTGTCATAGCACCACAGGCTATTACCCCAAACCCTCCAGCATTTGAAATAGCAGATACTAAGTTGCGCTCTGACACCCAAGTCATTGCTCCACCTAAAATCGCATATTTTGTCCCTAAAAGAGTTGTCCCACGTCCCCACAGGGTATTGAGATAATCTAAAGCTGTTTGCATGTTTCCTCTTATTTGATCTTCAAGTGCGTAAAATGACTTGAGAATATTAACAAAAACCTAACAAAGTGCATTTATTTGGCCCCCCCTCCTATAGCCTAGGAAGAATACAAAGGTCAAGAAACTAACCCTCTTTGTCCCATATACTTATTTTGTTAGTATGCGATAAATTACTCAGGAAACAAGATGAGCAACAAAGACAAAAAAACCTCCATTGATCCAAATGAAATTCACAAATTTGAAGCCATGGCCGATGATTGGTGGCGTCCTGATGGCATTCATAAACCTCTCCACGTTTTTGTTCCAATCCGCATAAAATATATTAAAGAAACTCTCATCAAAGAATTACATCTTCAAAGCGATTCTTTATCGCCTTTTAAAAACCTAAAAATTGCTGATGTTGGGTGTGGTGGCGGTTTGTTAAGCGAACCGCTTGCTCGATTGGGAGCACAGGTAACTGGAATCGATGGTGGTCAGAAAAATATTGAAGTAGCTCGTATGCATGCTCAAGAACAAGACCTCTCCATTACCTATCTCTGCAGTACGATTGAAGAAGTTGTGCAGCAACAATCTGCGACTTTCGATGTAATTATTGCCTCAGAAATCATTGAGCATGTTTCAGATTCTCAGTTTTTTGTTGATGCTTGCTCAAAAGCACTAAAACCTGGAGGACTCTTGATTATAAGCACTCTCAATCGAACTTTGAAGTCCTATTTTCTCGCTATTATAGGGGCCGAATATATTCTAAGGATGGTTCCCAAAGGAACACATCAATGGGAAAGATTTCTTAAACCCTCTGAGCTTCACAAAACTCTTATAAATCACAACTGCAAAATTATAGATTTAAAAGGTCTCACCTACCATCCCATTGAAAAATCTTGGAAGTTCTCCAATGAACTAAATGTTAATTATATTTTAACAGCTCAACGATTAAGTTAACCATAATAAAGTAATTTTTTAATACATTAGAAACACCTCCAAAATAAACTCCTTCTGTTTAATTAAATTATGATTATTCAACATGGAGATATACATGCGATTACGATTTTTATTTGTTATTACAGCTTTATTTTCAATCAATTGCAGTATTGTTTATGGATCAGTAACAGAAACACCACAAAAGACCGCTGACCAAAGAGATTATAAAAAAAATCCTTTACGCGCTTTATGTTTTGATGGAGGTGGTGAACGTGGTCTTCTTGAAATTCTAGCCCTTAATTTCATTCAAGAGAGCTATCTGGATAATCAAAATATCTCAGAATTTGCCGACGTTTTTTGTGGCACTTCAACTGGATCAATTCTTGCAGCAGGTCTTGCTTTAGGTCTTCCACTTTCTCAATTAGAAAAAATCTATCGTGAAGAAGGAAAAGAAATTTTCAGAATTTCGTGGGCAAAAAAGATTGAATCTATGGAAGGTGTTCGTGATGAACGTTATGATTACACTATTCTTGTCGATAAACTGAATTCCGTCGTTGGCAAAGACAAAAGACTTTCAGAGGTTGAGAAAGGTCTCGTGATTATCAGCCTTAATGTCACAACCTTAAAGCCAGCTATTTTCACATCAATGGCTGCAAAAGCAAGTCCTGAAGAAGATAAAAAACTTGTTCCATGCATTCGTGCTTCTGCTGCCGCTCCTACCTACTTTGAAGGTGTACGTGCTGATGAAGTTGAAATTTGTGTTCCTACGACTAAGCAACAAAAACTCGAAAAGCAAATGCTCTGGGACGGTGGCGTAATAAGAAATAATGGTACTTCAGTATTAGCTGGAAAAATAAGAAGACACTTCGGTATTGAAGCGTTAGAAACAGCTATGGTGGCATCTTTTGGTACAGGAAGGGATCCATCAATTGGCTTCCCCTATGATCCAACTATTGGTTTGGTAAAGATTGCAGCTCCAATTTCCAGCATTTGTATGGATGGTTCTTCAAATGCCTCCCATGCTGAAGCTTGTGATCTTTATGGTGAAGGAAACTATGTACGTTGCCAATTCACACTCACAGACAAAATTGCCCTCGATAGCGCTTCCGATGACGACATAAGAAAAATGGATGATCTTTTTAAAGCCCATGTGACTCACGAAAAGAATCGCAGACAACTTCATAGGATCGCTAAAATGCTAAAACCTGATATTGCTGACTTTGAAGTTTTTGAAAAATCTTGCTTGTAAAATTTTCTTTCAAATTAAAAAGAGGGGTCAAAAGACCTCTCTTTTAATCGTCTTTCAAAAGAATATCTAAAGAACCTGAATGTTCTAAAGCATAAAGATCGTCACAGCCTCCCACATGCGTATCACCAATAAAAATTTGGGGAATGGTTTTGCGACCACCAGATTTTTTCATCAATACTTCACGTTGTTCAAAGTCATTTGTCACATCGATTTCATCAAAAGCGATTTGCTTTTGCATAAGCAATTGTTTAGCACGCTCACAATACGGACAATATGTTGCAGTATACACAACAACTTTTTTACTCATAAGGCTCTCCATTCATCCTGCTATTTAAAATGTTTTTCAACCCGTGCTAAGCTTAACGCAAAGATATTTTTTGCACCAGCTTTTAACAAAACATCAGCACAAGTTGTCAGTGTGGCCCCACTTGTATAAACATCGTCCACCAGTAGGATGCTTTTTCCTGCAACAATCGAAGTGTGCTTACTCTTTATCATAAAAGCTCCCTTAACATTTTGAAATCTATTCGTAAGTGTTTGACCTTGAGAGGGCGTACGACGATGACGAACTAAAATGTTCATGGCATAAGGTAATCCAATTGATTTTTTGAGCCTCCGGATCAAAAGAGCAGATTGATTGTAATGTCTATATAAAAGACGCGACCAGTGGAGAGGTACAGGTATCATCAAATCAGCTTCCCACTTACTTTCTTTGTATACTCGACTAAGCCAATTGGTAAAAGTTGGAACCATATAGACTGCATCTCCATGCTTAAAGCGAAGGATCAATTCACGACAGTTATCATCATAAACAAAAACGGAACGAGCTTGATGAAAAGAAGGTTTTTGCCGTGCACACTTTCCACAAAGTATTTCAATACCAACCGTATAATCAAAAGGATATCCACAACATTTACAAATGGCTTCTGATGAGAGAAAAGTCATTTTCTTCCAACAATCAGCACATAACCCATCTTCTTCAAAAAGATAAGTATAACAAAGGAGACATTGAGGCGGAATAATCAGATCAAAAAATCTTCGGGGAGAACTCTTCAAAGCTTTCAAAAGCATCTAAACTGCCTCTGCTAATTCCTGTGTGTTTTCGTTCACTAAAGCAATATCTATCAGTTGAAATTGAGGTTGAACTCGACCTCCCCATCGATTCACTTTGATTGTTCCTATGATTTGAAAGGACTGATCACGGCTCATTTTTAACGCAGCTTCAAGGGGAGTATCAACTGCACGAAAAGCTACTGCCCGCAAATAATTTCCTGCCAAATCTCTAAATATACAACTCAAATGTTTTCCTGCCATAATATCGATTTTTGAAATCCATAAGTCAGAGATCACAAAACGCGGTGTAGGATTCCCTTGACCAAATGGCCCTAATCTCTCAAGAGTTTCAGCTAACTCAATGGTTAATGCTTGAGGGGCCAAACGTCCATCACACTTTAAAATGGGTACTAAATGTTCACGTAAATCTTTTAAGCGATCATTAAAAAAATCTCTCAAAGCAGGGATTTGTGATTCTTCGATAGAAAAGCCTGCAGCCATGGCATGACCACCTCCTTCAAGCAACAGATCCTTTTGTTTGGCTGCATGCACTAGAGCACCCAAATCAATTCCGTCAATAGAACGGCCCGATCCTTTGCCAATTCCTTGTTCATTAAGGCTGATAACTAACGTTGGTTTATAATAGCGTTCTTTAAGACGTCCAGCGACAATACCTATAACACCAGGATGCCAAATCCCAGAAACGATTAAAACTGATGAGTTTCCTTGATGCTGTGCTTGCTGAAAAGCTTCCTCTAAAACTGTTTGTTCAATCTCTTGACGCTCACGATTAAAATAATCCAACTTTTTTGCAATTTCTTGTGCTTCTGACAAATCTTGCGTGGTTAATAAACGCACTCCTAAATCAGATTGACCAACACGTCCACCCGCATTAATACGAGGTCCAATCATGAATCCCAAATGATAAGCTTCTGGTGTTTCATCAATTCCAACCAAATCGCTTAAAATTCGAATGCCCAGGTTAGTTCTTTTTGAAAGAACTTTTAAACCTTGAGTCACAAAAGCACGATTCAAATCCCTTAAGGGAACGACATCACACACTGTTCCCAAAGCCACTAAATCCAAAAATTGTAAGAGATCAGGTTCTTGCATGTCCTTATAATGCCCCTTCTCTCTCAAAGAACGATTAAGAGCCACTGCCAGTAAGAAAGCTACACCCACAGCTGCCATATGTCCTAAAGGACTTGATTCATCCATGCGGTTTGGATTGACAACAGCGTAAGCTTTTGGCAATTTTGGTTCTCCCGCATGATGATCAATAATGATTACATCAACGTCTAAATGACTTGCTTCCTCCAAAACTTCAAAAGAAGTTGTGCCACAATCCACCGTTACAATGACTCGCGCCCCTTTTTCTTGTAAATTTTTAAATGCTACAATGTTTGGGCCATATCCCTCCTTTAGTCGATCAGGAATATAATATAGGGTCTTCACTCCTAAACCGTTTAAAAAATTTAACAGTAGTGCCGATGAAGTTGCGCCATCTACGTCATAATCACCATAAATCGCAACTATCTCATTTTTTTGAATCGCTTTGACAAGACGATCAACAGCTTTATCCATATCTTTGAGATGAGAAGGATCAGCAAGATACGCTTTTAAGGTGGGGTTTAAAAAATTCTCCGCTTGATCAATATGAATCCCACGAAGATTCAGAATGCGTGCGATAATTTCTGGAAGCTCAAAACGTTGTGATAAATGCAAAGTAGCTATATCATTAGATTCAGTCAGCAACCAACGATTACCCATAACGGACTTTTTAACTACGCATCCTTCTAAGGATCGCGTCATTAGATCCTCCTTCAAGATTGAGACTATAGCTCTTTTTGTCCCATTTGTAAGAATTTACGACGTCTTTGTTGCAAAGCTTCATCACCAGAAAGCTTTGATAATTGTTTAAGAGATAATTCAAGTGCATCTCCAACCATAGCAATAGCTGCTTTAGCCGAACGATGAGCACCTCCCAATGGCTCAGTAACGATGCGATCAATCACACCCAGCTTTAGCAAGTCTTGGGCTGTTAATTTTTGTGCAGCTGCAGCTAGTTCTTTTTTTTCGGCAGTACGCCATAGAATAGATGCACATCCTTCGGGAGAAATAACTGAATAGACCGCATGTTCCATCATCAGAACCACGTTCGCTACAGCAATAGCAATAGCCCCTCCAGATCCTCCTTCGCCAGTCACTATAGAAACAACTGGGGTTTTTATCTCTAATAATCTTTCAATCGAAGAGGCAATCGCTTCAGATTGCCCTCTTTCTTCCGCATCAATGCCAGGATGGGCTCCAGCAGTATCCACAAAAGTCAAAATTGGAAGAGAAAATTTTTCAGCCAAATCCATCAAACGTTGAGCTTTACGATAACCTTCTGGTTTTGGCATCCCAAAGTTATGACGCAACCGTGACTCTAAATTATTTCCTTTTTGATGTCCCATGATCATCACGGGGTATCCCCGAAAACGCCCAAGCCCCCCAATTAAAGCCTTATCTTCACCATAACGGCGATCACCTGAAAGTTCTGTAAAATCTTCAATCAACTCGCCAACAAAATCCAGAAATTGTGGCCGCTCACCATGACGAGCAACCAAGACTTTTTGCCAGGGGCTAAGAGATTCATAAGTTTCTTTTAAAAGCTTTTGAACCTTTTTCTCAAGACGACTAATTTCTTCTGTAATATTCACATCACGTTTATTAGACAGATGTCGCAATTCATCTAGCTTATTCTCAAGCTCAATAATTGGTTGTTCGAATTCTAGTGCATGTGCCATAATTATTTCTTTCTTAAAAACTCATTAAAGAATTACTTAGGCTCTTTTTGAACCCTTGACAAGGGGTGATGGGTTAACACCACACTCTTCAGTTTTTCCCCCAAAACATGTGTATAAATTTCAGTGGTTGAGACATCAGAATGACCTAAAAGCTTTTGAATGCTCATTAAATCTGCTCCATGATGCAACATGTGACTTGCAAAAGCATGACGCACAACGTGAGGAGATACCTTATAAGGTGCAATCCCTGCATTCACTGCTATTTCCTTAAGAAGTTGGCCAAAACGTTGCCGTGTTAGATGGCCTTCTTTGCTATTCGAAGAAAACAACCAAACTTCAGAAGTTTTGCTCGACAGAAAATTTTTCCTCACACTTAAATAGGCTTGTAGAGAATCAAGAGCTGCCTTTGAAAGAGGAACCATACGCTCTTTACTACCCTTGCCCTTCACAATCATACTTGAGATTTGTTCTTGAAAATTAATTGTCCTAACGACGGAATACGGTAAAGAAACTAATTCACTAACCCGTAAGCCTGAGGCATAGAGAATCTCCAAAAGACACGCTAAACGTACCCCTTCAACGTCGGATTTCCGATGAGCCGCATTCAATAAAGAGGAGATTTCGTCTTCACTTAAAATTCTTGGTAAAATGCGTTCTTGCTTTGGCGTTTCAATAAGAGCAAAAGGATCCTTAAGCACACGTCCTTCACTTAGCAAAAAGCGATAATAGTGTTTTAATCCTGAAAGACGCCTTGCTATCGTACTATTTGCAAAAGATTTCTTTCGAAGACTTTCAAGGTAGTCACTCACATCATGGACATTAAGTTCATCAAGAATTTTTCGTTGCAATGTAAAATAGTTAATAAAATCTGTGATATCCCGTCGATAAGCTTCTAAAGTATTTTTGGCTAGGTTCTTTTCCGCCAAAAGCATTTCAAGAAAGGCTTCCACATCTCTTTTTGCAATATCAACGACCATGGTTCTAATTAACAAGAATCAATTAATAACTGCAGGACCTTTGTTCGGCTGGAGCTGATCAAAAGTAAACGTTCTTTTTACATCCTTTGTCGGAGCTGGAATGCCCCCTAAGGAAAAAATTAAAGCGACAGTAAGACCACAGCTTACAAGCACTCCCCAAAGAATTTTGACTGTTAGAGACATCTAATACTCCATCATTTATCCTGTTCTCACTATACGATATCTCAGAAAGAGGTTAAAGGGTCCTATTAACTCTTTTGTTTTAATTTCAAAACGACTATAAATTAATATTATGACATTTTACAAAGTTCCAAAAACAATCGCCCTTGTTGGAATGATGGGGGTTGGAAAAACAAGTATCGGTAGATTGCTTGCAAAACGTCTTGGTCTTACCTTTAAGGATTCTGACCATGAGGTTGAAGCTGCAGCCAATTGCACTGTGGCCGATATTTTTGCTTGGTATGGTGAAAAAGCCTTCCGAGATACGGAACGCTTGGTAATAAAAAGACTTGCCGATGAGCCCCCCCATGTACTTTCAACCGGTGTGGAAGTTTTCATTAATCCTGACAGCCGTGAGATCATTAAGAAGAAATGCATTTCTGTGTGGTTGTATGCTAGCCTTGAGACTATTTATCCAAGAGTTGCCCGGCGCAGTCATAGACCTCAGTTAGAACATGGTGATAAACACGAAATTTTAGAGGATTTAATGAAACAATATTACCCTATTTATGAGCAAGCAGATATTCGGGTTGATTGCGATCATCAACCAGCAGAAACGACTGTTGATCGCATTATCCTAGAAATTGAAAAAATTTTTCTTCTTAAGAGCGGTACGTGAGCAAAATTCGAGAAATTGTCGATACGCTGGAATTTCACAAAGCACTGGGCATTGATGAAGTCATTGCAAAGGAACCTCAAAATAAACTTCAAAAAAAAGAACTAGACTTCATATCTCCTTCTCTTACATTGCCTAAGAAAGTCACCCCTCAGAGCAAGATCAGCTTAAAGTCAAAAAATGAATTAGATAAAGCTGCTCGAGAAACAGCCAAATCAGCCAAAACTTTACAGGACCTCAAAGAGTGCTTAGAGCTGTTTGAAGGCTGCTCCTTAAAACACACAGCGATGCATACAGTTTTTGCTGATGGTGTGCCTTCTTCAAAAGTAATGGTAATTGGCGAAGCTCCTGGTGCAGATGAAGATCGCTTAGGTAAACCTTTTGTTGGGCTTAGCGGACAGCTCCTTGATAAAATGTTGGCCGCCATTGGACTTTCCCGTCAAAAGAATATTTATATTTCTAATATTCTCCCCTGGCGTCCTCCGGGTAATCGTCAACCAACGGCAGGAGAGACGAGTGCTTGTCTACCTTTCATTGAACGACATATAGAATTGATTCGTCCAAAAATTATTTTGTTGGTTGGAGGTACTGCAGGAAAAACACTGCTCAACTCAACTGAAGGTATCATGAAATTGCGAGGTCACTTCTTAGACTATGAAACTCAAAATGAGGGATTTAAAGCCCTCGCTTTCCCTACATTTCATCCAGCTTATCTTTTAAGGTCTCCTGGGCAAAAGAAATACGCCTGGCAAGATCTTTTGCGTCTAAAGCACAAGTTAAAAGAACTTGCGATAGAAATTTAATTTTTTCTTGATCCTCTCTTTGAACCAAGTATGTTTCTGTTATGCATGTTCAAATACACCTTACAGAGATTGCCCTTATCGTTGTTGCCGCTCTTGGCTGTGGCTTAATCTTTGAACGTTTACGTCAACCAGCAGTACTGGGCTATATTCTAGCGGGGATTATCCTAAGCTTTCCTATATTTGGTCTCATTCAAAACCAGCATTTTGTTAGTGCCCTTGCGGAACTGGGCGTACTAATGTTACTTTTTTTAGTGGGCATGGAGCTAAGCTTCGATTCTTTTCGATCCGTTTGGCATATCAGTCTCATTACTGCAGCCATGCAAATTGGCGCCAGTCTTCTCACTACTTTTGGGTTAGGATCATTCTTTGGCTGGACTACAGGATTTTGCTTATTAATCGCCTTTGCTATCGCTTTAAGTAGCACAGCCGTGGCTGTGAAAATGCTAGAGAGTATGGATGAACTGAAAACATCCTCAGGCAAGCTTGCTCTAGGAATTTTGATCGCTCAAGATTTGGCAATCGTTCCTATGATTCTCTTTTTACGAAGCTATGAAAATGGTGTAAGTGCCTCTATTTTAATAAAGGTTGGTCTATCGATTGTTATTTTAGCGGGTCTTTTTTGGTATTTGAATCGCCGCAAACAATTTCATTTTTCTTTTTTAAAGCTTGTTTCTGGACATCATGACCTCATGCCAATTGCAGCCCTCGTGTTCTGCTTTGGAATCGCGGCTATTTCAGGTTTAATTGGATTATCAGCTGCTTACGGAGCTTTCTTAGGCGGTCTGATTTTAGGGAACACTGCAAAACGTGATCTTATGATCCAAACGACGAAACCTATACAAAGCGTTCTTCTTATGGTCTTCTTTCTCTCTGTAGGACTTTTAATGGATTTGCATTTTATTTGGCAGAACCTTCTTAAGGTTTTCTTGTTGTTGACCTTTATCACCATAGGGAAGACATTTATGAATATTTTTATTCTACATTTTCTAGGTCGCCCTTGGACAGAATCATTCCTTGTTTCGTTAGTACTTTCACAAGTTGGTGAATTTGCCTTTCTGTTAGCCACTATTGGTATGGACACAAAAATTATTAAGGATGATGGCTATAAGATGATTATTGTTTTAACTGCTCTTTCATTAGCTATCAGCCCTCTCTGGATGGCTTCTGCACGCAGACTACATGATAAAGCTCCAAAACACTTACGAACTTTTAAACAGTACTTAAAGACAGCTTATGAACCTGAAGCCGAATTAGTAGACGTTTTCAAAAACACATATCGAAAAATCCACAAGTTAATAAAAAATAATTTTAAGTAGAATTCATATGCCATCTTTTGATTTAGAAGAGCAATATCCAGGAATTGTTGTTGGCGTAGATGAGGCTGGTCGCGGTCCCTGGGCAGGACCTGTTGTTGCTGCTGCTATGATTATTGAACGCAACAAATTCCCCAAAAGCCTTTTGCATCACATCAACGACTCAAAAGCCCTGAGCCAACAAAAACGTGAAAAACTTTTTGAAGCGCTTATAAATCTGCAAGGAAAAGCTTGCTTTTTCGGTATTGGACAAGCAAGTGTGGAGGAAATTGACCAATATAATATTTTACAAGCAACGTATCTTTCAATGGATAGAGCCGTAAAAGCATTGCCGACTTTGCCCGATGTCGTTCTTATTGACGGCCGTGGACAACCAAAATGGTCTTACAAAACTTTATCGGTGATTAAAGGAGACAGTCTTAGCTATTCCATTGCAGCTGCATCAATAATCGCTAAAGTTACTCGAGATCATATCATGCATGATTTAGCACGCATACATCCTGAATATGGATGGAAGACTAATGCAGGATACGGCACAGAACTACATCAAAAAGCTCTTATGGCTCACGGGCTTACTTCTCATCATCGTCGCAGTTTTCGTCCCATCAAAGATATTACTTCTAGAGTTACCCCTTAAAATAGTGCGTTCCTTGAGCAATAATTTTCTTCATGACTGTTGGTAAGGCATAAGCTCCTAAATTATGAAGAGGCGCCCAAATTCCAGATCCTTCCTTTTGTTGAATTTGTGCAACCGTAACTTGAACCTCAAAATTAAAATGAGTAAAAACATGTCTCACTGGCTTTTCAAGCATTTTCCATGATGCATCAATGGGTGCCCAAGCACTTGCAGTCAACCAATCCCATGGCTCATCTGATCGCCATGTTGTCGTCGGCACTTCCATCATACCTCCCAATAATCCCTTTTCCGGACGTTTTTGAAGATAAACAGATCCACAATCAGACAATAAGAAAAAAGCCACCGCAAATCGCTTTGATTTTATAATCTTGTCTGCTTTATGTGGAAAATCCTCAACTCTGTTCAATCTCAGAGCTTCGCATGTTCGATTCCAAGGACATATTGCGCATTGAGGATTCTTAGGAGTACAAATAGCTGACCCTAAATCCATGAGCGCTTGAGCAAAATCTCCTGGATGCTCTTCAGAAGCAAACTCTTGAGATACTTCTTTGATCTTGCTTATGCTCTTAGGTAAGGGTTCTTCAATGGCTTTCAATCTTGAAAAAACACGGATAATATTCCCATCAATAGGGACTATGGGATAACCAAAAGCAATAGACGCTATAGCACCTGCCGTATAAGAACCTATTCCAGGCAGTGTTTCTAATAGTTGTGGATCCTTAGGAAAAACTCCTTGATATTGAGCCATGACTGTTTGGGCCGCCCGATAAAGATTTCTAGCCCGTGCGTAATAGCCTAATCCCTGCCACTGAACTAAAATCTCATCAAGAGGAGCCTCAGCCAAATCTTTAAGATGAGGCCATCGCTCAATGAATTTCTCAAAATAAGGAATAACGGTGGGCACAGTGGTTTGCTGCAACATAATCTCACTAAGCCACACATAATAAGGATTAGGTGTTTGTCCCTTTTTACTGCGCCAAGGTAAATGGCGTTGATACTGACAATACCACTCTAGTAAATTCTCTCTTAAATAGGATATAGCTTGATCCATGATGAATTGCTTAGACCACCCTGCTCCGGTATAGTGAATGGAAATTTTTATAACCTACAGGATAATATGAACCCCAAACAAGTGATTTTTACGCCTCACGCAATCCAAAAGGTTTTACCTCGCATCTTAAAACCCGCCCTTGATAAGCGCGGTTTTTCTTTAGCGGCGGTTATTCTTGATTGGCCAAAAATTGTTGGTGAAAACATTGCTCGTCATTGTGTTCCCCAAAAAATCAGCTTTGGACGCACAAAATCTTATGGTGCGATTCTCCATGTTAAAGCCACTTCCGGAGCCAGCCTTTGGTTACAACACTCCGAGCATTGGTTGATTGAAAAAATAAATAGTTATTTTGGCTATAAATCCATTGAACGTTTAAAAATTATTCAAGGCCCATTACCCTTTTCTCAAGAATCTTCTGTCGTTACACGATCTCCTGCGCCTTTAAATGCGGATCAAGAAAGAGACTTACTCCATCTTAAAGAAACCATTTCTGATGATGAATTAGTGATTGCCTTGCAAAACCTGGGACGATCCCTTTATGGTGAAATAAATAAAATAAAGCCTAAGGAATGATAATACTTCATGACACATGTCATAAAAACCATCGAGATAGATACTGAACCAATGCTTCCACCGTACCTTCAATCCCTCAATGAACAACAGAGAGAAGCAGTCGAAACTCTCGAAGGACCTCTTTTAGTATTGGCTGGAGCCGGCACAGGTAAAACCCGCGTGTTAACAACGCGAATAGCGCACATTCTTGGTAATCATAAAGCCCTCCCCAGTCAAATTTTGGCAGTAACATTTACCAACAAAGCTTCTTATGAAATGCGGGAACGTATCAGTTCTTTGATTGGACGAACCGTAGAGGGGTTATGGCTTGGAACATTTCATTCTCTTTGTGTGCGTATTTTAAGAAGACATGCGGAACGCATTAATCTGAAAACCAATTTCACCATCCTTGATACTGATGATTCTTTACGCCTTATTAAACAGATTCAAAAAGCAGAAAACATTGATGACAAGAAATGGCCTCCTCGTGCCATTCTAGGTATGATTAGCCTTTGGAAAGATCGAGGTCTTGGCCCTGATCAAATTGATAAGAATAATTTACCCAACCAATATGGACCTAAAAATCCAGCTCTAACAATTTACCCTATTTATCAAGAACGATTGAGAATCCTTAATGCTGTTGATTTTGGGGATCTCCTTCTCCATTGTTTGACTCTCTTTACTCAATGCACAGATATTCTTGATTTTTACCAACATCAGTTTCGTTATATTTTGGTTGATGAATATCAAGACACCAACATTGCGCAATACCTTTGGTTGCGTCTTCTTGCTCAAGGACATAAAAATATTTGCTGTGTTGGAGACGATGATCAATCTATTTACGGTTGGCGTGGCGCTGAAATTGCTAATATTTTGAAGTTCGAGCACGATTTTCCAGGCGCTCACATTATTCGATTAGAACAAAACTATCGATCTACACCTCATATTTTAGGAGCTGCATCTGGTCTTATTGCTAAAAATACTGGACGCCTTGGTAAAACACTTTGGACCGAGGCAGATGCAGGAGAAAAAGTCTTCATAAAAAGCGTTTGGGATGGTGAAGAAGAAGCGCGGTACGTAGGCGATGAAATTGAAGCATTACAAAGGAACAAATTCTCTCTTTCAAAAATGGCTATCCTTGTCAGAGCTAGCCATCAAACCCGCGAATTTGAAGAACGTCTCTTAACTTTAGGTATCCCTTATCGTGTTATTGGCGGTCCAAGATTCTATGAACGTCTTGAAATCCGAGATGCTTTAGCCTATTTACGACTGATAAACGAACCCAATGACAGTCTCGCTTTTGAGCGTATTATCAACACGCCTAAACGTGGAATGGGGAGCGTTGCTTTGCAAAACTTGCATCATATTTCCCGAAGTGAAGGTGTTTCTCTCATGGCCTCGGCTTATAAGATAATTGAGACCGATGAACTTCGTGGTCAAACACGCAATACTCTCGCTAATTTTTTAAAAGATGTCGATCGTTGGCGTCAGCAAGTAAGTTTTATGTCCCCAAGTGATCTTGCAAAAATGGTTCTGGATGAGTCTGGATATACTGAAATGTGGCAACGAGATAAATCTCCTGACGCTCCTGGTCGACTGGAAAACTTAAAAGAACTTGTGGTCGCTCTGGAAGAGTTTGAAACCATTGAAAGCTTTTTAGACCATGTGAGTTTAGTCATGGAAAACTCAAGTAATCAAAATGTTGATAGTATCAGTATAATGACTTTGCACAGCGCCAAAGGTCTTGAATTTGACATTGTTTTTCTCGCTGGTTGGGAGGAAGGACTGTTCCCCCATCAACGCAGTCTTGGAGAAACTGGATTAAAAGGGTTAGAAGAAGAAAGACGACTCGCTTATGTTGGTCTCACACGCGCTCGACAGAGAGCTTACATTATTTATGCAGTGAATCGCAAAATTCATGGGAGCTGGCAGTCCAGCCTACCTTCGCGCTTCATTGGCGAACTTCCTAAGGAACATGTTGATTCACAAACGGCTGTCACAGCTCTGTCTTCTAATTTTAAAATTCGCGATGTTACTGGTCCAGCACGATATCTACCAACTTCATCGGGAAAAAAGTCTCTATCTTCAGCTTCTTCTTTTAATAAATTTGAAGTTGGGACCCGAGTTTTTCATATCAAATTTGGTTATGGGCAAGTGATTGATGCTCATGGTGATAAAGTAGATGTTGACTTTGAACATTCGGGCCTTAAAAAGGTTATCACAAGTTTTTTGGAGAAAGCCTAATGTCTCAATCTACTCCTCTTTGGCAGCTCACTTTTATTACTCACAAGCAAGTTATTCCGTTGTTAGCAGAATGCTTTGACTCAGCTGCTCAATCGGCTTTTGAAATTGATGCGGCTCAAAACTTATGGCGCGTCACAGCTCTTTTTGAAGAATCCCCTGATTATGAAGTGTTGAAAAACCAAATCAACATTCTTCACGAAACACTGGGGCTCAATTTTTCTTCTTTTGAACTTATTAAGCTTGATCAAAAAGATTGGCTTGCGGAAAACCGAAAATCATTTCCACCCATTGAGATCGGTGATTTTTATATTTATGGTTCTCATTTTGAAGGTACTTTACCTTCAGATAAAATTTGCTTCAACATTGATGCAGCGACAGCCTTTGGAACTGGACAGCATGAAACTACCAAGGGTTGTCTTTTGGCACTTCTTAAAATAAAGGAGAAAAAATTTCAGAATATTTTAGACTTAGGGTGTGGCACAGGGATTCTGGCAATGGCTGCGGCAGCCTTATTTCAAACCAAAGTAATTGCAACTGACAATGATAAAGATGCCATCGCTAAGACATCTGAGAATATTTTAAAAAACAATTTCAAAGATAAAATTGAGGTTTTTCACAGTGACGGTTTCTCAAATCCAATCCTTATTGCTCGCAGTCCTTTTGATTTGATTATTGCAAATATTTTAGCAGATCCCTTGATTCATCTGGCACCAGCCATTGCTCAGCATACAAGTCCACAGTCTTTAGTGATTCTATCTGGATTATTAGAAACTCAAAAAACAGATGTTGAAAAAGCTTACATTGCACAAGGCTATAGATTAATTGATCAGCTAAAAATGAATGAGTGGTCAGTTTTAATTCTGCAAAAACAATAAAAAAAGCCCCTCACAAAGAGTGAGAGGCCTTTATTAAATAGCTCTGCTAATTAGCCGTTCACTGCTTCTTTCAAAGCCTTGCCAGCGCGGAATTTAGGTTGAACAGATGCTGGGATACGAATCTTTGCACCAGTGCGTGGGTTGCGACCCTCGCGTGCTTTTCTCTTAGATGTTGAGAATGTTCCGAATCCAACAAAAGTACATGTATCGCCTTTCTTCAAAGCTTTTGCGATACAATCAAAAGTTGATCCAACAGCGCGTGTAACGTCGCTCTTTGAAAGTTTAGTTACTTTTGCTACTTGTTCAATTAAATCATTCTTGTTCATGCACGTACCTTTCTACAGTTTAATAATGATCCCTGTACAACAATTTAGTCCTAAAAACATAGGACTTAGAAGGAATACTACAAAATTCTGAAGACCTGCGATAGATCTTTTTTTTGAGAAAATCATTTAAAAGTCACTGTGTTATTTGGGTACTGGCTGCGCACAACCACTTAAAGCCTTGATTTTACTGGCGTTTTCAGTTTCAGTGCTTTTAGAAACCGTGAGTTTTATGAACAAAAAAAAATAATTTTTTGTGTAATTTACCCTTTCAAGCAGCCTTTGAAGACCATCTTTCATCAAATTTACGTTGTACAAAACTTAAAAGAGTCAGCAATTGACTGGATGAAATACCCGATTTTTTAAAATACTTCCTATTTAAAGTACGTTGAGGAATAGCAAGATGACCAATATTCTCCCATTCTAGATAACCTTCGTCGTTAATAGTTGCTGATGTTTTACGTAAGTTATCAGGATGCAATGAATAAGGAACATCAAGCAGACCTTTTGAAAATGCTATAGGAAAAGCTTTAGAAAATTGCGGTGACAAATTTAAAACTGACTCTATAATATTAATTGCTTGTTCAAAGATCCTTTCTTCTTCAGCAGCATCATATTGTATTGTCGTTGTTTCACTATTAATGTTTTTTTCTACATTCATAGCAATTTCATTCGCATAAATCATCGCTTCTATATTCTCTTCAATCGTGGGTATTCGTTGCGACTCTACAGTCGTTTTTACAATAAGACGTGCTGCGCCGCCTAATTTTGCCAATATAACACTTTCCTTAATAGCGGCCTTTGCACCTTCTATCGTTTTTGGAAATAATCCCATAAATGTATAGACAACAATATGCCAATCCCCATCACCTAAGTATTTTTTTGCTAAGCTATTGAGAACACGTAAACCTGCCATATCTTGAATCAAATTTGTCCCCTGACTATAACTCAAAGAAATGCTCGATAAATTCTGTTGCCTAAAAAAAAGTCCTTCAAGAATTGTCACAGCAATTAAGAACGATGGTGGGCAAAGCTGACCTAAAAGGCAACCACCAAAACTTTCAATATGTGCGTTCTTTGAATGTTCAACAAAGTATAGAACGCTTTTAATCCATTCTTGCGTTGATTCTTGAATTGAAACACTACTATAGGGAATACAATAAGAAATTGGTCCTCCCTCAGATATGGTGATGCCTGTTTTAACCATCGTTTTAAAAAGATTAAAAGGCTTCGCTGAACCGTGACGTACTTGCACGAAAAAAGGATAATCTACTGAATCAGAGACTTCTTGTATCATAGATTGCGTTATATGAGCACCATGAGAGATTAGAGGATAACCATTCAAGTTAATGCGTTTTTCGAGTGCATCGCGGATCTGTTGAAATTCTGAATTTCGCGTATAGCTATCTATGGTAATAGTCCCAACCGTATTACTGCACAGACTCGCAACGGCTTTTAGTCCACTTGTCATCGTCTGAATATTTGAGAACCCCATGCGTGGCTGAATAAGAAGATGGTGATCCCGTTTTTTATATCTTATATATTGATCAAAGCTCTCACAATTCATCAAGCAACTGCTTTAATTTTTTGAGACTCGTATAATAGATAATTTTGAAAATCTACAATTTCCGTTTCTGAATAGATGGCATCAAATCCTGATTGTATAAGTTTTTTTCTTTCTTGATCTGTCAAAGTTCCATTCAAAGTAAGCTTACCTCCCAACACAACTTTCATCTTGTGAAGAAGTGTCATTTTTCGGATTTCTTGAATCAGCTCAGTCCCCTTAATGTGTCCTAGACCATTTACTGAACTCAAAACTAATATAAAAGGGTGATGACGATGACAGGCTTGAATCACTTTACTACTGGCAACACAGGCTCCCAGATTAACGACATCAAAGCCCAACTCTCTCATCAGTAATTCTAGGTAAACAAGATTCCAGGTGTGAGAATCCGAAGATGTTGATGAAAGAACAACTTTCTGAAAATTAGTATGCATTTTATTAATCCTCCCTACTCAATCATTATCCCTACTCTCTCATTGTTTTTTCATTGAAGATTTTTTTTCTCCGCTTATAGTGGTTTCAAAATAACTCATAAATTGCTTGCTGGTCAATTATCTTATTTTCTGAAAAGATCATGCTCACATAGACTTTAAATTCTCATATTTCATATTTTTGCCCAATCGTCTATAGTGACCATAGTAAGTGTTAATATAACTCAATACAGATAAGAAAGTGCTTAAAAACAACTGCATTAAGGCGTCAAGATTGAATTGGGATAGATTAAGAATATTTTATTGGGTTGCAAAGTTTGGATCGTTTAGTAGAGCAGCTAAAGCCCTTAAAACAAGTCAACCAGCTCTTTCTCATCAAATAAGTCATTTAGAAGATGAGCTTGAAAATGATCTATTTGTGAGAGTTTCGCAAGGCATAAAACTCACGCAAAAAGGAGAAGAGTTATTTTTCTCGATTCGTGATGTATTTTTAGAAATTGATACGGCAATTCAAAGAGTCAAAGAAGATGAATCTGAGACTGAAGGAACTTTGAGAATTTCAGCATCACAAGGGTTTATTTCAAACTATCTTTCCCCCAAAATCCCCCTATTCATAGAAAAATATCCTAAACTACGTTTGTCGATTGCTGCCAGTGATTTTGACCTTGATCCTGCTAATGGTGATTTAGATGTCGTCATTCGTCCAAAACTAAAAGGTCGCGCTGATCTTATTCAACACCCTATTATGACAATGCACTTAAGACTGTATGCAAGCAGAGATTATATACAAAAATATGGATTGCCACAGAAAATAAGTGATCTCAATAAACATCGACTCATTGCACATGGAGAGTTCCAATCTCATCCCTATGCAGATCTTGATTGGCATTTAAAAGTTGGAATGCCTGAAGGCGAAAGTCGCAAACCGTTTTTGACACTCAATGGTCCTATTGGAAGAACTCAACTTGCTGAAGATGGGGTGGGAATTATTTTAATTCCCAATAAACATCCCGCCATTCGTAATTCAAAACTTGTGAATATTTTACCGAAAGAACGCGGACCAAAAATTGATCTTTTTTGCATCTATCCAAAACGTCTTAAGAAATTAAAAAAAATTGTCGCGTTTTCACAATTTATACAAGAGGTTTATCAATAAAAGGGAGGAAACCATGAAAAATATAATTTTCATTAATTGTCGACAAATTGAATATTATGATTTTGAAGAACTAAAAAAGCTAGGAGACTTTAAATTTCAGCTCATCACAGATTCCCTTTATTTTAAAAAACTCTCTGATAATCAAAAAAAATTCTTTCATAAAATTCATATTCTCAAGCAAAATCGTTACGAACATACGACTATTAAACCTTTTACCTTTGCGGAAATTGAATCCATCGTTCAAAAAGAACTCATAGAGGATCCCAATCTTGAAATAATTTGCAGTGAAGAAATCAATATTCTTGAAACGGATCTTCTCAAGAGAAAACTTAATATATATGACTCCACCGAAGTTTATATTGATGCTTTTCGTAACAAAATTCTTATGAAAAAAAAAGCACAGGCAGCAGGCATTAAAACGCCTAAATTCATGAACATTGAGCAAGAAAAACTAAAACTTATTCCAGATTATTTGTACGAAGAAATAGTCAATTTTTTAGGTACTCCTTTTGTGATAAAACCTACAGATCAACATTCTTCAATTGGCGTTTTTAAGATTACTAACTTTCGTGATTTTTCCAGAGCGTATTGGTCAATGCTTGGCAACAATTATGAAGCGGAAGAACTTATTGAGGGGGATCTCTATCACAGTGATGTTTTGATTCAAGATGGCCTGATTCATTTCAATCAAGCCTCACGCTATATGTTCTCTGGTTTAGATTTTCTAAAGGGACATAATCATGGTAGCATTCCCATCCTTGCATCTAACCCTCTCTCTAAAAGAATGCGTAATTTTACTGAGAATGTACTAAAAGCCTTAGGCATGAAGAGTGGTTCAGCGCACCTTGAACTTTTTCACACTCCAAGCGATGAATTAATTTTTCTTGAAATTGGTGCTAGGCCGCCAGGCTCTTTGGTTGTCGAAAATTATCGTCGTAGCTTAGGAATCAACATTCTTAATGAAGACTTTAAAATAAAAATGGGCATTCCTTTAAATATTACTACTCATCAGAACATTAAAAGTTTTTGGGGGTTTTTCCCAAGAATACCAGGACGTGTTCTGGATCTTATTCCGCCTATCCTCCACAGCCCTTATGATATTCGTTGGTTTATACAAAAAGGTGATGTCCTCACTGCACCTGAAGCTATAAGTCATAAAGCCGCTGAGTTCTTTGTCTATAATCCAAACTACGATACTCTTTTAAGAGACTTTGAAGAGTTGAGGTTTCATCGAGCACTCAGCGTTGAACCTGTAGACGATTTTCATAGTGAGGCCGCATAATTCACCAAAAACAACGAAAGCCACACATGTGTGGCTTTTATTGCAAAGTTTTTCTAAAGAAGAATACTAAACTCATCATAAGTTACGTTTTTTCTGTAGCAAACAAATCACACTAAACTTCTTTTTTCTATGGCGTTAATTATTTACTTAATCAATTTTAAGTAAAAATTAATATTTTAAATAAAAAAACGGCATATTTTTCCTTTTATTTTCATAATTTAGGAAAAAAGTTCCAAGTCATGGGAATTTTTTTCCCATTTATTGTTACAATTAAGAGAATTTTAATATGTTCAGATCAAAACTGTGCAGTAATAACGTTAAAGCCTTCTTTTAACTTTGTCTAAAGGAGAAATACGGTGGAGGCAGCACTTAATCTAGCAAAGAACTTTGGTCTGGTAAGACTCGCTGTGATCTCAGCAACACTGTTAGCCATGACGGGAGGATTCTTTTATTTCCTTTCTTATGTCTCAAAACCTGAACTTGCCCTACTTTATTCTGATCTTGACTTAGCCGATGCTAATAAAATCGTTTCTAAAATAGAAGGAATGGGCATTGATGTGGAAGTAAGAGGTGGCGGTTCACAAGTATATGTCCCTGTTAGCAAAGTTGGACGTCTTCGTATGGAGATGGCAGAGCACGGTTTACCAAGAGGTGGTTCCGTTGGTTATGAGATTTTTGATCGCGATGAACCTCTCGGTACATCTGGATTCATCCAAAATATTAATCATCTACGTGCTCTTGAAGGAGAACTAGCCCGAACAATTGGTTCTTTGGCACAAGTCAATGCAGCACGTGTTCACCTTGTTTTGCCCAAACGAGAACTGTTTTCAAGAGACAAAGAAGAGCCAAGTGCATCGATCATTTTACGACTCAATGGTACTGGCCGCCTTAGTCAAGCGAAAGTAAGAGCCATTCAACACATTGTAGCTGCTGCTGTGCCGCGACTTGTTCCAGAACGTGTTTCAATCGTTGATGATCAAGGAAATCTTCTTGCCAGCGTTGAAAATAATGATGAAGCAGCCACAGCAACAAGCCTTGAAGAAATGCGTCTCAGTTACGAAAATAGACTGACGCAATCCATTGTTCATCTTCTTGAAAAATACGTTGGTGTTGGAAAAGTTAGTGCCGAAGTCCATACTGAAATGGATATGGATCGCATAGTAGAAAATTCAGAGATCTTTAGCCCTGATGGTCAAGTAGTTCGTTCAACACAAAACATTGAAGAAGGACAAAAAGAGTCCGAAGGTGGCAAGCAAGCAGCCACCGTTGAAAACCAACTGCCCGGAGGAGCCTCCCCTGCTGGTAGCAATGCATCCCAATCAAATCGCAACGAACAAGTAGTGAATTATGAAATTTCTAAAACCCATAAGCAGTACGTTAAGGAAATTGGGGGTGTAAAAAAAGTTTCAGTGGCAGTAATGGTAGACGGTATCTATACCAAAGAAGGAACTAACCCCCCTGTATATAAGGCACGCTCTAAAGAGGAAATGGATCAATTAGCAAAGCTCGTCCAAACAGCTGTGGGTTTTGATGAGAAACGCGGTGATCATGTTGAAGTCTTAAACATGCAGTTTTCAACTACAGATATTGATGGTCCTCTTGAAAGCGCAGGATTCTTTTTGGGATTAACCAAGCCTGAAATCGTAAGAATTATTGAAGTGCTGACCGTAGGATTGGTTGGACTACTTATGCTTCTCTTGGTCTTCAAGCCTATTATAACGAGGATTTTGGAAAGTGTAAGAATTGAACCTCTTCCAATGAGAGAAGCAACTGATGCCGTTCAAGCGCTCCCTGCTAGTGAGCAAGTTTCAGCAATCTCTGGTCCCGGGTCGCCACAAGAAGAAATACAGTTAAAAGCACCTGAAGCAATGAGTGCAAATACAATAGAACAAGTCGGTAAAATGGTTGAAGAACAAACAGATGAGGCAGTCACCATCGTTCGTAGCTGGATGGCTGAAACGGCTTAAGAGGGTACAATGTCGAAAGCAGAAGAAAAAATTAACGGCACTGAGAAAGCAGCGATTTTTATGCTGTCTTTAAATAAGGAACGCGCAACAAAGATTTTGGAAAGACTTGCGGAATCAGAAGTACGTGAATTATCGCATAAAATGGCTACTTTAGGATCTGTAAAGTCAAAGCTTGTTGAAGCAATCTACGGTGAATTTATACAAAGATTTTTTAAAACAGGCGGAACCATTACAGGAGGAGTTGAAAGCACTGAACGTTTTCTTGCTTCAATATTTGATGAACGTAAAGTCCGAGATATTTTATCAGATATTAGTGGTCCCGCAGGACGTACAATGTGGGATAAGCTATCGAATGTGAACGAAGATTTTCTCGCTAATTATCTAAAAAACGAGAACCCACAAATTGTTGCCGTTATTTTATCAAAAATTAGACCTGCTCATTCAGCACGTGTTTTTTCCATGCTTCCTGATGAATTCGCCATAGAAGTAGTATTGCGCATGTTACATATGGAATCAGTCAGCTCTGAAGTACTTGAAAACGTCGAGAAAACTTTAAGAAATGAATTTATGGCTAACTTGTCTAGAACTTCTCAATCTAACCCATATGAACACATGGCTGAAGTTTTCAATGCTTTTGATCGTTCTACCGAATCACGATTCATGACAGCACTTGAGCAAAAAAATACAGAATCAGCTGAGAAAATTCGCGCATTGATGTTTACATTTGATGATCTCATTAAGCTTGATGCTGCAGGGATTCAAACACTTATTAGAGTTATCGATAAATCAAAACTTGCTTTAGCTCTAAAAGGAACAACAGACACAGTAAAAGAACTTTTCTTCAAAAACATGTCAGAACGTGCAGGGAAGCTTTTAAAAGAAGATATGGAATCCCTAGGAATGGTGCGTTTGAAAGCTGTTGATGAGGCTCAGCAAGAAATTATTAATCAAACAAAAGAACTTGCTGCTAAGGGTGAGATAACGATTTCAAGTGGCACAGAGGAAGCAGATGAACTCGTCGGTTAACATACCTCAAAAAGAAGCGAACAACCCTCAAAAATTCATTTTTGGCAGTGAATTTCATAATGATGCCGTTCAAAGACAAAGGCATTTGAAAGAAATTGAAGCTGAATATCAAAAAGGCTTTGACAAAGGCCGTGAAGCAGCAAAAGCAGCTATTGAGAATCTCACCGCAAAATACATTAAGCAATTAAATCTAACCTTAGATGGTCTATATGCTGAGAAAGAGAGTTTAGAAAACATCTATGCAGGACAATTAGCGATGATTGTAAAACTTACTCTACAAAAAATATGTCCTCCAATTGAAAAAGCTTTTGGCCAAGAGATTATTGAGTCTTTTATTAAAGAAGCTCTTTCAGGAAATCATTTCTCTTCTAAAATTCTTCTCAAGACTCCAACAAATTTATGTGAAAATTTAAAGAAAATTCTTCTCAGTAACCCGCTTTTAGAAAAGCACCATGACTCAATCGTTATTGAGGAAGATAGCACCCTTGGCCCTGCCGATTGCACATTAGAATGGGCCAATGTTGGTCTCAAAAGACAATCGGAAGAAATTATGAAGAAAATTGACATAGCCTTGAATCGTTTATTGACTAAAGAAGAGAAAGCTATGACTCAAGAAAATAAACTAGTTATTGAAAATAATGAGAATCTAGGAGGCGAAGATCATGTCGGAAACTGAAAATACGAATGCTACACAGAAAGAGAACATTGACCTCCAGAACTTAGAAAACAGCAGTGGAGAGCACGTTGTTCAGGAAGCTGATCTAAAAGCAGTTTACGAAGTGCCTGTACAAGTTTCAGCTGTTCTTGGTTCTGCTACCATGCGCGTAGAACAACTTCTCAAACTTGGACGAGGCGCGGTCATTGAGTTGGATAGAAAAGCTGGTGAACCCATTGATATTTTTGTGAACAATCGTCTTGTTGCTAGAGGAGAGATTGTGATCGTGAATGAACAGCTTGGTATTACAATGACAGAAATTATTAAATCAGGAAGAGTTTAAGTTTAAGAGGTGAGGAGATAGAAATGCGTTTATTGATTATTGGCGATTTAAAAGGACATATTATCACAGCAAGTAAAATTGCTTTAGCACGAGGTGCTACAGTATCTCAATGTGACACGATCCATGAAGCAATGGAAACATTAAGATCTGGTCGTGGTGCAGATTTAATTATGATTGATGTCAATCTTGATATTCGCTCAATGATTGAAGCCTTAGATACAGAACGCTTCTTCATCCCCGTTGTGGCTTGTGGTTTGGGAACTGATGCTGAACCTGCAACCAAAGCTATCAGAGCAGGTGCGAAAGAATACATCCCATTACCTCCTGATCCAAATTTGATTGCTGCTGTTATTGAAGTCGTCGCCAAACGAGATGATGCTGTAATCTCTGAAGATCCGTCCATGAAGCCTATTTTAAAGTTGGCCGAACAAATTTCTCCTAGTGATGCCAGTGTTCTTATTACAGGAGAGTCTGGAACTGGTAAAGAAGTAATGGCTCGTTTTATTCATCAAAAAAGTCGTCGCAAAAACTTTCCTTTTATCTCTGTAAACTGTGCAGCTATCCCAGAAAACCTTATGGAATCTGAATTATTTGGGCATGAAAAAGGAGCATTTACTGGTGCTATAGCAAGACGCATCGGAAAATTTGAAGAAGCTAATGGAGGTACATTGCTTCTTGACGAAATCAGTGAGATGCACCCAAATCTTCAAGCTAAACTTTTAAGAGCTATTCAAGAACGTGAGATTGACCGAGTAGGAGGAACGAAACCAATAAAGGTTAACATTCGTATCCTTGCAACGAGTAATCGTGATCTAGAAAAATACGTTCGTGAAGGGCATTTCCGAGAAGACCTCTATTTCCGTCTTAATGTAGTTAATTTAAAATTGCCAGGCTTGCGTGAACGTCCAATAGACATACCTCTTTTAGCTGAATATTTTATTGATAAATACACAAAATCAAATGGTCTTCCCATGAAGAAGCTTAATAGTGAAGCTACTGAAATTCTTAAAACCCATCCATGGCGGGGCAACGTGAGGGAACTTGAGAACACCATTCATCGTTCTGTTCTGCTTGCGCCAACAGACATGATTACTCCTGACTGTCTTCAGCTTACAAACAAAGATCCAGAAAACAATAGTCAGTTTCCTGCAGGTTATGAAAATCTTCAAAACCTTCTAATCGGTCGTACAGTTGAAGAAGTTGAGAGAGATCTAATTCTTGGAACCCTCAGTCATTGTCTGGGAAACCGCACACAAGCAGCCCATATTCTTGGAATTTCTATACGAACGCTGCGCAACAAAATTAAACAATATAATGAGAATGGAATCCAGGCTACAAAATCAAGCGCTTACCAAAAGGCTATTTAAGGACTAAGACAAAAAAGGACTCAAAATATGGCACAAGTAGGGAACGCAACAATATCTCAAACGGGCTCATTCAGTTGGATGGCCAGTACCATGAAAAGGGGTGATATCGCTTTTGCCCTTGGCCTCATCTCTATCATTGTGGTGCTAATTATGCCCATGCCCAAATGGTTGTTGGATATGTCTCTGGCTATATCTCTTGCGATTTCAGGTCTCGTATTGATGACAGTTCTATTTATTGAGAAACCTTTGGAATTCAGTTCTTTTCCAATTATTCTTCTAACGTCAACCATGTTAAGGCTATCTCTCAACGTCGCTTCAACAAGACTTATTCTAACCTATGGACATGAAGGACCCAGCGCGGCTGGTGAAGTTATTCGGGCTTTTGGGGCCTTTATTATGCAGGGAAACTTTGTTATTGGCCTTATTGTGTTCGGTATTCTTGTTATTGTGAACTTTGTGGTTATCACTAAAGGTTCAGGTCGTATTGCTGAAGTATCTGCACGCTTCACTCTTGATGCGATGCCTGGAAAGCAAATGGCAATTGATGCTGATTTATCCTCTGGACTAATTAACGAAGACGAAGCTCGCAAACGTCGGAAAGAGTTGGAAGGTGAATCTAGCTTTTTTGGAGCTATGGATGGTGCAGCGAAATTCGTCCGTGGCGATGCTATTGCTGGTCTTTGTATTACCTTCATCAATATTATTGGAGGTATCATCATTGGTGTTGCACAAAGAGATCTATCTTTTGCCGATGCAGCTCAAACGTATACATTGCTCACAGTTGGTGATGGTTTGGTTTCACAAATTCCTGCCCTCGTTGTTTCAACTGCAGCAGGCATGTTGGTCTCTAAAATAAGTTCCGAAGGTTCTGCAGAAAAAGCCGTTTTTGCTCAACTCAGTGCCTACCCAACCGCTCTTGGTCTCAGTTCATTCTTAATGGTTGGTTTTTCTATTTTGCCAGGAATTCCCATGATTCCTTTCCTTTTTCTTGCCTTAATCACGGGAGCTGCAGCTTGGAGACTGACAAATCCTAAGGAGATTCCTATCAATGCAGAAGATCAAGCCCTAGCAATAGCAGATAAAACAAAAACTGAAGAAGAAACATTAAATCAAACATTACATTTAGACCAAGTTCGACTCGAATTAGGGTATGGTCTTCTTCCTTTGGTCAACAGTGGTCATAATCAAAAACTCACAGATCAAATCAAAGCTTTAAGAAAGCAACTTGCAAAAGAACTTGGTTTCTTATTACCTACTGTACGTATTCAAGACAATCTTCAACTCCCTTCAAATTCTTACGTGATTCGAATCAAAGAGGTTGAAGTTGGTCGTGGTGATTTACGTCCACACATGCTCTTAGTTTTGGACCCAGAAGGTAAAGAAATTCGTTTAGCTGGAGAGTCAACGATTGAACCTACATTCGGTCTTCGAGCTATGTGGATTAACTTAGCTGATAAATCACGCGCCGAAGAAGCTGGCTATACAGTTGTCGATCCAATGACAGTGATTTCAACACATTTGAGTGAGACTATAAAAGATAACTCATCGGAGCTCCTTACCTTCACTGAAACACAAAAATTGTTAGATGAAGTCGATAAACCGCATCAAAAACTTGTCAGCGATATGGTACCTAGTCAAATCTCTATGAGCGGAATACAGCGGGTCTTACAGAACCTTCTTGCAGAGCGTGTCTCCATTCGCGATTTATCTACTATTTTGGAAGGTATTTCTGAAGCCTGCAGTATTAATCGTAATACAACTTTTATCACCGAACATGTTCGCATGCGTCTTTCACGCCAGATTTGTGCAACCAACTCTAATAATGAGAACGTTGTAACGCTTGTAACCCTTTCCCCTGAATGGGAGAAAAACATGAGTGACGCTCTTGTATCTACTGACGAAGGGTACCATCTAGCGTTAGCACCAAGCAAACTTCAGGAATTTGCTACAAAAGTTCGCGAGATTTTCGAAAATCAAGCTATTCAAGGCGAAAATCCTGTTCTGCTCACCAGTGCGAATATTCGGCCTCATATTCGCTCGATTATTGAACGATTTAGGCCACTAACTACGGTTTTGTCTCAAAACGAGATTCATCCCAAAGCAAAAATTAAAACAGTCGCTACAATATAAACATAAAGGAGGCACCACATGTCTATTGCAACAGTAAAAATAGAACCTATTTCTCTCATCGATGAGATTATTCAAAGCCTTCAACCTAAAGACTTTATAAAGGAAGTTAAAATTCCTAGAGTTGAACAGTCAAAAACTGAAAATATTTTGGATTTATTTGAAAATTTACTAACAACACATAGGGTCTCAGAACGTGTTAAGAACATCGTGTTAGAACGCATGCAAGGAGCCAATGATTTAGAAACAAGTCTAGAAAACATTTTCCATTTTGAACCAGTTCTCACAGCAGAAACCAACGGTGTTCTTGTTGTTGCTGGCACACCAGGAGCGGGAAAAAGTATTGTAGCTGCTAAGATAGCTCTTGAAGCAGTGTTAATGCAAAAAGATGTTGAGCTGATTACCACAGATACACTCAAGGCTGGCGGAACTACACAAATTCAAACCTATGCTCATGCTCTTGAAGTGCCTTTTAAAGCTATTGAATCAGCTGATAAATTGGATATCTATCTTAAAGACAGCAATCCTGAGACCCTTAAAATTATTGATACGATGGGTATTAATCCCTTTGAGAAAGCTGAGATGGGACGCCTCATTGAAATTGTGTTCGCTTCCAAAAAATCTCCTATCCTTGTACACCCTGTAGCGACAGAATGTGAAGAAACTCAAGATCAACTTGATGCTTTCAAGCAGTTGGGAATCTCTTCATTGATTGGCTCAAAAGTTGACATGAGTAAAAGAATAGGCGGCCTTATTTCTGCATGTGTTTCAGATAAAATAATGCTGTCTCACTTCAGTAAAGGTCCCGAACTGGGAAATCGGCTACATATAGCAACTGCAAACAACTTGAAAGAATTATTAACACGTCCCTCTGAAGCAAAGGAAATGAGTCCTAAAAGAACCCCTTTTCTGCTTAACTAACGATTGGTTGTTGTCAATAATTTTAGGCCGAGGGCAATTAAAAGCCCTCCGGTCACTCTTTCCACCCAATGAACCATTTTACTGAAAGATCTTTGCACTCTCTGTGTTGAGAAAAAGCAAGAAACAATTGAAAACCAAGTCATGGTTGTTACAAAAACGATGACCGCGAATAGACCTAAAATCATTGGAGGTGTATTGGGTTTTACCACAGTTGTAAAAAGACTAAGAAAAAACAAAATTGCCTTAGCATTCAGCACATTCGTAATGAACCCCATGCGAAAAGCTCGAAAATCCGTTATTGTTTCTTTATGTGCAGTATCTTTTTGTACTCTCATTGCATGGTGCTTACCACTTCGAATCGCTTGAGTACCAATATAAATTAAGTATGCCCCACCTAAAATTTTAAAGGTTGTGAATAGCCAAAACGATTTAGAAATAATCAAACCTAGCCCTAGCAAACAATATAAAACATGAACCATGACGCCAAAGGTAATCCCAAGGGTAGTGATCATACCAACACGCCGATTAAAAACTAAACTGTTACGCACAACAATCGCAAAATCAGGACCAGGGCTAATCAATGCAATAGACTGCAAAATACTAAGGCTAAGAAGTTCAAAAGAATATTGGGCTAAAAGATTTGTCATAATGGCTCCTACGCATCACGGTTTCAAGCTATACGACAGTTTTTAAGTTGAGTAAACATGGGAGACTAGCATTGTCTCCCCTATTCTTAATTTATTAACGAATGCTCAGCAATTCTTTGGTAATTTCATCCTGTGTCTTAATGGATTTAACGTTACCGGAGTTAAATTGTTGAAGTTGAATCATACTAGTTAATTGATCAGCAAAATCAACGTTGGAAGTTTCAATTTGCCCCGTTGCAATTTTGCCAAAACTACCTGTATTGGGTTTCCCATAAATCACAACACCCGATTTTGCTGTTGATGTAAACGCATTTCCAGGAATTGGATCTAAATTGTTGACAGAAGGAAATGAGGCTAATGCCAGTTGATATACGGGTAAACGAACACCACTAGCATAGACCATTGAAATGAGTCCTGATTCATTAGTCTCAAATCCTGATGCTGTAGACATTGCTTGTCCATCTTGAATCACTTTTGGAGGAATTTGTGTGCTGGCTCTGCTTACAAGTCCATCACCAGCGCCAATAGCACCTAAATCAAGAGTAACAGCCATATTTTGAGCATTTGTAGCAGCTACGTTCCACGTAACAAACATTGGAGGAGGAGCACCAGCTACCCCATCAAATGTTTGAGGTAATCCATTTTGATCAAAAACAATGACCATCGGCGTTCCACCCCCATATGGATTACCAGCTCCATTCGTTTTTGTTACTACGCCATCTGGACAAGTAATCGACATTGCCCATGTGTTGGGGTTAATTCCAGTTCTTTGAAATGTTGCTGTAAAGTCATGGGGGCTCCCCAAAGAATCGACAACTGGAAAGTTAACCTGCACAAGCTGAGCAGGAACAACGATAGGTGTATCAGAAGTAATGTTAGCCACCATTTTTGCTTGCGTAGTTTGTAAAAAATATTCCTGACTACCGCTTAAATCGATTGGAGTAAGCGCATTTCCTGTAAGACCAGTCGTTACGTTACCTTGAGCATTGGTCTTCCATCCTGCAGCCACAATGCCTCCAGAATTCACGAGAAGGTTTTTATAGTTTACCTCCCAATCACCTGCTGCCGTATAAACATTTTGAGTTGTTTGAGAATTTGGAAATCCTACAAAGAGACCTGCACCAATAACAGCCATATTACTCTGTCTTTCTGTACCCAGGATGCTACCTTGCTTTCCAACGTTTTGAATAATATGTGAACTGCTACCAGCGGAAGTAAACTGGTTATTCACCAAACTTCCTCCAGTTACCATTGCTTCAAAGATACCTTGTAATGATTTAAAACCGATCGTGTTACCATTTGCAGTATTTTGAGATACTGCATCCAGTGCTTTGTTACCGGCCTTTAATGCAACTACAGCTGCTGTTATTGTCATAATTTTCTCCTTTTATCTCAATGGATTATTGCGCAATTATTCCTAACTCAGTATTCAAATCAGTACTAATTTCTTTAAGCTCTGTACCAACATTTTTTATTTCACCAGTTATCAACTTTGGTTTTGTTGCAAGACTATGAATTCCGACCAAAGATTCTAAAGGCATCCTTAATCCATTGACAGCCACCGTTGGTTTTCCCTCAATCATTTCACCGCCTGTTACCATGCCCTTCACTGTTGTCCTAATGTGTTGAATTTTTTTTGTTGTTGGGTCTAAAAGAGCCTTACCACTTTTATCCAAGGCAGAAACACGGAATCGATATAGCCCCTTTTCAACTTTCTTGTCTTCAAGACCCTTACAATCCCATTCAAACAAATGTTTACCAGCCGTTGATGCTCCTTCAATTATTTTTATTACATTATTGGCTTTATCCGTCACGATAATTTGCGATTTATCAACCCCAGGCGGCAGGAAATATCCCAATTCAGGAGCCCCTTCATCTGTTACTTCAAATCCGCTCCCGTTGACTTCAACGTATCGGTCCAATTGTCCAGCTGCCTCGAGCAACTGTGAAAAATTCTGTGCATTCAAGACCTTTTGTAACTGATCCTTAATCTCCATGATTCCCATGATTTGACCGAATTGTGTAAACTGACTAGCCATCTGAGTCGTATCTGCAGGATTCATCGGATCTTGGTTTTTAACAGTAGCTAAAACAACTTTGAGCCAGTCCTCCATTTTTCCCATGATGATATTAGAACTCAACTTACGACCTTTTTCCCCATTAGCTCCTTGCATCTCATTTGTTAAACCAAAAGAATCTTGTTCTGATTTACGTTGAATATCCATATTTGCCTTAACCGCTTGAACCATTGTTTTCTCCCTATATTAATCTGTCTAAAACGCGATTATGATCAATCACTACTGAGGGAGTAACAATTTCTGTTTCTTCTCCATCAACTGAAAGAGCTGGAAGAATTGTTGTCAGTGAAGAATTTTCATCACCAAAGGATTGTTGTTCACCTCGAAAATTAAAATTAAGAGCTCCATCATCAGCTTTTAAGCCCGATTCATTTAAAAGAGCCTGCAGTAAACTTTCATCTCGTCTTAAAAGATCATACGTTTCGACTTTGTCTATATTAAAGATCGCTCGCACTTGCCCATCAGTAATCTCAAGTTTAATTTCAACGCGTCCTAAATGTTCTGGTTTCAATTCCAAAGTCATATTATCCATGCCTCTTTGACGAGCGACATGTAAAGCTTGGGATACTTGACGAATAACTGGCAGCTCATGAATGATAGAATTGTGCGAAACAGTTGAAGATTTCTGCATCAATGGATTAGGAATATTTCCTTGAATATTTTCTGTAATAGAGACTTTGGAAAAGCCTCGATCATCGCTAATAAAGCTATCGTTATCGACCAAAAAATCCTGCATTGAAGACGTATGATCAGTTTTTCTTTTTATATCTAATATAGTTCTGTCAATACTCTCCTGTTTTCTCTCAACATGCTTTTGGTGGTCATCTAATTCTTGAGATAAATTGTTTGATTTTTCTTTATCGGAATTTTCTTCTCCAACGTTTTGGCGTTCTGATCCAGTCCTAAGATGAAGATTTTTTTCCATATCTAGTGCTTCGACCAAAGATTCCTCTTGACTCATAATTTCGTGAGGAATGATTTGCTGTTTTATTTGTAAGATTTCGTTATCCATTCGTTGCTCTTCCCTTAAGGCAAGCCAGTCTTTAGTGAACATCACATTATTATTTATTTCAATTCCTTGAGATGAACTCATGGAAACGTGCACGATCCTTACAGCAGGCACATCTTCTTTAGATGCCCCTTTTGCTTCGTCGTTGAGGGTCATTATTGTCTTTAGAGGAATATCTTTTTGTTGCATCACTCCTCTTTCAACATCCTCAGCAGTTTGGGATTTTATGAGAGGCTCTTGATCACGCATTGGTATTAGAAAGTTAATAGATTGCTCATCATTAAACTCTTGCTGGTCGAAGACATGATCAGATTTATCGGGCACAGGACTTTCATCGCTCTGTTTTACATTGACAGTGTTTTCAGTTTTTTTCCCTCTCTCAAGTTGAGGAGAAGAATCATCATTCCTTTGAGAATTTTCTTTTTGTTGGTTATGAGCTTTCTCTTGTACTTGTTCCTTTGGCGTTGCATTAAGAATTTTTTGAAAATCAACTTTAGGTGACTCTCCAGATGCAACAGAAATGCTCAATAACTCTTGAACAACAATAGTCTTCTTTCCATTGGCAGCATTATTAACTTGCGGCATCTGCATTGTTGGCATCTCAAGAGCCATATAATCCTCCAAAATTTTTGGCTATAACTCATGTTGCAAAAGTTAGGCCAAGTGAAAAATTAAAAAACCTCCTATCTATAAACTACTGAAATTAAAGGGGTTAAAATCAATGGTTGATAATTCGTTAATAAAGTTGTCTATATTAAAAATATAAATTCCTATTCTAATGGGATTTGATCTTGAAAATCAAAGGTTGATCATTTAATAATGATTGTCTAAACAAATAATCACGAATCATTTTGATTTCTGCTGATTAAAAAAAATAATAATAAATACATATAATTACCGGGAGAGTAAAATGACGCGTTCTGAACTAGTACTTAAATTACTTTCGCAAAAGCCAGGTCTGACTAATTCACAAGCAGAAAAGAGTATAGATGTGGTTTTTGAAGAAATCTCTGCTGCACTTTCAACGGGCAAAAGAGTTGAGATCAGAGGTTTTGGAGTTTTCACCACTCGTCGTCGTGAACCACGTCTCGGTCGTAACCCGCGCACAGGAGTTTCTGTAAAAGTTAGTGGAAAAGTTGTTCCCTTCTTTAAGGCGGGAAAATACCTACGCGACAGACTTAATGTAAACAGTCGGTAAAAACAACCTAGTCCAAGCAATTTTTGCAGCTTACTATTTTCGTAAGCTGCATTTTTTTATGAAATCAATGCAAAAATATCTCTATCTTTCCAAAATTGAAGAATAAGACTCAATTCAGACACACAACATCTTTCCCATAGGAATGTCGCGAGGATCGCTTTCATGAGAATCTGGATCATTAAATGGCATGGAGGTGTATCCAAGCTTTTTGTAAAACGTTACTGCTTCGGGTGAAGCTTCCGCATGAATACTTTTATAGTTCTGACGCTTCAGCCATTTTTCAATACAGTCTAAAAACTGTCTACCTAATCCTTGATTACGTTGCTTTTGATCGAGAACAATGATTCTTATGGCAGCTCTGGCTTCAGTCCATAGTTGGATGTGAGCATAACCAATAATTTCAGAGCCTTGATAACAAATTAAATGAACATGGCTTGGGTGATCAAATGTCCAAGTATAAGGATCAGAGATAGATACATTATCGAAAAAATATTTCTGACGAAAATTCTTGGCTGCACTCCATTCTGTACTATCAGTACACTTAAGCACCCTTAAGCTACTAAAACCCGTTTCTTTTAGTATTTTGCGAATAAAATCTCCTTTACGAAGAGTATACCGTCTAAAGGAAGATTTATCTTTCTCAAACGAACTATCGTCTTGTAAAAGGCGTTCTTTAAGCGCCGCATACTCATCGCGAGCTGATAGATTTTTTCGTAAATAATCTCTGAAAAGAATGTTCAGCTCTATTTCAGGATGCCCAGTTTCATATACATGCAAGTTGATATCAACATCTCCACGTTTACTAAAACCATAATGCATAAGGATATTGTATTCCCCTTTGTATGTTAGTCCTATTGCTTCTAAATTTGGGATTGCTTTTATGGGATCTTTTACAACTGCGATGATATCGATTTTAGGTTTAGCAACTAAACCTGGTACAGACGTTGAACCAATATGATGAATATCAATGCAGTTATCGCCCAATGCTTCTTTGATGATTGCCGCCTCAAATGCAAAGATTTTTGGCCACCGAGGGTCATAAGGTGCTACTTCAATGTTGTTTGTTTTGTCTGTCATAACTTTTTCTTATAAACACATACTATCAGAAGTCAAAGAGTAAACTTGACTGCTGGCGGCGGGCCCATACGAGTGCGTTAATGGCTCGCTAATGCGACACCATCCATTTAAATATGACCCTTTCGCTCCCTCAACCTCTGATGTGGTAGCACCGGGTCGAAGGAGGAAAGAGCACGATAGTTTTTTCAAGAGGCTGGCATTTTCAAGTCAATCTCTCGAAGTTCTTTCCCCGAGGAAAAATTATTTTAACAACACTAAAATCTTCTCTAAAAGTCCCGGGCCGGCGGGCGAACCAACCAAGACTTTTTTAAAAAAGACTATTAAAGCTGTGGTCTTAAGATCTTAATGACCTATTACTTCTTTAACGTATCTAGAGTGCTCTGCAGAACAAACATAGCTTATATATAATGATTATAGAACTATATGTCAAGAAAAAAGATACAAAGTGTCAAAAATAAGTTTAACCTATTATAAATAAAGGATCTAAGGGGACATACACACAGATATCAACTGCCAGCAATCAGAAGTCAGAAAGTAAGTTAGGGTCACGGTCTTCACTCGTGATAACGAAAGCACGTGTCTTCCCGATCAGAAAACCGAATTCTCATCACAAAGAAAGAACTTCAGCTCATTTTGAATTTCTGCTAAGGAAATACTGGAGAAACCTTAAAGGATGTTTTGGAGACCCCTGATGAACTGGCTCACCAACTTTGTTCGCCCCAAACTGCGCTCTCTTGTAGGTAAGGATGTACCTGAGAACCTCTGGCAGAAATGTCCAGGATGTGAGCAAATGCTCTTCCATCGAGAATTGGTCGATAATCTTCATGTGTGTCGACATTGTGGCCATCATTTGCGATTAGACCCTTTTCAACGACTCGAGTTGTTGATGGACCCCAAATACACTCTAGTTCCTTTACCCAAGAGCGTTGATGACCCACTTAAATTTAAAGATTTAAAGAAATACAGTGAACGCCTTAAAGATTCTCGTCATAAACTCAAACAAGACGACGCTCTTATAATTGCTAATGGTACAATGGGGGGACATCCTGTTGTCATGGCTGTCTTTGACTTCCGTTTTATGGGAGGCTCTATGGGCATGACCGTTGGCAGTGGATTGATAAAAGCTGCTGAACTGGCCATTAAAAATAAGGCCGCTTATGTAGTCGTGCCTTCATCTGGAGGGGCGCGTATGCAAGAAGGTATCCTTTCTTTAATGCAAATGCCCCGTACTACCATTGCCGTTCGATTAATCAAAGAAGCAACGTTGCCTTATATCACACTGTTAACCGACCCAACCACAGGGGGCGTTTCAGCATCTTTTGCTATGTTGGGCGATATCTCAATAGCAGAACCTGGTGCTACTATTGGCTTTGCAGGTGCCAGAGTCATTAAAGAAACAATCCGAGAGCAATTGCCAGCAGGCTTTCAAACAGCAGAGTATTTATTAGAGCATGGTATGGTTGATATGGTCATTCCTCGCTCGGAACTACGAGACAAAATGATCTCAATGTTATCCATTATTTTTAAAAAGAACGCGCCAAAGAAGCGCTAAGCTTGACGGTTTCATCCATACCTAGATTACGTCCTTCCCGCCTCTGTGCCACCATCACTGCATAGATGAATAATTCATCAGAAGTTACCTTATAGGCAAAATAACTGACAAAAACTTGACATAGTGATAAATATGGATAGAGTGTTCTAAATAAATCATAAAAATCATGCGGGCGATGTGTAACGTTTATTGAACAGGAGAGTGTTCCATGGGCCTGCAATGGGTGCGTCTAAAATTTATAGCAAGTGTCGTAAGTTTATTTATGATGAGTCCTGGCGACAGCCAGGGGTCGTTCTTGATGAAAGACCTGGTCGATGGCATGAAGGGACTTACGCTTCGAAGCAAGCCTCTCCTTCCAAAAAACCAGCATCGGTCTTTTGCACAGAAAGCGCGCCAAGAGTTTCCCAAAAAATATCCCAAAGGCGTTTACATCCATGCGACCGAGGATTCGGTGTTTAAGCATGTGATGCAAAAGGATCATTTTCGGAATTCCTTTTTGAGTGCCGTCTTGGGAGAAGAAATTCTAGAGTCTGAATACTTGGATCAGGCCCTGAATCCTCTTAAAAGTTTTACAGCGCTCAGAGGTTTTATAAACGATAAAAAGCATATCCTTCTTATGAAGGAGGTTGAGAAGGACCTGAAGGATCCCCTTGTCATCAATGCCAGGACCAATAGATCCATGGGTAAGATGCGTGAGTTTTTAAAACAGCTTGCGCCGATTTATTATCATCTTGTGGCCTCGCTGCCGGCAGAAGAGCGCAATACCCAGCTGGATTTGATTTGTAAAACACGGTTTGGGTTGATCAATGTGGAAGTGCAAGTTGAACCGCAGAATTTCTGGGACATTCGTATTCTTGATCATGTGTGTGGTTTGTTTCATCGCCAGTTTCCCAAGGGGTTTAAATGGTCAGAGCTTAAAACGGATGTAGACCTTGCTGACAAAGTAAGAAAAGTCGTTGGGATTAGCCTCTTTGAAACCCCGCCCAAGGTGCCCCATCACCTTCATCAACTTCTGCCCTGGTATCGGATGGAGCCTTGGGGAGAAGATGAATTACGCCGGGATTTTGTGTTAGCAGAGAAGAAGGTTCCCCGAATGACACGGAGCGGTCTTGAGTTCATCGATATTAACCTTGGGGCTTTATCCCATCATAAACCTCTCTCAGTCTTAGCGGGGGAGTCTGCGGACTATCGCGAGTGGCTCGAGTTGCTCGCCCATGGTCATTTAAAGTCTATGGAAGAAGTTGAACAGAGTGTGTCGTCACCGGTGATTAAGGAAGCCTATCACACCATTCGAACGCTTCCAGAAGATGTGATGATGCGCTATGAGGAAGCTTATATCAAACGTCAAAATATTAGTCATTATGTGAGCGCCCAAAAAGAAGAAGGAATAAAAGAAGGGATAGAAAAAGGCAGAATAGAAGGGATGAAAGAAGGCATAGAAAAAGGCATAAAAGAGGCCAGCCTTGAGATTGCGAGAAAATTACTCAAAAAAAATCTCTCTTCGGAAGAGGTTGCAGCGACCACAGGTCTTTCTTTAGAAGAGCTCAAAACTCTCCAGTAAGAGAGGCCAAAAAGACCTGGCTCAAAGAGAGCCAGGGGCTCTTCTTATTGAGGGGTTTTACAAGAGATCGTTAACAAAGTATGTGTCGTAGAGTGACCATCGAACCTCTCCATCCTCTGCCCGGTGGGGCGATACCCTGCCTAAGCGTCGGTCCCCATACGTCCCTTCAAAGCCTTCTTCCCTATATCTCTCCCGCTTGCGATAAAATGTACTCACACTCACGCTTAGTAACTCTGCTGCTTCTTGGGTTGTTAATCGCCCCTTTTGAAAGCGATCATAGATCTCTTCAAACTTCATCCTCATGACTCCTTCAATTATCCGTGCTTCTCTCTTCATGGGATCCTCCTCGAATCCCATCCTCTCATCGGTCAATTGAAGTGTTAATTACCTCGGTCATATCACGTGCTAGTGACATAATTGACAAAAAACTTGACATAGTGATAAATATGGATATAGTGTTCTAAATAAATCATAAAAATCATGCGGGCGTTGTGTAACGTTTATTGAACAGGAGAATGTTCCATGGGTCTGCAGTGGATGCGTCCAAAATTTATAGCAAGTGTCGTAAGTTTATTTATGATGAGTCCTGGCGAAAGCCACGGGTCTTTCTTGGTTGAAGACTTGGTCCAAGGTGTTAGCCGCCTGTGCTTAAAGAAAAAAACAGAACCGAAAAAAGTTCATCCTTTCAGTCAGAACAAGACGCTTGCTTCTCGACAGGGAAAAATAAAATTCCCTATGAGCCATAAACATTTCCAGCGTCGGTCTTTTACAACAAGTCCTAAGCTGCTTAAGGAGCCAGGGTCTTGGATACAACAAGCAAAGCAGGTTTTTGGTCGTCCCACCTATGATGCCACCGTTAAAAAGGTTCTCGCCGACGATGAGGCCCGTCTGGATTTTATCAAAACCTTTGCCAAGCTTCCGGACGTTGTCTCAACCCAACCTCTCGATGCTTCCCTAAATCCAATTCGACGAATGAGCAATCTTAAAGAACTTTTGAGGGATTCAAAAATCGTAGACTATATGGAAGATGTCCAACAGCATCCCACCCAATACAAAGTGATGGGCTATAAAAAAACCTCGCCGTTGGGGACAACGTTTTTGCGAGGCGTTGGAGCACACTATGGAGATCTCTTAAGCTTATTACCCCTGGAACAACGAGACTCTGAGGTAGATGTGTTGTGTCGCTTGTCGACGGATGAGTATGTTTTGGTGGAAGTTCAAGTCAAGAAACAGAACTATTGGGATAAGAGAGCCCTTGCTTATGCCGCCCATGTTTATGGTAATCAGTTGCGGAAGGGCCAACCCTGGAAAGATCTTAAAAAGTTGATTTGTATCAATGTCTTAGGAGCTGGACCTGAAAGCACACGGTTCTGGCCTAAAGGAGCGCACTTTATGCGCCATTACATCATGCAAGATCAAAAGGATCCGAATAATATCATTCCTGAATTACAATTGATTCAGTATTCCTTGGGCAATGTAAGGGGCGATGAAGAAGAGCTCAAAGAGAATAAGGATCTTAAAGATTGGCTCGACTATTATCGAAACGCTCAGAACTTGAAAGAAATTCCCGAAGGCCTCAGCCCTGGACTCCACAAGGCCTATGAGTTAAGCAAAGATACGGGTTTATTGGAGAAGGAACGCGCTGATTACGACGAGCAAGATGACGACTTTTCTCGCTATTCTCATCACATCGACTCTATGAAAATGGAAGCCCTGGAAGAGGGCAGAGAAGAAGGTATAGAAAAAGGCAAAGAAGAGGGTAAAAAAGAAGGCATAAAAGAAGCGAGCCTTGAGATCGCGAGAAATATGATCAAGGATCATGTCAAAATCGAATCCATTATCTCTTACACCGGACTTACGGAAGAAGAGATCAAAAACTTACAGGAATAGAGGACAACCCAACGGCCCCTCTCTTCTGTCAAGAACGGGGGGCTAAACCCCTAAAACAAATGCGTACGATTCAGATTCTTCGCTTCGCTGCGGTCGGGAAGACAACAAACAGAACTTAGTCTTTGCCCATTTTTAGCGCTTCAATAAAGGCTTTCTGGGGAATTTCAACCTTACCAAATTGACGCATGCGTTTTTTTCCTTCTTTTTGTTTATCAAGAAGTTTTCTCTTACGAGAAATATCGCCACCATAACACTTAGCGGTGACATCTTTACGCATAGCTGAAATTGTTTCACGAGCAATCACTTTTCCACCAATAGCAGCTTGCAGAGCAATTTTGAAAAGTTGTTTTGGGATCAAATCCTTTAATCTTCCACATAGATGGCGCCCTCTGGATTCGGACTGGCTTTTGTGCACAATACAAGAAAGTGCATCCACTGGATCTCCATTAACCAAAATCGCAAGTTTTACCAAATCACCTTCGCGATATTCGTCAACTTCATAATCAAAGCTCGCATATCCTCTGGAGGCGGATTTCAAACGATCATAAAAATCAAATACGACTTCGTTCAAAGGCAAACGATAAACAATCATGGCACGATTCCCAACGTAAGTCAGATCAATTTGTTCGCCACGTCGATCTGTACACAACGTTAACACAGCTCCAACAAATTCATCGGGTACCATAATTGTTGCTTTAATCCATGGTTCTTCAATGTGATCAATCTTCACCACATCAGGAAAATCAGCAGGATTGTGCAACTCTACTATCTGACCATTCGTCATATGAATGCGATACACAACGCTTGGAGCTGTCGTAATAAGATCAAGATTAAATTCACGTTCAAGACGTTCTTGAATAATTTCTAAGTGTAGCAATCCAAGAAACCCACACCGAAAACCAAATCCCAAAGCCGCAGAAGTTTCAGCTTCATAGGTAAAACTTGCATCATTCAAATGAAGTTTTTCTAGGCTATCACGTAAATTTTCAAAATCATTAGCATCAATAGGAAATAAACCGCAGAATACCACAGGAACGCTCGGTTTAAATCCAGGCAAAGCCTCATTCGTTGGCTTGCGATCATCGGTTACTGTATCACCAACGTTGGCATCGGCAACAAATTTTATACTAGCAGTAAAATAGCCAATTTCACCGGGTTTGAGTTCAGAAACAGAAACTTTTTTTGGCGTAAATACTCCCACATTTTCTACTTGATAAGAAGCACCCGTAGACATCATGCGAACTTTCATATTCTTACGCAAAATACCATCTTTAATACGTACAAGAATAATCACACCTAAGTACTGATCATACCAACTATCCACCAAAAGCGCTTTCAGAGGTGCTTCCTCTGATCCCTTTGGAGGTGGCAAACGTTTGACGAGAGCTTCTAGAACATCACCAATACCGATGCCGGTTTTAGCAGAAATAAGCACTGCGTCCTGAGCATCAAGACCTATCACTTCTTCGATTTGCTGTTTTACGCGCTCGGGTTCAGCAGCGGGTAAATCAATTTTATTCAAAACGGGGATTATTTCGTGATTATTTTCAATAGCTTGGTAAACGTTTGCCAATGTCTGAGCTTCAACACCTTGGCTAGCATCTACAACAAGTAAAGACCCCTCACAAGCAGCCAAAGACCGGCTCACCTCATAGGCAAAGTCAACGTGACCAGGAGTATCCATCAGATTGAGTTGATAGATCTTACCATCATGGGCTTTATAGTTTAAGCGCACTGTTTGAGCTTTAATTGTAATACCACGCTCTCGCTCGATATCCATACTATCAAGAACTTGAGATTTCAGTTCACGTGCTTCAAGTCCTCCACAATATTCAATAAGACGATCAGCAAGGGTTGATTTTCCATGGTCGATATGAGCGATAATGGCGAAATTTCGAATATCATCAAAAGTTTTCATTGGCGAAGATGACCTCCTGTCATCTGTTCAATCACCTTAATAATTTTATCTGAAACTTCCATGATCTGAGCATCCGTCAAGGTTGCTTCCATAGGTTCAAGACGTACTTTAAAGGCAATTGATTTCTTCTCTGGTGGAATATTTTTTCCTTCATAAACATCAAAAAGGATCACAGAACTAATTAAGGTAGGATCAGCAGATCGCGCAGCTTTAATAATTTCACTTGCAGGAACGTTTTTGTCGAGCAAAAAAGCAAAGTCTCTCTCTACTGGTTGATAAGAGGAAAGCTTAAGGTTTCTTTTGTTCGACACATTTTTGGGCAAAGGAATATCTGAGAGAAAAAGTTCAAAACCTACAACTTTTTCCTGGATATCAAACCTCTTTAGAATACTTGGATGGAAGTCGCCAAAATAGCCTAGGGTTTGTTTAGGGCCTAATTTCAAAACTCCAGAACGTCCAGGATGATACCATCTAGGAGCCCCATCTGCTATTTGAATTTTGGTGCTATCAAACTCTAGAACATCTAATAATTTTAGAAGATCAGCTTTTACATCGAAACAATCAACTTCTCTGGCTGGCATTTGCCAATGCATCATTTGCCGTTTGCCCGTCCAAACCCCAGAAACACTCTTTTTTTGCTTTTGATCATAATTAACACTAAAAATTGGACCAATTTCAAAAAAAGCCGGGTCTTCAAGATGCCTGTCTAAATTACGTCTTACCGCTTCTAACATATTTGGCACCAAAGATGGTCGCATAGTAGATAAATCAGCACTAATGGGATTCACCAGTGTCAGTTCTTCTTCTCCTCCACCAAAAGCTTTGGCGATTTCAGGTTTAATAAAGGACCAAGTTGTCACTTCATGGTAACCGCAATTAGCCAGAAACTTACGCGCTGTCCATGGACGCTCTTCTCCAATAACAGCAGAAATATCTGTCTTCAAAGCCTCATCGTTATTCTTTTTTGGTAAGTCTGTGAAAGGGATGTGATCATACCCCACAATACGCACTATCTCTTCAACCAGGTCTGCGTCTCCTTCAATATCATGACGCCAGGAAGGAGAAGTAACATGATCATTTTCCAAATGAAAACCTAAATTACTTAAAATCGCATGGGAAGTCTTCGTTTCGATCGATACACCTGTTAACTCTTGCACACGTTTTGTATTAAACTTAATCTTGCGCTCAATGATCGGCAATTCTCCAGTTTTTACAACGGGACCTACTTTGCCTCCGCAAATTTCAAGAATCATCTGTGTAGCCAATTCCAAGCCTGGTAAAACCATAGATGGATCTACCCCTCTCTCAAAACGATAGCGTGATTCACTTAAAACAGAAAGAGCACGTCCCGTTGTACTGATTGCTGTTGGATTAAAATAGGCTGATTCCAAAAAGACATTTGTAGTCTCCACTGTACATCCAGACGCTTCACCGCCAATAATGCCTGCAAGAGATTGAAGACCAGACTCATCGGCAATAACCAACATCCCCTGATCTAAAACATAATCTTTACCATCTAAAGCTTTAAATGTTTCGCCTTTAACAGCCGACCTCAATTCCAGATGCCCATTAATTTTATCCAAATCAAAGACATGCATAGGTCGTCCCCAAGCCATCAACATAAAATTCGTGATATCAACGAGAGCGGAAATAGGGCGCAACCCCACTGCTTTTAAGCGCTGTTGGAGCCACATTGGACTGGGACCATTCTTAACGCCTTTAATAATACGCCCTGAAAAAAATGGACAACTCTCTGAATTTTTGATTGTCACTTTCATAGTATCAGATAAATTTTCAGAAAGTTTTGGCACATCAAGTTTCAGCAGAGTGCCAATCCCCGTGGCGGCTAAATCACGAGCCACCCCATAATGACTAAAGCAATCACTGCGATTAGGGCCAATTTCAAGATCTAGAACCGTATCGCATAATCCAAGGTAGGTGGCATATTCTTCGCCAACAGGGGCGTCATCGGGTAGTTCAATAATCTTACCACCCGAATCTTCTTCTAACAAAAGCTCTTGTCCAGAGCAAAGCATTCCCATGCTTTCAACATCACGAATCATTGTATGTTTCAGAACCAAACCATTAGCTGGGATTGACATTCCAACACGTGCTAACACAGCTTTCATACCTGTCTTCGCATTCGAAGCGCCACAAACAACTTGTATTTCCTCTTGCCCTGTATTGACACGACACACAGATAAACGATCTGCATTGGGATGTCTTTTGACTTCTAAAACTTCTGCAATGCGAAAACCTTTGAGGCGCTCACCCAAATTTTCAAAACTATCGACTACCAGACCAATTTGGTTGAGACGCTGAATAATCTCTTCATCAGGGGTCGAAGTATTAAGATATGTCCTTAACCAGGCAAGACTAATTTTCATAGACCTCGCCCTTCTCGTAAAGCTTTAGCTGCATCAAAACCATAATAGCTTAGCCAACGCAGATCAGGTTCATAAAATGATCTTAAATCTGGAATACCAAACTTCAACATGGCGATACGCTCAATTCCCATACCAAAAGCAAATCCTTGATATTTTTGTGGATCGATGCCGCAATTCTTTAACACCTTAGGATGCACCATACCGCACCCAAGAATTTCTAACCAATCGCTCCCTTCACCGATTTCAAGGCCATCTTTTCCCCGACGACAGCCTATATCTACTTCCGCCGAAGGTTCGGTAAATGGAAAAAAAGAAGGACGAAAGCGCACAGGTAATTTTGGCTTACCAAAGAATCTTCTGCAGAATTCAGTAAGACACCCTTTTAAATGTCCCATATGTACCCCTTCATCCACATAAAAACCTTCAATTTGATGAAATGTAGGCGTATGAGTTTGATCAAAATCACTACGATACACACGTCCAGGCGCAATAATTCGTAAAGGAGGCTTTTTCTCGCGCATTGTTCTTATTTGCACAGGCGATGTATGGGTTCGCAACAATTGGATCGTACCCTTTTCATCCTTTGGTAGATAGAAGGTATCTTGCTCTTGGCGGGCCGGATGGGTTTCAGGAATATTCAGGGCAGTAAAGTTATGCTCATCATCTTCAATCTCTGGGCCTTCGGCGATCCAAAACCCCATATCCTTGAAAATTGAAATCGCTTCAAACATCGCTTCCGAAAGGGCATGAATTGTCCCTTGAGGTAATGAACGTCCGGGTAAAGTAATATCTATTTTTTCACTGATGAGTTGATGAGAAAGAGCTTCTGCTTCAAGATAAGCTAATTGTTTATCTAGAGCCTCTCCCACTGAAGCTCGAACGTCATTGAGTTTTTGCCCCTGCTCTTTACGAGCCTCTCCTTCAAGACTGCCTAAATTCTTCATCAAGACAGTGATCGAGCCTTGTTTTCCTAAAGTTTGCACACGCAAATCTTCTAAAGCTTTTAAATTGTTAGCCTCAGAGATTTTCTGCAGGATTGATGCTTTAAGCGTGACTAAATCTTCCATACCTTCTTTGTACCCTATCAAGAAGAAAGAAAAAAGCCGCGTTTTAGCGGCTTTTCAACATTGGTCTAAACTTAAGACAATTTATGCCTTAAGGGCCGCACCAGCTTGATCTACAAGTGCTTTAAAGGCTGAAGGTTCCCGTACAGCAATATCAGCCAACACTTTACGATCAACTTCAATACCGGCTTTTTGAATACCGTTAATGAATTGCGAATAGGTCATCCCATGTTCACGAGTCGCCGCATTAATACGTTGGATCCAAAGCTTACGGAAATCCCGCTTACGCGCGCGACGATCGCGATACGCATAGCGTAAAGCCTTTTCAACTTTTTCGATTGCAATTCTAAAACAATTATTGGCACGACCACGATAGCCTGATGCTAACTTTAAGATTTTTTTGTGTCGAGCGTGGGTCGTAACCCCTCTTTTTACACGAGCCATTATAATTCTCCTTTAAGCATAGGGCATGAAACGACGAATAATCTTTTGATCGGGCTTAGACATGACGACTAAACCACGAGCATTTCGCTTCATCTTTTGAGTTCTTTTGATGAGCATATGCCGTTTACCAGCATACCCCCGGAGAATCTTACCGCTCGCCGTTACACGAAAGCGGCCTTTAGTGCTACTTTTTGTCTTCAACTTGGGCATTTTAACTCTCTTTCTTTAAAAGGTTATAAGGTGGGTAGGCATGCCCGCGTATACACGCGCCAGGCCACCAGAAGTAAGAGGCTTATAACAAGCTTTTTTGACGATTGCAATCATGAAATCGAAATCGTCAAACCCTCTCTTGAAACTATTATTTTGGCGATAGAAGCATAAAAATCTGCTTCCCTTCAAATTTTGGTTCGTGTTCTACTCGAGCTATATCATCTAGATCAGTACACATACGCTTCAACACTTCCATACCGAGCTCTTGGTGAGACAGTTCACGTCCACGAAAACGCATCGAGACCTTAACTTTATCTCCATCTTCAAAAAACCGCTTCATGGCACGAAGCTTGACCTGATAATCATTTTCTTCGATGGTAGGTCGAACTTTAATTTCTTTAATTTCAATGACTTTTTGGTTCTTACGAACAGCAGCCTTTTTCTTCTGCAATTCGTATTTGTACTTACCAAGGTCAAGAATTTTACAAACAGGTGGATCAGCCTGAGGCGAAACTTCAACAAGATCTAAGCCAGCTAATTCCGCACGGCGAATTCCTTCTTGAGTTGTTACGACGCCAATCATCTCACCATTTTCATCAATCAATCGAATCCGAGGTGCTCGAATTCCTTGATTTACTCGTGGGCCATCGTCTAGTTGACCCCTCTCACGAAACGATTTTGTGATGTCTCTCTCCTCTTCTTAATGAATCCAAACTTTAACGATCAAGAGGCATTCGTGCTTCTTGCACAAAATTAGCCAATGCTTGATCAATAGACAGAACTTCCTGGGATTGGCTTCCAAGCCTACGCACCGCTACAGTTCTATCACTGGCCTCACGAGCTCCTACTACACAAATAATAGGATGCTTTGCAAGACTCATTTCACGTATTTTATAATTAATCTTTTCATGACGCAAATCAACCTTTACTCGCAAGCCTGATTTCTTAAAAATTTCGGCTACTTCAAGAGCATAATCGTCTAAATCGTTGGTGATGGGCGTAACTGCAACTTGTACGGGCGCAAGCCAAAGGGGCAATTTACCTGCATAATGCTCTATCAAAATCCCAATAAATCGTTCGAGAGATCCCAAAACAGCACGATGGAGCATAACAGGTCGATGTTTTTTACTATCTTCTCCAATATAGTTGGCATCTAAACGTTCCGGCAAAATAAAGTCTACTTGCCACGTTCCACATTGCCATTCACGTCCAATCGCATCCTTTAAATAAAACTCGAGTTTTGGCCCATAAAAAGCACCCTCACCTGGATTGATGTTAAACTCAACCCCTGCTGCTTTTGTTGCTTGCATAAGCGCTTTTTCCGCGCGGTCCCAAACTTCATCTGTTCCTGCACGCTTTTCGGGTCTATCTGCTAATTTCACATGGAAAGACTCAAAGCCTAAATCACGATAGACAGCACTCAGCAATTCACAGAACTTTTGTGTTTCAGTCACAATTTGATCTTCAGTGCAGAAAATATGACCATCATCTTGCACCATAGAGCGTACACGCATCAATCCATGCAAAGAACCCGACGATTCATTGCGGTGACAATTACCAAATTCAGCTAAACGAATAGGAAGATCCCGATAACTCTTGAGTCCCTGACGAAAAATCTGAATATGACAAGGACAATTCATCGGTTTTAAAACGGAAGTGCGACCATCCACTTCTTCTGTCGCGAACATATTTTCACGAAATTCAGTCCAATGACCAGATGCTTCCCACAAGGACTTATCAACCAAAACGGGCGTATTCACTTCCATATAACCATCCGCTTCAATACGACGTTTAATGTACTGACGAATTTGTTGATAAATGGTCCAACCATTGGGATGCCAAAACACACACCCTGGAGCCTCTTCCTGCAAATGGAAAAGATCCATTTCTTTAGCAATTCGCCGGTGATCGCGCTTTTCAGCCTCTTCCAAAAGAGTTAGATAGTCTTTTAATTGTTTTTCATTGGCCCAAGCTGTGCCATAAACTCTTTGTAGTTGAGGATTTTTGGGATCTCCTCGCCAGTAGGCTCCAGCTAACTTCATGAGCTTAAATGCTTTACCTAAACGCCCTGTTGTCGGCAGATGAGGACCACGACAAAGATCAACAAACTTGCCTTGTTTATAGACCGTTATAGTGTCTGCATCGGGAATACTATCGATAATTTCAGCCTTAAAATTTTCTCCTATAGACTTAAAATAGGGGACAGCGTCTTTACGAGACCACTCTTCTCTAATAATTGGTTCATCTCGATCAACAATTTCCCGCATTTTCTCTTCTAATTTCTCAAGATCTTCAGGAGTAAACGGTTTTTCACGAAAAAAATCGTAATAAAAGCCATTTTCAATGGCAGGACCAATTGTAACTTGAATGTCAGGATAAATTTCTTTAGCAGCTTCCGCTAAAACGTGAGCTGCATCATGACGAAGAAGTTCTAACCCATCAACCGACGTTCGTGTGATAATTTCCAAAGCTGTATCATTTTCTAACGGGCGCGTTAGATCCATCATGACTCCATTAGCTTTTACCGCAACAGCATCACGAGCAAGACCTACACCAATACTTTTAGCTACATCCAAACCAGTGCTATTCTTTGGCACTTCACGAACTGCCCCATCGGGCAAGGTTATTTTAATCACTTAATGTTTCCTCCTTCAAAAACAGAAGGATTATAACTATGGTTTACTATTCATGCTAGGATTTGTTGAAGCTCCTCACAAAAATCTACCGATTTCTTTATATTACTCTATGAACCACAGATAAATTTTTATAGTTTGATTTTTGTTACAAAAAAATACCCCTAAAACTTTCTAGCTTACATTAAGGTAACAAATATTTTTTTCTTAATAACTCATACATTCATTCCCCCCCAAGACTTCTAAAATCGACTTATCAAGAAATATTACATTAACTATAAGCATCTAGTTTGTTGTTTCCTTTTCATTAATCATTTTTATTTAAGCTTTATGTTTATGTTAGAAAACAGGAAGGTAAGGTATGGAACTTAGGTTCATTTTTATTTTTCTAATGCTCTCATTCTTTCTAATATCACTTTCTCTCCACGCTTCAATTATCGATTACACCTCACAAGACTTTACAGTAAAATCTCAACAAATAAGATCAGCCTTCCTAAATTCGAAAAATGGAGGAAAAAAAAATCTCGATGACATCTTTTTAGAAGATACCCTAAAAATTCTCACACCTGACATGACGGATCATCATTATGTTAAAATTGTACAATCGCTTATCCCCTTATCAGACAGACAGCGAAAAAATTTCACCTCTCGATGGAAAAAAAAGTTTGGCGCTGCATTCATACACTATCAACAGAAAGCCTTAATCGGCTATTTTGCATCTTGGTCACGGAAAGAACTCGATGATCTATTCAAATCTTACAATGCATTAATATCACCAGAAGCGAGTCGTTATGAGCGCTATAAACTTTTAGAAGATCTTTACAGCTTAGGACCCAAACAAGTCTTCAGCATACCTAAGCTAGTCCTCCCCATTCTTCAAAACTCAGAATTATTCTTCAAAAGAGAAGTATTGCAGGCATGCAAAAGCATTAATGAGAAACAAAGAAAACAAGTACTCTTATTTATCAAGAAAAACTTTGAGGATTTAACACCTCAAAAATTAAACACCCTCATTCAAACCTGTCAAGGCATAGAACCGACTAATTGGGATAATTTACTCACTCACATTCGGGCCGCAAAAAAAACCTACGGTGACCATATTTCAGAGAGCACAATTTTGCAGACTCTAAAACGGCTAAGCACTCATAATCGTGAAACATTGATGCAATCTATGCAAACCTTACCACAAGATATGGTCAATGATAGAATTTTTGCGCATCTTGCTAAGAAAATGACAGAAATGACTTTTGATTACTGGTTAAATTTACTTAATAACATTAAAGAAATCCATCAAATGATAGAGACTTCTCCAGTCCTTTCTTCCATCCAAACAAGCCAATTAAAAGCATCACGACTAGAACAACAATGGATTCAAGGAATCGATGTGTTGTCCCGTCATTCTTTGACTGTGCAAAGTCAACTGATCGAAAAAGCTCGAAACACTCATAAACTGCATCGCGGAGATTTTAATCCTTTACAATACTTGTACTTTCTCAACAGCATTCCTTCAACTCTTTGGGATGAAATAACCAATCTCATTCATCGCGGACTCAACGAAGCAAAAACTGAACATGAACAAGTTGAGATCTATACCCTGCTCACCACCAATCGTTATTTTCAATTTTACTCACGGTCAGTTATTGAAGAAATTCAAGATATCTTTAATACTCGCATAGCATCACAAGAAAGACTCGATGCTTTAAAAAATTTCTTCATGCGTGTTTATGATCTGAATGAATACTCACACTATGGCAACAATGAAAACGTCATGAATAAGAAAAAAATATCCCGAACATTTCTTGCTATTGAGAAAATATACGAACTTGTCCCTGTGCTTGATAAAAGCACGGATGAGGTTATCTCTGAAGCTAATGATTACTTGGAAAGCCTTCTACCAACAGCTAATGAGACATTTCCACGAACAGCGCTCGCTTCTAATGAAGTAGAGAATGCGCTGCGCACATTAAAAGGGCCCTATATTCATCCCTTAGACAAACCAGCGATTGTCGAAGACGAGAGTTATACTTTTTTGAAGGATGGTCTGCACGTAACTATGAAAGGTTTATTCGCGCGCACGTGGCAATTAATTCAAAAACATGAAAGCGTTGAAAAAGATATCGATACAAAAACTGTTAGAGAGTTATTGTTAAATAACCTAGTTAAGAACCTTGGGCAATGCATTGAAGATGACAACCATCGAGTTTGCAATATTGGAATTTCTGAACGTTTGGTGGTTACATTGCAAGGTCACATTCCAGGCATTATTTTTGATGACGAGCTCTTACCCACTGTTAATGCTTTTACAGCACAATTTTTGCTGGGTAAAAACGAAGAAATAAAAAAGAAACAAGAAGCTCCTTTAAAGGATCGTACGCAATATTCAGTTGCAATGGTTCAAGAGGGATTAGATCTCGCCAATAAGCTCTATGGCGAAAACTCATCTGAATCAAAAACCATCTGCCAAGATCTAAAGAAATTGTGTGAATTAGAATTTGATGTGCAGCTACAATAAAGTCTTTATTTTCCTGAGTTTAACAACATATGAGCTTCTTCATCCTCTAACCATTGATGATGTTCCAACAATTTCTGAGTTTGCAGCTCAATAATTTCTAGATTGGCTTTTCCTTCTAGAGATTCAATTCCTCGATAATAAAACCCATGAAACTCTAAAGATAGCGATTGAACAAAACTTTCAACTTCTTGAACGAATTCAAGTCTGTCATCCATAAAAATAATCTTATCAATCTGAAGAGGACTTTGTTCTAAAAAATAATGAAGTGCTTGGCGTTTATTCAAAATGCTAGTAAATATTACGCCTTCTTTAAAACAAGCATAGAACGATCCTTCATTCCAAAACCTTACAAAAGATTCTCCAAGAACTTCCCTGGTAAAAGTGAGATCATACTGGCGTAATTCATTTAGACGCCAATCTTCCATGCTCAAGATAGGGCCGAACTTACCCGTATCCATTTTTGTAAAGCCAAAAACATGTGCTCCTTGCGTTTTTAATCGTTCTAAGACTTTCGGCCAATGATTTTCTACTAACATCACTTGTCTTTGCAAACGCCATGCCCCTAAGAGTTCTTCGAAGTTTTGAATAAGATGTTTCTTTACCTTCAATTTATCTATGGGATTAAGAATTCCATTTCCTTGAAATCTAAAAGATGTGGAACGTGGAGTAATAAGTGTGTCATCCACATCAAAAAGAACAAGGGTGCTTTTATTCGCCGAATTTAAGACTGATTGAGCCTCAGTAACACTTTTAACCTTCATGATTCAAAAAACTTCCTTTAACAAGATTTCAAAAGACTTGTCATTAATCCCAAAAGATTCTTGACGTTACAATACTAAACCGCATACCTTTGAATAAAATCAAGAATATTTATAGTTGAAAGAATCACAGAGCATGAGAGGCTTTATCATCCGAAGGGTTTTAATATCCTTAGTTTTATTGATTGGACCTATGAATAATTCACAAGCAGCTATGAAAACACCTCAAAAAACACTCTCTAATGTCGATGTATTTGAAGAAAATAGTCTTAATGAACTTTATGAAACCGTTGCCGATGAAGTCATTAATGTAATCAAGAAAAAACCGAACGCACTTATTATATTACCAACAGGGTCAACGCCCGTTAAACTCTATAAAGCTTTGGTTAAAAAATTTAAAAAAACTCAAGATGTTGATTTTTCAAAGGCTCAATTTTTTAATTTAGATGAATATGTAGGGCTCGAAGAAAATCATCCTTTAAGCTATCAATATTACATGGATACTTATTTTTATGGTCCTTTAAGAGAAATAGATAAAAAAAGAGCTCCACAACCTCAAAATTGTCATTTACCAAAAGTTCCTAAAGAGAGTACCCCCGAAGAAGCAGCGCAGCAATATGAGAGCAAACTTCAAAAAGCAATAACTCAAAATAAAAGCAATGCTATAGATCTCGTTATTTTAGGCGTTGGCGGAGCTTATCCAGAAACAACGTCATTAGGAAAAGTTATTTTAAGAGGAGGACACATTGCGTTTAATGAACCTGGCACTCCTCTGACTACAAGAACGCACGTTGTTACACTTACCGACAAAACAAGACTGGATACTGGGTTTCGTTTTTCTTCTTTAAAGTCGATGATTAAAGAAGGCGAATTCAATGATCGCTTTTCCACAGACGTTCCAAAGCAAGCTTTGAGCATGGGACTTGCAAATATTCTTGAGGCTCAAAGGATAATTGTTTTAGCTACAAGCGACGATAAAGCGCCTGTTATTGAACGTGCGCTGATGCATCCTGAAAATGATGATTTCCCAGCAAGTCATTTGCAACGTCATCAAAATGTTCATTGGTATATTGATCAACCAGCAGCAACTTTAATTGAAGACCAAGAAAGATATTATAATAAGGCTCCTCAAAACCTAGCGGAAATTCTAATCAATAAAGCAAAAGACGAGCAACTGCCCGAAAACAAGAGCATCCTCATTGTTTCTCCTCATCCTGACGATGACGTGATCTGTATGTCTGCGACGCTAGAAAAGTTGCTGACAAAGAGAAATAACATACATGTAGTGTATGCTGTCACAGGCAGTAATGCAGTGAGAACAACTGACAAAACATATCAGGAAGTTTTTCCGCTCGTTGACAAAGAGCATACAACTCTACCTATAGAAGAACGCATTCAATTAGCGAAACAACGCGCGCGGGAAGTCGAAGCAACAAATGCAACAGCCATTTTGGGTTTAAATTCTGATAATCTTATTTTTTTTAAGGCAGAGTACTATAAACGTCGCGGTCTTCCAGGTATAAACGCTCTCCAAGCAAGAGATTTAAATCGCATGAAAGATTTATTAAAAGAAAAGAATCCTGATATTATTTTTTTTGCTGCAGAAAATGATCCTCATGGTGCCCATGGGCTTTCAACACAGCTTATTGCGCAAACGATTAAATCCATGCCCAACGCTCAACGTATTCACTTCTATGGATACCGAGGCGCCTATGCTGAATGGCCCCTTCATACACCTCATTCATTGATGATTGTTTCTTTTAATGAGCTTGAGATGGAGCGTAAAATTTCAGCTATTAGAGCTCATACGTCACAATTAGACCCTCTTTTCCCATCCTTTGATCCACGTCCATTTTGGCAAAGAGCCTATGATCGCAACAAGGAATCAGGAAAAAAATTGAGTCAATTAACAAAAGCTGCTTTTTCTCCATACGCAGAGGTCTTTAAGCATTTTAGTCTTGATGAATTTGTGGCCCAGTATGAATAAACTATGTTCTTACTAATAAGTATGTACACCTTGTGTTAAGACGTCTGGACGCGTTATATAATCACCAAAGGCTTTTATCTTTGAAGATAGATGGATATGTTCCGTATTTATAAGCAGTGGATCCTTTAGATTCATCTCTCTTAAAACAGCCAATATTTTATTTTTTATAAAACGTGTAAAGTAAGGTCCTTCCAAAGCCGCTAATTCACGTACATATCCATCAAAACCAATTTCTTGCATCCGTTTATTCCCCTCAATTATTTTGAAGTTTTTTGTTGTAGGATCTCCTTCTTCAAAAACTTCAGAAGCAATAACACCAAGGATTTTCCAACTTCCATCTTCATTAACCATAGAGACTCCGCCACTATCTCCCACATCTGAGCGCACGGTTCTCTTGGGAGCTTTGATCAAACCTATAGGTTGAGGCAAATCAACACCTTTCCATTGACGGAATGTACGGAACTCACCATCAACATTGTCCATAGTTTTTAATTCTTTTTTTAGAGCTTTAGTAAAACTTGCTAAAGATTTACCATTCAAAATCCCTTCAAGAACAGTTCCTTGAACTTTACTATGTAATTTATTTAAACCAATGACCGTAGGAATTAATTGTCCATTCACATTAGTAGGAATCACAACGGCGTCTTCACCCTGTCGATGGAGCTTAGTTTTTGTGGATAAAAATACGTCCTTAATTTTACCAAAGCTATTACTAATTTGATGCCCTGCTCTTTTTAAAGCGTCCAGAAAAGCAACCTTAGCATCTTTAAATCCACTCGTTCCATAACCAACAACTTTAAGGGGTTTTCCAACTGCCTCTTCATAGGAAAGAGAACTGATAGGTAAAGGAGATACTCCAGTAATTGGTGTGGACAGAAGACCAAAGACAATATCATCTTGCGTAGAAGGTTTTAAATCATAGTTTTTTGGGTAAAATAAAGCAAAAATTTTCCCTTCTTCAGGCTTATAATTGTCGTTTACCATAGTGCGTTGATCAAAAGTGAGAGAATGCCGCAAGAGCGTTCTATTAACTCTATTTGGATCATTTGAAAGTCCGTCAAGAGCACTAAAAGCATGCCTTGCACTAACGAAAACTCTTCCTTGAAATTGAGCGTCTAAGCCTAAAGATAAGGCATCAACAAGTGCTGCAGAGGAAAATGAACGTAAAAATGTTTCCTTAGTATCGCGCTTTTGTCCCATTAAAGTAATGCGTCCTATTCCCGGATGCTTGTACCCGTCAATCAACAAATCACCATGATCCTCAGGATTTTCTGGAAACATAGCATTTGCAGAAATCGATAGAGATAAACAAAATGCAAAGGTCAGTTTATTAATATTTTTCATGGCTTCTCAAATCTCGTTTTTTATATATATGGGAACTATTTTAAAATCCTCAATAGCGACTTTAATTTTGTCCATTGTGTAGGACAGTTAACGTGGAATTGAAACAGCTTATCTTTATGGTTGGAATCAACAAGATATTGAGAACTATATGGATGAAAACAAACTTGTTCGCTTGTATAAAATACCAAATTTTCTAATGCATGTGCTTTGGACAAGACCTGAGCTTTAAACTCATTTTTCTTTTTTACGAAGAGCACGAAGCTTTTGATGATGTTTTTGATGCTCTTTGTAATTAGGGGAAAAAGTGTGTCCTCCTTCACCATTGGCGACAAAATATAAATCCGCTGTCGCCATTGGATTTAAAACGGCTTTTAAAGAAGCAAGACCTGGATTACAGATAGGCTCAGGCGGTAACCCCTGAATCATATAAGTATTATAGGGCGTTAAAATCGTCAGATCATTTCGATTGAGCGGGCGCTCTAGAGTTTTTCCATAGGCTTTTTCTAATCCATAGCTAACTGTCGGATCAGCTTGCAAAGGCATATTCTTTTTAAGACGATTTAAGAAAACAGCAGCGACGCGAGGACGTTCATATCCCAGAGCTGTTTCTTTTTCAACAATAGATGCTAAGATAATAGCTTCTCTAGGATCTTTTAAAGGTAAATCTGGTTTTCTTGTATTCCATGCTTTTTCAAGAGCATCGAACATCGCTTCGTGCATCCGCTCTAACACTGCTTGTCTAGAATCATGATAAGAATAATAATAAGTTTCCGGCATTAAATAGCCTTGCTCTGGAATATTAACGATATCCCCTTCTAGACCTTCAGCTGTCATTAAAATTTTAATAATCTCTTTATTTTTAAGGCCTTCAATAATTGTAATGCGACGCTTTACCGTGCGTCCCTCAATCATTTGTAACATCACGCTTGCAGGTGTTCTTGAGGATAAAAATAAATATTCACCTGCTTTTATTTTAGAAGAATTTCGTCGCAAACGCACATTCACCTCAAAAATGATCCAAGAGGGAATGACTTTTTTCTCTTCAAGCAGCATAGAAAGTTTATGAAGACTAAGACCTTTTGGAATAAGGACCGTTGTTTGAGAAAGCTGGCTTTGCCCCTGATAAAACCCACGCCCCAACCATTCATACCCCCCAAAGAAAATTAAGAGGATGCTAACAATCGTCAGTGCTAAGGAGTATCGCTGCCAATAATGCAGGACCCTATTCAATGGCTCCAAATACTAAGGAAGAGTTTGTACCACCAAAACCAAAGGCGTTGGAAAGAGCATATTTTACTCTTCGTTGTTTGGCTTGATGAGGCACTAAATCAACTTCCTCAGCCCCTTCACAAGGATCATCCAGATTCAATGTTGGAGGAACAACGCTATCTTGAATACTAAGAATAGCAAACACTGCTTCAACACCTCCAGCTGCTCCTAATAAATGACCGATGGCTGATTTTGTGGAAGACATAGAAAGATTTTTGACCTTTTCGCCAAAGAGACGTTTTACAGCACCTAGTTCGATTTCATCTCCCATAGGAGTTGAAGTACCATGCGCATTAATGTAATCGACTTGATCGAGATTAATTTGTGCACGCTTTAACGCCGCCTGCATAGCACGATAAGCACCATTACCATCCGGAGCAGGAGCTGTAATATGGTAAGCGTCTCCTGAAAGACCACCCCCTAAAATTTCAGCGTATATTTTAGCACCACGCCTTTTAGCATGTTCGTATTCCTCAAGAATCACAATACCGGCGCCTTCACCCATGACGAACCCATCACGATTTTTATCCCAAGGTCTTGAAGCTTTTTGTGGTGTTTCATTAAAATTAGTCGAAAGAGCGCGCAAAGCAGCAAAGCCTGCTACACCTATACGACACACAGCTGCCTCCGCACCACCTGCTACCATCACGTCAGCATCACCCATTTGAATAAGACGTGCAGCATCGCTAATAGCATGACCACCCGTTGAGCAAGCAGTCACTACAGAATGGTTGGGACCTTTAAAATTATAACGCATCGCAATCTGACCAGAGGTCAGGTTAATAAGAGACGCAGGGATGAAAAATGGGGAAACCTTCTTTGGTCCCCCCTCATGCAAGATAATGGAAGTATCATAAATTCGTGGAAGACCACCAATTCCTGATCCAACCATCACACCTGTTCTAAAGCAAGATTCATCGTCTTGAGGTTTCCAACCAGAATCCTCCACAGCTTCTACCGCAGCAGCTAAACCATAAAGGATAAAACGATCTACTTTTTTTTGATCCTTGGGGGATAAGTAATCATCAGCATTAAAGTTACCTTCGACTCCTAGATTTCCTTGGGGGACAAGACCTGCGATCTTAGCAGGCATGTCACTTATATCAAAGATATCAATTTCTTTAATACCAGATTCGGCGTTAATGAGCCTTTTCCAGGTAGACTGGACTGTTGCTCCTAGAGGAGTAACAAGGCCAAGGCCAGTGATTACAACTCGACGCATGGGATAATCTCGCTTCGTTGTTGAATAAAAAAAGGAACGCTACTATTCCAACACCTTAAGCAGCGTTTTGGTGTTCCTTAATATAATCAATAGCTTTCTGAATTGTTGTAATCTTTTCAGCAGCATCATCAGGAATTTCAATACCAAATTCCTCTTCAAAAGCCATAACCAATTCAACAGTATCTAAACTGTCTGCACCCAAATCGTCTACAAAGCTTGCTGATGGGGTCACTTTCGCTTCCTCAACACCCAAATGTTCAACAACGATTTTCTTTACTCTTTCATTAATGTCGCTCATAAATAATCCTCATTTATTGGATAACCAAGGGTTTTAAACCCTAACTTGTGCTTCTAACAATAGAATGCACCAAAATAGAATAGCTAGATCATAGCCATCCCGCCGTTGATATGCAAGGTTTGTCCAGTAACATACCCTGCTTCATCGCTAGCCAGAAAAACAGCGGCTGCAGCTACATCTTCAGCTGCCCCCATCCGCCCCATAGGAATCGCACTCAATAGCTTTTCCTTTTGGGCCTCTGGTAGAGATCCTGTCATAGCCGATACCATAAACCCGGGCGCGATGCAATTAACAGTTATATTTCTTGACGCAACTTCTGCTGCTAAAGCCTTTGAAAGGCCGATTAAACCAGCTTTTGTAGCGCAATAATTTGTTTGCCCTGGGTTCCCTGTAACGCCTACAATGGACGAAATATTAATAATTCGCCCCCAACGTTGCTTCATCATCCCTCTAAGACACGCGCGCATTAAGCGAAAAGGGACTGCTAGATTCACTTCAACCACATCTTTTAAATCATCATCCTTCAAACGCACCATAAGATTATCGCGGGTAATCCCTGCATTATTGACAAGAATGTCAATTTGCCCCATTTGTTTTTCAGCTTCGGGAATTAACTGCTCTACAGAGGCCGTATCACTCAAATTACAGGGCAAAATATGATAGCGATCCTTCAGTTCAGCTCCTAATTTTTCTAGAGCTTCAACGCGGGTCCCTGTGAGCATTACTGTTGCACCTTGATCATGCAAAGCCTTAGCGATAGAAGCCCCGAGAGCTCCAGAAGCGCCTGTTATTAACGCTTTTTTGCCATTTAAACTAAACATTGTTTTCCTCAAATATTCTTAATATAAGCATCAAGATCTTCAGGCGTATTTAAGCTCAGAGACTCTAGCTCTTCATCAATTCGTTTCGTTAAGCCACTTAATACTTTTCCAGCACCAATTTCAACAATTTTTCGCACACCAGCAGTCTTAAGAGCCAAAATTGATTCACGCCAACGCACCCTTCCAGTTACTTGTTCTACCAAGGCTGTACGAATCTGCTCTGGCTCTTTAACAACTTCGACACTCACATTAGCAAGAATAGCAATATTAGGAGCCATAATAACAGTGTCTTTAAGAACCTCAGCCATCTCAAGAGCAGCTGGTCGCATCAGAGAGCAATGAAATGGAGCACTAACTGGCAAAAGAACCGCACGCTTAATGCCTTTTTGTTTAGCAATCTCTATGGCTCGATCTATGGCTTCTTTATGCCCACTGATAACAACCTGCCCTGGACAATTGTCATTGGCAATTTCACAAGTTTGATCTTGGGCAGCTTCCTGCACTATTTCTTGAGTCTGATCAACGGTAGGGCCAAGAAGCGCCGCCATACCTCCAACTCCCACTGGAACCGCTGCTTGCATTGCCTTGCCACGAATTTTGAGAAGGCGCGCTGTATCAGCTAAACTAAAACTTTCGCCAACCGCGTGAGCAGCATATTCCCCAAGAGAATGGCCGGCTAAGAACTTTGGTTTTTGTCCTGCCTCTTTTTGCAGAACACGCACAATAGCCATGCTTACAGTCATAAGAGCAGGTTGAGTGTTTTCCGTCAGCATTAACTCCTGATCAGGGCCTTCAAAAATGATTTTGGTAAGGTTTTGCTTCAAAACTTCATCAACTTCTTGAAACACTTCTCGTGCGACAGGATAGGCATCATAGATACTCTTTCCCATTCCCACACTTTGAGATCCTTGTCCTGGAAAAACCCATGCAATCATGACGACTCCTTGTGATCTAGTAATAAATTAATGTCAAAGCGTACTCTTCATACTCCGATATTAGAACAATGAAAATATATAAAGAAAAATAAAGTGAGTGGATGCTGACAAAAAAGGCCACCCAGACTATTCACATCTATGGTGGCCCCGTAAAAAAATGAAAAAGACTACTTAAGCTTTGATAGTTCTATCCTAGCGTCCTCAAGAGAAAGAGAGGCAACCGTTCTTTGCTTATGATAAAACTCTTGAAATCCCTTTTTCTCTAAAAGACTGAAATTAAAGTCTGTAAGATATGGATTTAAAGGATGTTGGGTGTCAACTAATGCCAGCATCATATAAGGATCAGAGTTATCTCTTGGGTGCGAGTGTTTGTTACTCGCAAGAAAATCGACATATTTAAGAGAAGTTTGAACGATAAAGTCGTATAAATCAGCCATTCTCTGGACTTTACCTTTATGCCTTTCGCCTGGTTTTGATTGAGTTTCAGGGTGCACGATAATTGGCAAAAGACTCGTAAAGCCCCTATTCCCTTCTCTTTCCAAATTTTCTTCCGACAATGGTCCAGAAACCTCTTTTTTCTTCAATACACCGAGGTTAACAAATAACTCAAGAATATCTTTGTGTTCCTCAGCTTTATACCCTGTCAACACAGGCATAATACCTAGCCCCATAATACCAGAGATTTCTGAATCAACATCTTCAAACACCAAAGCTGTGAAATAATTAAGTTTTGATTGACGTACTAATAAATTTTCAGTCCATGCTTTTGGATCATCTGGGATACCTGCTTTATAAGCCTTGTTTTTAGCAAAAGAGACAATCTTATCTTGATCGCCATCTTGCACGAGACGCACTTTGTGTCCCATCGAGCTTGTTTTAGTCTTTAAAAATTCTTGAACGTCATTTAGACCGAATAAAGTTTCACTAGCCAAAAGAATCGGCGACCATGTTAATAAAATTACGACAACTATCCTGCTAAAAAATGATACACAGCTCATAAGATCTCCTTATAATTTATTATGGCACCGTTAAAATCCAAAAAGAATATCTATGTCAAGATTTTTTAGAAAAAACTTGATGATGAATTTGATCACCAACTACAATACTCAGACGTTTGATGGTCCCTCCAGGTACTTCAAGAACAGCTTTCACCTCTGCACTACGAGGAACAATATACTTTAAAGAATGAGGTTCAGCCTCAGGATACATGTCCACAATCTTTCCATCACTATCGATAAAAATCATATCCAAAGGAATAAGCGTGTTTTTCATCCAAAAACTGGGTTGCCTAGGACTTTGAAAAACAAATAACATTCCTTGATTAAGAGGAAGTTCTTGACGAAACATCAATCCCTTTTCAATAGACTCAGGAGTTATAGCTTGTTCTACATTCATTACAAAAGAACCTCCCTTCGTTTCAATAGTTAAAGGTTCTAAGGCAAGAAGCTTACTCTCAGAGAACCAAATTACTCCTAAGAAAATTAAAAATTTTATATTTCTCAACTGCTCTCTCCACATTTAACATGTTTTTTCTTATCGGATTTATCTCTTACAACACATAAGATCTTTTGATCTAAGATTAGCGTGTTAATCTGATTGAGCAACGAAAAAACCACCTGTGGGAAGGGGACCACAGGTGGTGAACGGTATAGAGAACAGTCGGTGTTAAGCAGTCAGCTTATAGATAATATCTTGAAGGCGTAAACGTTCTTTTTTAAGCTCCCTTACCCTATAATCATTGGGAAGCGGACGCTTCATTTCTAGAGAAAGTCTTTTATTAATTTCATCTTTTCTTTCGAGTAGAGAGACCACGTGCTTTGTAGAAGACATAAGTACCTCCTTTATGTTTGATTTAGGATGACCCTTATGATGATCAATTTAATTGTTATGTATTTTTACATCCAAGTCAAGACATACTAACATGTTGTATTTTATAGATTTTCATCTCTTTTCATTGAAAAATAATAATTATTTTTTTAATTTTGTCTTTCTTGCCCGTAAATATTGTATTAAGTTAATCTTTCATTGTGAAAACCCTTACCACCAAAGGCTTTATCTTATACAAACCTTAAAAATCCTTGATTTTACTAAGAGGGGAAAAGTTTGTCTTGGAATTTATCATACATTTTTTTCTTTCTGCTTTGCTCTTGTTTTAGCTTCAATATCAATCATCTCAACGCCACAACTCTAGAACACCTTTTTCAATTTGAAACTCCACGCACCAACGTTCGTCTTCTCAAAACAACTGATCGTCAAGAAGCTCATGCTGTTGAGAAAAGTACAACGCGTTTCGTGAAAATATTTGACTTCGAAAAAGACAGCGATCCTGCTTATAATTTTAATTTGGTTATTCCAAAGCAAGAAAAAATTTTTGGTTTAACATGTGAGCAAATTGATTCAGCAGAAAATAATTTTTTTCTATACTTGGGTGCTTTCTTAAAAAGAACTGATGAAACTCCTGAAACCTTAATAGGCTTGTTAACAATCAGTAATATTTTTGCATTCCCTACACATGATAGATATTTATCTTTAGACCTTAAATTTCATTCTAAATTTCAAGGACAGGGGTATGGCAAAGAAGTTCTCAGTGCGTTGATAAAGCATCTTAAAACTCATAAAATTCTTCCCACCGATCAGCAAGATTTAACTGCTCAATGCCGTGGAGTTCTTGTTTTGGTTAATTTTCAAAATAAAATCTGCCTTAATTTCTCTCTACTCAAAGGCGACTTTAAGATTGTTAGACTTTACGGTGCACGTATTGAAATGGTTTCTCCGATTGTACAGATTGAATCTCTCGAAAAATTGGAAAGTTTTAATACGTATGATGAACGTTTTCATGAGGTAGCATATCCTTTGATGATTGATTATCTTCAAAAAAAACCACATGATAAAAAAACCCGTTCTTCTTATGTAAAAGCAAAAAAATCTCTCATACGATTAAGTTGGGACAATTTAATGAGGACACCAATCGTTATTGCTGAAGATGGTGAAATACTCAGCGAAAATTATTTTCGAAACGAATCAGTATTTATATCAAACGCTCTTTCTCTTTACCCTGAATTAAAAAAATCGATTCCTGAAAAAATTTATCCTATTTTACAAAAAATTATAGAAACAGATCGCTTAGAATTAGAAAAAATACGCAAGGATTTATTTAGAGACATGAATGTTGATCAAAAGAAACGCTATACAAAATTTATGAAGCGTCTACAAAGAGCGTCGTTTATTCTTAAACTACGAACAAAAAAGGAATGACTTATTCAAAAGAAGACAAAGGTTGCACAATCCATCCCCCCCCTAAAAGACGGTTATCATCATAGAAGACACATGCTTGTCCTGGCGCAACACCATATTCCGGCTGTTTAAAAATCACTTCAGCATATCCCTTATCTTTAAAAATAAGAGTTGCTGGAAAAGGTTCTTGAGATGAGCGAAATTTCACGGTCATTGCAATGGCTTCATTTGGAGAAACACTCTCCCCTAACCAGTTTAGATCTTTCAGCACAACGCCTTTGCAAGCTAAAGCTTCTTTGGGTCCCACAATTACCTGATGTTTTTCGGGATCAAGACGCACCACATAAAGAGGCTCACTATGAGAAATTCCCAGTCCTTTTCGCTGTCCAACAGTATAGTTGATGATACCTGTATGTTTCCCCAGCACTTCACCATTCATAGAGACGATGTCTCCAGACTCTAAAGCTCCAGGACGCAGTCTTTCAACAATGCGTGCATAATTTCCATCGGGAACAAAACAGATGTCTTGACTGTCGGGTTTTTCAGCTATTCTTAAATTAAAACGTCGTGCATGATCTCTGGTTTCTGTTTTCGATAATCCACCTAAAGGAAAACGTATATAGGATAATTGATCTGGAGTAGTCGCAAACAAAAAATAACTTTGGTCTTTGGTTGGATCAACTGCTCGATACATTTCAGGACCTGCTTTTCCTAATTGCCATTGAACATAATGACCTGTAACTAAAGCATGCCCCCCTAAATCACGAGCCATTGTATACATATCTTGAAATTTTACAGTTTGATTACAACGCACACATGGCACAGGGGTTTCACCCATTAGATAACTATCGACAAATTCATTAATCACCGATTCTTTAAAACGTGATTCATAATCAAGGACATAGTGGGGAATACCTAGTTTTTCAGCAACAGTACGTGCATCATAGATATCAAGACCTGCGCAACAAGCCTTCTTACGTTGAATTGTTTCTCCATGATCATAAAGTTGCATTGTAAGCCCCACAACATCATACCCAGCTTCTACTAAAAGAGCTGCTGCCACAGAACTATCAACACCCCCTGACATGGCCACGATAATGCGTGTATCCTTCGGATCACGATTTAAGTGCAATATATCTGTCATTGATCAAACTCATCTCCCCAACTCAAGGCGCGTGCTTGACGATAAATGGGGTCTTTTTTACTAAACGTACTACGCTTTATCCCATCTTGAGTGCAAAAATCAACAATCACATGACCGGATCTTCTTATAGGCGACTTAATCACACGAGATTTCGAAGAAGAAACAGCCTCTTTTACAGCAATAAGATAAGAAAATTTTTCATCTTCCATCATTAAACTCCCTCCCTTGAGAGAACGATGGGCTTCAGTGCGCGACAAAGTAATGGAAAAATGACACCAGTCTTTACCCGACAATGGACAAATCTTATTATGAGGACAAGGAGCTAATATATGAGCGCCTGATTTGATCAAAAAATCCCGCGCTCTCATTATATTCTGATAACCTTTAGGTGTTCCAGGTTCAACAATAACAAAAGCTTTATTGGTTACGGTCCACGCTTTCTGTAACAAACTGTTTTGCTCATGCTCTTTGAATTCTCCAAGACTATAGGACATAAGAACAAGATCATGAGCGTTAATGTTCAATAGCCTCAAATCTTCTTTATGCCAATGAACCCAGGGGCGATCAAAAAGAAATTGCTTACCAAGATCAAGCATAGCTAAATTTTTTTCAACAAGAGTAAAAGATTTTATATGAAAAATTTCTTGAAAAGCCCATATGCTCGTACCTGGGCCAGCGCCAAAATCCAAAACAGTTTCAAAAGCCTCAGAATATTTTTTTAACTCACATAGAACATATCTCAAGGCTGCATAAGTTGCAGGTAAGCGAGCAAGCGCATAGGCAATAGCTTCATCTTTGCTTGTTTTACTTGCTGTACCTCTTCCCTTTCGATATCTTTCAGATAATTTTTCGTGGGCTTTTATAATGGATGATTTTCCAAGGTCTCGCTGAAGCTCATGCAATTTGCTCTTAAGGGCTAAAGGTAAATGAGGCATCAAGGATAATTACTCAAGCCCGCTCTTCGAGCCAAGCCATTTGAATCGCTTCTAGTATCTTTTCATTAGAACGATTTGGGTCATCTGCAAAATTGGGTAGATTTTGCACCCACTTCCATAAATCAGTGAAACGAACATGCAAGACATCCACATCTGGATACTGCTCCTCTAGAGCAACAGCGATATCATATATATCCGTCCATTTTAATTGCATTTTAAGATTCAACCATCATGTTGCGCGTTGCAGCAGGTAACTTTACAACCAAACCATCTAATTCATCTGTCATGATAATCTGACATCCTAATCGGGATGTATGGGTAAGACCAAAAGCTAAATCCAACATATCTTCTTCATCTTCAGTTGCTGGAGATAAAACGTCATACCAATCTTCACCCACAATAACATGGCACGTTGAACACGCCAAAGATCCTTCACAGGCCCCTTCCAGGTCGATATTGTTCTGATGAGCAATTTCCAGGACTGAAAGTCCTAACGGAGCATCAATCTGTATTTGCTCGCCATTTTGTTTAATAAAAGTAATCTTTGCCATGCTTTCCTCGTTACTAAAAATCTTAAATTGCGCCACCTTCCCAAAATTAAACACCAAAGTCTATAGTTTTCTATAAAATCAAAGCGTATCAATGTTCTTGGTTGCCACATGGCGATCTAAAGCTTTATTAACTCTTTTCAAAGCAAACCCTTGACTCGTCTTTTCTAACTTTACAGTTTCTTCACGGATAAGAACCCTATTTTCATCTTTAAGAGCTTGTTTAAGAGCGTTTACTTGCAGTTCAATATTGCACCTCTCATGATCACTTAATAACTCTCTATCTACAATCATAGCTTCATTTAAATGCTTAAGAAGGGCATCAGCTTTAAAGCGCGCTTCAATTAAAAGTCTTTGCTCCATATCTTCTTTTCCATGAGCTAGTCCTTTTAAAATCATAGATTTCATTTCATCTTCACTGAGACCATAGGTAGGTTTTATTTCAATGCTCTGCTCTATTCCCGTATTTTTCTCGTAAGCACTCACTGTCAACAATCCATCAGCATCCATCGTAAATTTAACATTAACCCTTGCCTGTCCAGCAGGTAGAGGTGGAATACCTTGCAGTTCAAATTTGGCTAAAGAGCGGCAATCTTCGACCATCTCTCTTTCACCTTGAACTACGTGCAAAAGAATTGCCTGTTGACCATCTTGATATGTTGTAAATTCCTGAGATTTTGAGATTGGAATTGCTGAATTTCGAGGAATCATCTTTTCTACAATGCCCCCCATGGTTTCAATGCCTAAAGATAGAGGAGTCACATCGAGGAGTAGAGCATCCGTATGTCCACCTGAAAGTGCATCAGCTTGAATAGCTGCTCCATAAACAACAGCCTCATCTGGGTTAATATCTTGAAGGGGCGACTTACCAAAGTAAGATTTTACAGCTTCAACAACCAATGGCATACGCGTAGACCCCCCAACCAATACAACTCCTTCAATATGCTCTGGAGCAACTTTTTGATCAGATAGAACTCGACGACAAATCTCTATCGTCTGATTAATCAGTGGATCAGCAATTTCAGCAAACTCATCACGACTTAAACGATGGGCTGAGTCACGCCCATCAAGACTAAACCCAAAAGGCACTTCCATTTCAAAGGATAAAAGTTCCTTTATATCCCTGGCTTCTTTTAAAAGACGATGATGATCACTTAACGAAAGAGTTTCTTTGATACCATATGCTTCCAATCGTTTGAGAAGAATATGATCAACGATAGCTTGATCTAAATCATCTCCTCCTAAACGAGTATCTCCACCCGTCGCCAAAACTTGAAAAACGCCCTTCGTTAACTTTAGAAGAGTAAAATCAAAGGTTCCACCTCCAAAATCATAAACGGCATAAAGCCCTTCGACACCTTTATCAAGACCATAGGCAAGAGCTGCGGATGTTGGTTCATTCAAAAGCCGGAGGACCTCAAGACCAGCAATCCGTGCTGCATTACGTGTTGCTGTGCGGGCATTCTCATCAAAATAAGCTGGCACTGTAACTACAGCCTTTGTCACAGGGTGCCCTAGAGCATGTTCAGCACGATCACGTAATTCTTTTAAAATTAACGCTGATATCTCAATAGGCGTAAGCAATTGAGTTCCAATTTTGAGTTGCAGTAAAGATCCTTTATTTCGTTCGACTCGAGAAGAAAAAAGAGGGTCATTAAGAGCCTCTTCAGCACTTCTGCCCATGAGCCTCTTAATGGAACGCACATAATATTCTGGATTCGAAATTTCGTAGGTTAAAGCTTTATGCCCAACTCTAAAGCCATCTTCAAGATATGCTACTACGGAAGGAAGAAGACGCTCCTCACCACCTAAAACAATTACTTCTGAGTTTTCTTTATAAGCGACAAGAGAATGAGTCGTCCCTAAATCTATACCGATAGCTGTATAGTGAGCATCCTTTTGATTAGCTTGTGTGTCCCCTGGTTCTGAAATCTCTAAAAACATTTCTAAGCCTTTTTCTCTAGCAACTGTTCAGCCTCTGAAATCGCTTTTGAAAGATACGTGAATTCATCCAGATATCCTGAAATTTCATTAAACTGGTGCTGTGAAAATTTAATTTTAATCTTTTGCTTTAGATCACTTGCGTTACTCTTCATTTCCTCTAACATTCCTCGAAGTTCTTCTGTCGAGATCATACTTTCTAAAGTTTCACGACGTTCCATGGCTTGTATTAAAAGCTCAGGGTTTAATTTAGAATCACAAGAAACTCCATGAATTTCTAATATAGCGCGTGCGCGCTCAATTGGATTTTTCAAAATCTGATATGCAGCATTGGCAAAGGATGAATGCTCACTTGCATAGTATTTTTCTAAAGGATGAGCTCCCCCATAACGATCAGGATGAACAATGGCTTGCAAATCTAAAAAGTTTTTTTCAAATTCTTGTTCCACAAGATCAAAACTAATGGGTACACCAAGATAAGAAAAAGCATTTTCTCTCTTAAGAGGCTGTAAGACTCCACAGACACTACATTTAATAGCCTGGGGTGATTCTTTAAGACAAGACCAGCATTGAATTTTGGTCGTCATACGTGGAATGACTCCCCACAACCACAACGACCTTTCTCATTTGGATTTTTAAATGTAAACCCGGATTGTAGCTTTTCTTCCACATAATCCATCTCTGTCCCAATAATGAATAAAACAGCTTTTGGATCAATGAGGATACGAACTCCTTTGTCTTCGACGACTTCATCGTGAGGTTCAATAGCATCCGCATATTCAAGAGTATAAGCATTACCTGAACACCCTCTTGTTTTAACACCAATGCGCACGCCAACAGAAGGTTTACCTCTTTGAGAAAGAAGCTTTTTAACACGCTCTGCAGCTGATTCAGTGATCTTAAGTATGGCAGGTTGTTCACGCATCAATCACCTTTAACGAACGCTTGTTTTCTTAGCTTTATAATCGGCAATAGCAGCTTTGATTGCATCCTCAGCAAGTACTGAACAGTGAATCTTTACAGGAGGCAAAGCTAAATGCTCAGCGATCTCAGAATTTTTAATCGTTGTTGCTTCTTCAATTGTTTTACCTTTGAGCCATTCTGTCACAAGAGAACTCGAAGCAATTGCTGATCCGCAACCAAAAGTTTTAAAGCGAGCCTCTTCAATCACACCATTATCGTTCACTTTGATTTGTAATTTCATTACGTCACCGCAAGCAGGTGCTCCTACCAGACCCGTGCCTATATTTTGTGCATTTTTATCAAAGGATCCAACATTTCGTGGATTCTCATAGTGATCAATGAGGTCTTTGCTGTAAGCCATTGTTTTATCCTTTTCTATAGCTCTAGTGGGCAGCCCACGTTAGCGATTTAAAATCAACTCCCTCCTGGGCCATTTCCCAGAGAGGGCTCATTTCACGTAAACGTTGTACAGCATGAACTATTTGTTCAACAGCTGAATCAACTTCCTGTTCAGTGGTGTAACGTCCGAAACCAATACGCAAAGATGTATGGGCCAATTCTTCATCCACTCCTAAAGCACGTAGAACATAGGATGGTTCAAGAGAAGCAGAAGTACAAGCTGAGCCCGAAGAAACGGCCAACCCCTTAATTCCCATCATCAATCCTTCGCCTTCGACATAAGCAAAAGAGAGGTTTAAATTACCAGGGATCCTTTGCTCCGCATCACCGTTTAAATATACATGAGGTAAAGCAGTCATAATTTTTTTATAAAAACGATCGGACAGTACTTTAATTCGTTTTGATTCTTCATTCATCTCAGCCTGCGCAATGGCACAAGCTGCACCAATGCCTACACATAACGCTGGAGCTAAAGTCCCTGAGCGCAACCCTCGCTCTTGTCCGCCTCCTGTAATTAGTGGAATCAAGCGCACCCGAGGTTTTCGACGCACATAAAGAGCACCGATGCCCTTTGGCCCATAAATCTTGCCGCTTGAAATACTCAAAAGATCTATATTCATTTCCTCAACATCTATAGGGATTTTCCCAATCGCTTGCGCTGCATCCGTATGAAAAAATATTCCTTTTGACCGACAAAGCGCGCCTATTTCCTTAAGAGGTTGAATGACACCTATCTCGTTATTCACAGCCATAATGGAGACCATAAGCGTACGGTCATTGATGGCCTCCGACAACTGAGAAAGATCGATTAGTCCACTTGAATTCACTGGCAAATACGTTAATTCAAAGCCCTCATTTTCAAGGTGCCTGCATGTATCAAGAACACATTTATGTTCAGTCACACAAGTAATGATATGCGTTTTCTTATCCTTATAAAATCGAGCGACACCTTTTAAGGCAAGATTATTGGATTCTGTTGCACCAGAAGTAAAAATAATTTCTCGAGGATCCGCATTAATAATTGATGCAACTTGCTCTCGTGCTTTTTCCACAGCTTCTTCGGCTTTCCATCCATAGGCATGATTGCGAGAATGGGGATTACCAAAATAATCTTTGAAATAGGGCATCAACTGTTCAACAACACGGGGATCACAGGGCGTTGTAGATTGATAATCTAGATAAATGACATTCTCTAAGCTCATTACTTTTTTAACCTTTTTTTCTGATAAATCTGATGCCAAAGTTCAACAAAATCTTTTATATCGCTTTTGTTCACATTTGGACTAAAACTTAAACGCACAGCTTCTTCCGCTTGATCAGCAGGAATACCCATTGACAACAAAGTATGAGAAGCTTTGGATTTACCTGATGAACATGCAGAACCTGGGCTAACGGCAAAACCCTCTAAATCAAAAGCCATCATTTGTAAATCACGTTTAACACCAGGCATTCTTATAAAACTGGTATTCTGAAGCCTTGGTTTTTTTTCTCCAAAAACAATTCCTTCGTCAGCAATTTCTTTAATTTGCTCTTCCATCCAATTGCGCAATTCTTCAACTCTTTGCCAATCCTCTTTTAAAACTTCTTTTAAAGCCGTTGCAAAACCAACAATACCTGGCATATTTTGTGTTCCAGAACGACGGTTTTTCTCTTGCCCAGCTCCTCTTATAAAAGGAGGAAGCTCTATTTTTTCCTTCATGATCAATGCCCCTACACCAAGAGGACCGCCAATTTTATGTGATGAAATTACCATGCTATCCACATTGACGCTTTTAAACGAAACTGGGATTCGTCCTAAAGCTTGAACTGCATCTGTATGCACAAGAGCACCATATTTTTTTGCAAGAACTACAACTTCATTAATTGGCTGTATAACGCCAGTCTCATTGTTAGCAGTCATGACAGCAATCAAAGTGGGGGTTGATCCAGAAGAAATCATCTTCTCAAGCATAGCCAGATCGATTACCCCCTCATTCGTTACTGGGATAAACTCTGGATTAAGGGCTGCCAATCGGCATGAAGCATGTTCTATTGCACTCACAAGTATTCTATACCCCTGAGATTCAAAGCCTTGGAGAACCATATTATTGGCTTCACTAGCCCCACTTGTAAAAACAATATTCTGCGGTTGCGCTTCAAGACTGCCAGCGATTTCCGCACGCGCTTCTTCAATCAAATAATTCACACGTCTACCAAACCTATGAATTGCGGATGCACTACCAAATTCATTAAACGCCATAGTTATTCTATCGATAACCACCTCATAAAGCGGAGCATTGGCGTTATAGTCAAAATATCTACGCATTGGAAACATCATAAAGGTCCCTTTCATGTGGCGAAAGACGTGCACCATTTGACATAATACGCTTTAAACAAACGTCTTCTAAAGAAATGGACCTTAGGTAATACATAATGTGATGCTCCAAACCTTCCCATAAATTATGGGTTAAACAACGTCCATGTCCCCCATGACAAGAGCGAGTTGAAGCAGGTCTACACGCGGTTGTTTGGAGAAGTTCATCAACAGCTAAAATAATATCTGCCACGCGAATTTCATCAGCTTTTAAATTCAGTGTATAGCCGCCTCGCTGCCCCCGAACACTCACTACCAACTCCGCCTTACGAAGTTTTGCAAAAAGTTGCTCCAAATATTGAATAGGTAGATTCTGTCGCAGGGCAATATCCGAAAGCGCTACGGGTCCTTTATCAGAATGAGTCGCAAGATCCACCATTGCTGTTACAGCATAGCGTCCTTTTGTACCAAGTTTCATGATTCTTTTAATATCCTATACACAGACACAATCATAATAACCTTACAATAACTTGAGTATTTTAGTCAAGATTCAATGCTGATAAAAACTGTGAATATTTATTCAACACTTGACGCTTGGGGGTATTTTGATATTAATCACCCTAAACTAAACCCTTATAAGGAGTAAAGATGCCTGAAGTAATTATTAACGGCTCTGAAGGTCGTGTTGAGGGCTATTACTACCACGGTAAAGATCCAAGCGCACCTATTGCAATAGTACTGCACCCTCATCCTGAATATGGAGGGACAATGAATAACAAAGTTACTTATGCGCTTTATCGCACTTTTGTCTCACGAGGGTTTAACACCATGCGCTTTAATTTTAGAGGCGTGGGAAAATCTGAAGGTAAATTTAGTCATGGTGAAGGTGAATTGAGCGATGCTGCGTCCGTTCTAGACTGGATGCAGACTTATAACCCCAATGCCCGAGCTTGTTGGGTTGGGGGGTTCTCTTTTGGAGCATGGGTTGGAATGCAACTATTAATGCGCCGTCCAGAACTTGATGGTTTTATTTCTGTATCACCCCCAGCAAATATGTATGACTTTAGTTTTCTAGCTCCTTGTCCAGTTTCTGGTCTTATTGTACAAGGCGATAAGGACGCAATTGTTTCGAAAGAATCTGTGCACGAACTCGCTAAGAAGCTTTCCTTACAACGCAATATAGTTGTGGAAGAACGTCTTGTACAAGATGCAGACCATTTTTATACTAACAAGCTAGAACTAATGGTTCAACACGTTGAAGATTATTTGGATGAGTCTTTAGGTCTCAAGAAAAGCAAGCAAGAAATAGAAAAAGCTTAAGTTGTTTTTATTAACTCGCTAAAGCTTTTTTTTTGAGTGCGCTTTCTAACCAATGAATATCATACTGCCCAGCTTTTATAGCTGTTGAATTAACCAACAGTTGATGCAGAGGGATAGTGGTTTTAACACCGCCAATTACGTACTCTCTCAATGCACGATTCAAACGCATCAAACACGTTTCACGATCATTACCAAGAACAATTAATTTAGCCACTAAACTATCATAGTGGGGGGGAATAGTATAACCACTATAAAGAGCGCTATCTACACGCACACGTAGACCTCCAGGAGCATGATAGTCTGTTATTTTTCCAGGTGAGGGCGTAAATGTTTCTGGATCTTCAGCATTGATACGACATTCAATGGCATGCCCCCTAAAAACGATCTCTTCCTGAGTAAAACCAAGCTTCTCTCCTTGAGCTACTCTTATTTGCTCACGAACAAGATCAATGCCTGTGATCATTTCAGTGATAGGATGTTCAACTTGTAAGCGGGTATTCATCTCTATAAAATAAAATTCTCCGTTTTCATAAAGAAATTCAAACGTGCCAACACCTCGATACCCAAGAGTTTTTACTGCATCTACCACCAAGCCGCCTAGCTTCATGCGTGTTTCATGGTCAATAGCCGGAGATGGCGCTTCTTCCCATACTTTTTGATGGCTGCGTTGAATTGAGCAATCGCGCTCACCTAGATGAACAACGTTACCGTGATGATCGGCCAGAACTTGCACTTCGATATGACGTGGTTGAGCGAGATATTTTTCGATAAAAACCATGTCATTACCAAAACAGGCCTTGGCTTCATTTTGAGCTAGACTTAAGCACTCACTCAGTTGCTCTTTAACATGAACCACTTTCATACCTTTGCCGCCACCACCACCAGCAGCCTTAATAAGGACTGGATAACCAATTTCCTCAGCCCATCTTTCTGCGTCTTTAAGATTGCTAATAGGTTGATCTGTTCCGGGCACTACCGGAATTCCCAGATTCTTAACAGCATTTTTAGCCTGAATCTTATCGCCCATTAGCGCTATATGTTCAGGACTTGGACCAATAAAATGGAATCCATGTTCTTCAACCATGGCTGCAAATTCAGCATTTTCCGATAAAAACCCAATACCAGGATGAATAGCATCAGCACCAGATATGGTCGCCGCTGAGATAATAGCGTGCATATTGAGATAACTTTCTCGAGAAGGAGCTGGACCTATGCAAACACTTTCATCGGCAAGACGTACATGCATAGCATTGTGATCGGCAAGGGAATGCACTGCCACCGTATGTATGCCCATTTCATGGCTTGCCCTTAAAATCCGAAGGGCAATTTCACCACGATTAGCGATCAAGATCTTTTTAAACATATGTTCCTTCAATATTTGGATAGGGTTATGTTAGTCAATTACCATGAGAACTTGACCATACTCGACAGGCTCAGCATCTCTACATAGAATTTGCGACACAACACCATCTTTATGTGCGCGAATTTGGTTCATAACCTTCATAGCTTCAATAATGAGTACTGTCTGATCTTTTTTTACTGCACTTCCCACCTCCACAAAGGTGTTTGCGCTAGGTGTTGGAGAACGATAAACAGTGCCAACCATCGGTGACTTAATAGATCCAGGATTAGACGCCAAATCCATAACTGGGGCTGGTGCTACAGCTTGAGCTGATTCTGTTAATGCAGGTGCTGAAGCGTGCATAGTAGCAGGAGGAAAAGCAACAGATGTTACAGGAGCATAAGTTTGTTGGCGTGCCACACGAATGCGACAACCTTCAACTTCATACTCGATTTCAGTTAAATCTGTTTCCTTTAGAATTTCTGCCAACTGACGAACTATTGTCTCTTTAAGAGAAGGAGGCTTGGACATTTTTACTCCGTGTTCCATAACATCTGAAAACTTAAACTGTGATCATAATTGATTCAGGCATTAGAATAAAGTCCGATTCAAAAACAATGGGGAAGTATCAGATTTAAAAAGAAAAATCAATCAAAATTGCCAATAGTACTTCTTTTAAAGGGTTTCAGTTTCAGTTTGATTTCGTATTACAAATCATTACCCTCTTCTTTCCACTGCTTCCAAAAGTCGATTTGACGGTGTCAATTTATAGTGCTAGATGATCTTCATGACGAAGATGAAAGCTTTTATAGAGATGATCTTCCTCAAATCAGTTAACTTTATTGGAAGAAAAACAAATATGACGAAGATCAATAATATTTTTAAAAGTCTAGTGTTAACTATAGCCCTAGTTAGTTATGGTCATTGTGTTAATGCATATGCAAAGGAAGATTTTAAGAAATATATTCCTCAAGAATATCGTCATTATGTTCCCGATACAGATGGCTTTAAGAGCGAAGAATTTGATTTTGACGAGGATTTCGATTTTAGTGACAATGAAGACTTAGAGAAAAAGGAGAAAAACAATCCCCGTTCCTCTCAAGTTGATTATGGGCCTCGTTCTTATTCGCATAGAAGTTTTGATGATTTAAAGATCTATGGTCCTGCAACACTTGAAAATATAATAGTAAAAAGCAACATATCAGTTTACGGGCCTTTGAGTGGACACAAGATCCAAACAAAATCTTTAAATGTTCAAGGGCCTTTAAAAATAGTCGATTTAAAAGCGGACACTGTTGAAGTAAATGGCCCTGTAAGTCTCACAAAAGCACTAGTTACCAGTGACATTATTATCAATGGTCCTCTGAACGCAAAAAACTCAGAGTTTAAGGGAACGATCGATATTGCAACAAATAAAATGAGACTTATAGATTCTATAGGCGAGACAATCTTAATACGAAAAAATTCTAAGCTTCATCAAAAAACTCAGGTTGTTTTTCTTGAAGGAAAAACTGTGATTCATAAGAATATATCATTCGAACAAGGCAAGGGCGTTGTTGTGCTTGGAAAGCATGTCGTCCTTAAAGGAAAAGTCATTGGAGGTAAGATCAAAACTCAGATTGATCGATAAGCCATATCTGCAATTAACTTTCAATCTTGAGAGGTCACACTATTCTTAGTTTTCGAAAAAAATGAGACTATAATTTTTCTATCTTATATTTTTATAGGCCTGAAGTGCACGTTGTCGTGCCTTCCCATGATCGATAATTGGATAAGGATAGGTTTTTCCTAAAACCACTTCCCCTTTTTCTAACTCTTCAGTAGGCGCTAACCAAGGTTTATGAATATATTGTTTTGAGAGTTGCCGCAGCTCAGGCACAAAACGTCTAACATAGTCGCCTTCTGGATCAAATTTTTCTCCTTGAAGAACAGGGTTAAAGATCCTGAAGTAAGGAGCAGCATCAGCACCACACCCGGCCACCCATTGCCATCCAGATGCATTATTCGCTAAATCCGCATCTAGTAAGGTATTCCAAAACCATTTTTCCCCTTGTTGCCATGGAAGCAGCAAGTGCTTGGTGAGAAATGATGCGACAATCATACGAATACGATTATGCATCCATCCTGTTGTCCACAACTCTCGCATACCAGCATCAACTATTGGATAACCAGTACGTCCTTTCTGCCAATCTCTTAAATTAGCGTCATTATTTTCCCAAGAAAAATCATTAAAGGTTATTTGAAAATTACGCTCAGGTAACTCTGGAAAATGATAAAGAAGAGAATAACAAAACTCTCTCCATCCCAACTCACTTAAATAAACTTCATCTCCTGTTTCCTTCTTAAACTCTTTGGAAAATTTTAATTGTTCGACAATTTGCCTAACGCTGATTTCACCAAAATGTATATGAGGAGAAAGCCTGGAAGTTCCATTGATAGCCGGATAGTCTCGCTTCAGCGTATACTCGTGAACCCTATGGTCCAGAAACTCTTTTAGCAATTTTTCAGCATTCATTTCTCCTGGTTGCCATACTTCATAAAAATTCAAAGACCAATCAGGATTCTGAGGTAAAAGCTTAAAATCAGATAAATTTTCGTTTAATACAGAAGCATTATATAAATTTAACTTTTTGGGCTTAGACAACGTTTTTTGCACATCAAGTTTTGATAAACATTCCTTCCAAAAAGGTGTGTATACCTTAAAAGCTGTTCCTTGCTTATTAAGAACCTCCCAAGGTTCGAACAAAAGGTTTCCTTTAAAACCCTTCACTCTAACACCTAGAGATTGCAGGTTTTCCTTTATATAATTATCACGGTGTAGTGCATAGGGTTCATAACAACGGTTCCAATAGACTTCTTTTGCTCTTACTGTCTTTACAAGTTCCCCCAAGATTTCCTGAGGATTGCCACGCTTCAAAAAAAGCTGCCCGCCAAGTTTTAGAAATGTTTCATTCAATTGACTTAAACTATGATGGAGCCACCATTTTTGTGCATTACCTAACGGCCAAGGATTATTTGTATCTTCTTCAAGGATATAGAGAGGTAAAATAGGAGCGCCATCTTCAACTGCTGCTGTCAGGGCCGGATTATCCGTTAACCGTAAATCTTTCCGAAACCAAAGAATAATTGGGGTCATTCTTTAATTGGCTCTTCCTCATGGATACGATGAAATTTATGGGGTCTGTCAATATATTCCTGTAGATAAGGAGAATCATCGGGCACAAGAAAAGCATCAAAATAAAGTCCGTTTCTAAAAGTTCCGAACGCCCTTTGTTTCTCCGCTCTCACGCGATCGACTTGTTCTTTAGAAATCGCACATTTTTCCATAAAGCATTCCAACACATCAACCAAATCTCCGAGTTCTGCAATAATATCATCCTTAGATTGCGCTTCGGTCACTTCAATCGCTTCCTCTAGAATTTTCTGACGAAAAGCCATGAGTAGCTCTTCTCCTTCAATCTTTCGTACAATGGCAGCAATACCTTTTTTTTCTAAAGTCTCTTCTATTCTATCTCGTCCTAATTTTCTCAGCTGAAATTTGATCAATATCAATTCCTATCCTTTAAAATTAAGCTTTTCTTCACTGGTTATTCCCCACAAAAATGAAGATTCAACCCATCCTTCATAACCATCAGTCTTAATCAGACACCACCCCTGACGACATTTCTTAAGAGTCCCAATGACACCTTCCAAAACTTTTGCAATCGGTGTGGCCAAAGTGTCTGCTTTTGAACGCAGAAAAACATCAGGCTGTAAAAAAACGACCATTCGCACTTTTGACAACGTACTTTGATGGACCCATCCCTCAGTCCCTTCATAGTCCCTCACTTTACGCCAGAAACCAAACTCACTTATCACCTCGACAGGCAAACGGCTACGTTGATAAATCCATTCCACGGGATATTCACTTCCTGGACCTACTCTTAAATTCACTTCATCAGATCTTAAAGAAGCGTAATAACTACAAAATTCTTTTTTAAGCTCTTTCGTCATTTCTTTAATTGAGGATTCTGACGCATTTTTAGGTGCATGGGCCAGAACACTCCCCATAAAAAAAACGCTTAGAATAAAAAGAGCCCAAGTGATTTTCATGCTCCAACGACCTTTAACCCTGTGGACCCAAATCCGCCGCCACGTCCTTCAAAGTCATGAGCACCAATTTCAACCCACGTAATTTTTTCAAAACGCGCAATCACTAATTGAGCAATTCGCATACCTCGTTCAATTGTAAAAGGCTCTTGACCCAAATTGATCAAAATCGCTTTCACTTCTCCACGATAGTCAGCATCAATAGTTCCTGGTGTATTTAAAACGGTAAGACCATGTTTTAAAGCCAATCCAGATCTTGGACGAATCTGAGCTTCAAACCCGCATGGCAAAGCAATACTGATACCCGTTGGCACCAAGACCCTGTCACCTGGATTTAAAATGATATCTTCTGGAATAGCCGCTGCTAAATCCAACCCTGCACTATCTTCTGTTCCATAGCTAGGCAAGGGTAGATCTTCCCCATGATCAAGTTTTATAATTTCAACAGGCAAAGTATTCTTTGTCATTTAAAAAACCTCTTTAACGATTTCAGTATGAATTTGTAACACATAATAGTCTCAGATCCTAGACTTGGGCAGTCTATTATTCAGGACGAGCCTCCAGAACCACCACAGCATGAGCCACAGTTTGACTATCAGAGAGACTCAAAAAGATAGCCAACTGATGTCCAGAAGGAACTTTATTTTCAGCTAAACTTAGTGCTTGACCCGTTAAAGTTATATAAGGCGCTCCTTGAGGATCGTTGGTCACCATAATTTCGTGCCATGAAACACCCTGAGAAAAACCTGAGCCTAGCGCTTTGAGGAACGCCTCCTTTGCCGCAAAACGTTTTGCTAAACTCGCCGCTCCATTAATGGAATCTAGAGCGCGACGCCTTTCGTCGGGTGTAAAAACTTTTTCTAAGAATCTTTCCCCAAAACGCTCTTGTAGTTTTGCTATACGTTCAATCTCAACAATATCGCTACCAATACCCAGAATCATTTATAAAATCCTCAAATGCAAACAACTTTATCTCTCATCATGCCATAAAAAAAGCCGCCCCTAAAGGACGGCTTTTTTTCAAACCTAAAGTGGTATTAAAATTATGCCCCGCCTAGGGAATTGTTTACAGCTTGTAAAGTCATATCAACCAGTGGATTACTAGATGTCTCTGATACTGCACTACCTCCTGATTGAATAAGAGAAACACCTGTATCAACAACCTTTTCAAGGACATCACCAACGAAAGTATCAGTTGGGGGAAGTTGATCAGCTGTAATATGACAAACTGAACCGACCCAGCTCAAAACAGTCTCAGGCAAGTAATTCTGCAAACTTGATAAAGAAAGATTATGAGAAATCCATCCAGCTCCAGCACACATTGTCTCTGGCGCTAAGAAATAAGCCAGGGCAATTCCTCCAACGCCAATGACTACCATTCCCTTTTTGGTCCTCCAAAAAGACACAGCTCTTGGATCGGGAAGGTCACGCTCAGTAGGACGCAGCCCTGACTGATTAACAGTACCTTTTTTGCCAATCAACGGAACCCACGCAGGGACGCTTGGAATATAGCCTTTCCCAGCTTCTACAAAATCCCAAAATCCTTTTGATAATCTTGAAGGTTGAGCCACGCCAGTTCCACTCTTTGAAGAGGAGCCTACGCTCTCTTTACTTTCTTCTTGCAACTCTGATGCTACTACACCTCCTTGGAAGGTGAAAATCGCGAGCAGCACTAAAGCTATGCGCCAAAATTTCGTCATTTATTGTCTCCCTGTTAATAAAATTAATATAATTATTTTATAGACTTACAGGACATGCTTATCTTTTTCTAGATTAAACGTCAAGATAACATTAGCAGTCATAGTAAAATTCAATTATTACTTAAACATTACATCAACAAACTAAAGAGTCTGCCTTATCTTCACCATTTCGTTGACATTAGATGAAGAAAGTCCTATACAGCTGATTATCAATATTTTCGTTTTTTAAGGAGCACGTTCGTGAAGAGAACATATCAACCTAAAAACTTGATCCGTAAGCGTCGGCATGGGTTTTTATCTCGCATGCAAACACCCGGCGGTCGTCGTGTTATTGCTAATCGTCGCGCAAAGGGTAGAGCACGCCTTAGTGCTTAGCGTTTGGTCAAGGTTTTGACGATTACATCTCAAAAAGATTTCGAAGCACTCCGTCAGAAAGGACTACGGTGGGTGACCGAAGCTTTTACCATTCGTTATATCGATCGCCCTGGGTCTGATGTGCGTTTTGGGCTGTCAGCAGGAAAGAAAATGGGAACAGCTGTCATTCGCAATCGAGCGCGTCGTCGCTTAAGAGAAGCTTTTCGTCTCCATGCTGAAACTAAGCCAATGCATTCAGGCGATTATCTTTTAAGTGCGCGTCCTCAAGCTGTCACTAAGGATTTTCAACATATTCAAAGAGATTTGGAATGGGCACTCTCCCATTTAGAACGGCTTGCACGCGAACGTAAGGAACAAAGTCATGCTTAAATTGCTTAGCATGCCTCTCATCTTTATATTAAAAGGACTAATACAGGGGTATCGTTTGTTTATCTCTCCTCTTCTTGGTCATAATTGTCGCTTTGCACCAACGTGCTCAAGTTATGCTCTTGAGGCCTTCGAAATTCATGGGCTCATAAAAGGGTCTTTTTTGAGCCTAAAGCGCATCAGTCAATGTCATCCTTGGGGTAAAAGTGGTTTTGACCCCGTTCCACAATCAACTCACTTCAAAAAATAGGATCCACCATGGACCAGAAAAATAACCTTAACTTATTATTTGTACTTATTCTTACGACGATCTTTTTTATCGGTTGGAACTATTTTTATGAACGTCCTCGGGATAAAAAGCTGCAAGAAACCAGCGTTCAACAAACGACCAGCACTCAAAATGCGAATGCTCCTATGACCAATGGTCCAACAACACAGCCAGTTCTCTCTGGCCCAGTGTCTGTAGATCAGGCCATTAAAAGTGACCCTCGCATTACAATTGAGACTCCTAAATTAAAGGGATCTATTAACCTTACCGGGGCTCGTTTTGATAATCTATCTCTTGAAGAATATAGAGAAAATGGTACTTCTAACAGTCCAACGATTGCTTTGCTCAATCCACAAAATACGCAAAATCCTTATTTTGCTGAATTTGGTTGGGTAAGCGATCAGCAAGGTCAAAAATTGCCTGATATGTCCACTCTTTGGCAAGCAGATCAAAAGATTTTAAAAATCAATCAGCCCGTGACTTTACATTGGAATAATGGACAGGGCCTTATTTTTGAACGTGTTATCAAAGTCGATGACCAATACCTGTTCACGATTACAGATCGTGTGACCAACAAAACGAATAATTCTCTTAATTTAAGTTCTTATGGAATTATCAATCGATTTGGTACCCCCAAAACATCAGGCTTTATGATCCTTCACGAAGGACCGCTTGGATACTTAAATGATAAACTCATTGAAATTGATTATAAAGATCTGCAGAAAAAACCTTTGGACTCTTATCAGAGTGAAGGGGGTTGGATGGGAATTACAGATAAATACTGGTTAACTGCACTGATTCCAGATCAAAAAATGCAAGCCCGTGTTAATTATAAAAACACTCCTGTCACTCAAGACCCTTCAGGTGCTTCAGATCATTATAGTGTGGATTATTTAAGCCCCGCTCAGGTTGTCAAAACAGGAGAAAGCATTGAAGCTACTACCCACTTATTTGCCGGTGCTAAAGTCCTCGAAGTTTTAGATCAGTACGAAGTAACTTTGGGCATTAAGCATTTTGATAAAGCCGTTGATTTTGGTCGGCTTTACTTCCTAACTAAGCCTATTTTCTATGCACTCACATTTTTTAACGGCTGGTTGGGTAACTTAGGACTAGCCATTATCTTTTTAACTATTTTGATTCGTATTGCCCTTTTTCCATTAGCCAATAAGTCTTTTCGTTCCATGGCACGTATGAAGAAAGTTCAACCACAACTCACACGCATTCGTGAACTTTATGAAAATGACAAAGTACGCATGAATCAAGAAATGATGGCTCTTTATAAAAAAGAAAAGGTTAATCCTCTGGCTGGCTGCTTACCCATGTTGGTGCAGATCCCGGTGTTTTTCTCTATTTATAAAGTGCTGTATATTTCAATCGAAATGCGTCACGCTCCTTTTTATGGGTGGATTCATGACCTATCTGCTCCAGACCCCACAAGTTTATTTAACTTGTTCGGATTGATTTCTTGGGCTCCCCCTAGCTATCTAATGATTGGTGTGTGGCCTTTGCTCATGGGAGGAACTATGTTTCTTCAGCAAAAGCTGAGTCCTCCTCCTGCAGATCCAGCTCAAGCGAAAATTTTTATGCTTATGCCTTTTATGTTCACTGTAATGTTGGCTCAATTTCCAGCAGGCTTGGTCATTTATTGGACTTGGACCAACCTTTTAAGTATCATTCAACAGTGGTCCTTAATGAAGCTAGATGAGCGTAAATCGAAAAATAAATGACAAAAAAATCAAAACCTTCTGATCTGACTTCAGAAAGCCATCGGTCTTATGCCCGATGGCTTTTTGCCGAAGACTGTACTTTTATGTTGAGCGTTGCCTATCTAGAACAGCTGCCACCTCCAGACATGCCTGAAATTGCTTTTGCCGGCCGTTCAAATGTTGGCAAGTCTTCTCTTTTAAACGCTGTCTTAAATCGTAAAGACGTCGCTCGTACATCAAATACTCCAGGACGCACTCAGTTTTTAAATTTTTTCGCTCTTGGTGAAACCCTACGCCTTGTGGATGTACCTGGATATGGTTATGCAGAAGCACCAAAAGACTTGGTCAAAGCTTGGACTAAACTCCTTAAGATTTATCTTTTAGGGAGGCCCAATTTAAAGCGTGTTTATTTGCTCATTGATAGTCGCCATGGTCTCAAAAAAAATGATATAGAGATGATGACATTGCTGGATGATGCTGCAGTTTCCTATCAGATTATCCTTACAAAAACCGATAAACTTTCTGAAAAAGAGCTGGAAATTGTTCACAAAAAAACTCTGAAATCTATTGAAGAACATACAGCTGCTTATCCAGGTGTCATAGCAACGAGCGCTGAAAAACACCGGGGAATAGATGAACTGCGAGAGGCGATTTCGTTATTACTTTTGAATCGTGATTTTGATGAAGCAACTCTTTAAAAGGATTTTACTGTGAAAAAACATATTATTTTATTCGTCCTAAGCTTGGTAATATCGCCGTCAGTTCTTAAAGCTTCTGACAGTAGTGAGGAAGAAAAAACTTATAAAATCAAAGAAATCCTAGATTTGGAAGCTTTTCCTTCTTATCAGTCTTTTGTCTCTCCAGCTCATTATAAAGGTTTTAATTCAAGAGGCCAATCTATTGATCTTAAAAGTCCACGTTTAACAATTACTTACGTTGATGAGGATGGTCAAATTATTGATAAAGGTAAGAATAACAAGCTTTTCCCATCTTCAGAAAGCGCAACAGAGACTTTTAGAACACTAGAAACGTCCGTTAAACATGTTTGCTTAGGTTTGACTATGCATGGTTGCGGTATTCAACCTGGAATAGCTCCAGTAACCAAAAGAGTGTCTTATATAACAAAACCTTTTGTTTTTAGCCTACCTGAGCCAAAGAAAATTAGTAATGTGATGATCGTTCTTCATCAAAATCAACAAGATGATTCTTTACCCCCTGTATATCATGTTGATGTCAGCTTATTTACTTTTGATAGAGGATTTATTTTTCCAACAAGATTTTGGAATTTCTGCTCTCCATCTGAAGCAACTTTAATAACATCCACTACAGGAATAGATCAAGCTTGGGAATCTTATTTCCAAGGTCCTGTAGTGCCTCTACAACCTCTTATCTCTCTTAGTGCCGTTGATTTTCCGGCTATTCTTGAACAAATTAGTAACGTGCATATTCCGTCCCATATTCAAATAGCAGAAATCGTTGATGAAGATGATATGAAATATAGTTTTGCGTCTTCAATCCCTTTTGGCTTAACAGAAAAATCACAAGTAAGAAGTACAGCCCCTATCATCCTTCATCCCACACCTATGAACTTGAAAAAAATAGAGTTTAATGTGCGCGTTGAGGGAGTATTAAAGAGTGAACGTCACGATTATAGCTATATAAACTCTAACACAAACGGTAATCTTTTAGTTTTTGACTTCCCTTCTCAACAAACACTGACAGGATTCAACGTCCTACAAGCTATTCTTCCCCAACAAGATAGCGAAGATGTGCTAACAACCCATTTTAGACTTTTATCAATTGAAGGAGAAGCATTAGGCACAGAATCCATTGATTTTAAAATAAAAAATGGGCAAAAAGCAGTAACGCAAGATAAAGATATTTTTAAAGATTAAGGTCTGTTTTTTTGCCTATGCCCCTTTGGACTTGCCTTTTAGCCCAAAATAATTATAGAAAAACTCTAAGGAGTATTAAGAGATGACTATTGTAGTTGCAGCCCTTTATAAATTTTTTCCTTTTTCCGATTACAAGGAGTGGCGTCAACGTCTTAAAGAGTTATGCCTTCCCTATGACATTCGAGGCACATTACTTTTAGCTCCAGAAGGCATTAATGGCACTGTCGCTGGACCACGCGATGGAATAGATGCTCTTTTAAGATTTTTGAAGAGTGATGTTCGCATGAAAGATTTAGAACATAAAGAGTCTTATACAGAGAGATCACCTTTCTATCGTCTAAAAGTTCGTCTGAAAAAAGAGATCGTTACTTTAGGAGTGAAAGGACTAGATCCAGCAAATGTCACTGGTAAGTTTCTTGATCCCCACGAATGGAATGAATTACTTCAAGATCCAGATGTTCAAGTAATCGACACGCGCAATCTTTATGAAGTGGCGATCGGTACTTTTAAGAGAGCTCTCGATCCCAAGACGAACTCTTTTAGAGATTTTCCCAAATATATCAAAGAGCACTTTAAAAATAAAAAGCAGCGTATTGCTATGTTTTGCACAGGTGGTATTCGTTGTGAAAAGGCTTCTAGCTATATGTTGGCTGAAGGATTTGATGAAGTCTATCAATTGAAAGGTGGTATCTTAAAGTACCTTGAAACTATACCTACGGAAAAGAGCCTTTGGGAAGGCGAATGTTTTGTTTTTGACAACAGAGTAGCTGTCAAAGAAGGGGTCACTGAAGGTGATTATAACCTTTGTTTTGGGTGTCGCTACCCTCTTTCTGATGCTGATAAAATTTCTGCTCATTATGAAGAAGGCGTACATTGCCCTCAATGTTTTGATAAAAAGTCCCCAGAAAAAGTAAAAAGACTGCGTGAACGTCAACGTCAAATAAAAATTGCTAAGAATCGTCATCAAGATCATATAGGACAAAGGTTTAAAGGCGCACATCACTCACATCATCACTCTCATTAAAGGCAAACGTCAATGAGCCATTCTATGACCGGGTTAACTACACAGAAAGTCCTTGTTATTGATGATGTGGAAGTTTTTCGCAAAACAGTTCGAGAAATTCTAGAAACTTTTAGCACTGAACTGGAAGTAATAGAAGCTAAAGATGGACAGCAAGGTCTTGCCACCATCATAAGCAAATCTCCTGATTTAATTATTACAGATGTCAATATGCCGAATATGACAGGACTAGAATTGCTTGAGAACCTTAAACAAAATGAAGCACTGCGTTTGATCCCTGTGATTGTGATGTCTTCAGATCCCAATAACCGTTTAAAATCGCAACAACTAGGCGCTGAAGATTTCTTCCAAAAGCCCTTAAAAACAGAGGAAGTGAAGAAGAGTATTGCTCGAATACTCACAAGATAAAGCTTAAAGGACATGGCTTATGCTTAAAAAAATATATTTTTTCTTTATTCTCATTCTCATTTTTACTGGCCGTGAAAATGTCTTCGGCAAAGAACTTGCAATTTACACGTTAACAAATAAAGAACGTAAAGGGGATATGAATCAAGTCATGGGCATTAAAGAAGCGCTCATAAATAAGTGGCGCGATTCTATCAATAATATCGATAAAGACTTTGATATAAAAAACACAGAAGCTCTTGTGGAAGCGTTATCTCAACCAACAAATGCAAATATCCAACGTGTTCTTTTAACCGTGGGAGAAGAAGGCATTCAAGTATTACAAGATGTAGAAGAAATAAAGGACCTGATCACTTGTCATACATCACATATGCTTACAGATAAATCTCTAGAGCTCATTGATCACTGCGATTATATCATTCTCCCTAAGCATACAGTGAATAAAGAGTTTGAACAAAAGATCTCAGGTACGCGTTCTAAACTTATTACAACCATAGGCGTGCCTCATAATCGCACAAAAGAAGCCGCAGAATCAGCATATCAAGAATTTATGCCAGACTTACCAAAAGCAAAATCTTACATTGCTATTCTCCTAGGTGGAGATGCACCCGATGAAAAAAGCAAGCAACGACTTTTTACCGCTAATTTTGCTCAAGAACTTGCTCATTACATCGTAAAAGAAGCCCATCGTCGGCAAGCCCACGTTTTTATCCTGAATGGTCCCAGAACAGGATCAAGATATCCTCTTGAGCCTCATAATATTATTCCAACTGCACATAAAGATGGAAAACCGGATTACGTTACTCAAACTTTTGTGACGACATTGAAAGACAAAGTGAAGGCAGGCATCACTCTTTATGATTTTCAGCAAAACACTCCAGGTCAAATGGATAGGGTCTTAGGTATTATTAAATTAGCAGGAAACAAAAATGTGTTTTTTGTTCCTGGTGATTCAACTTCATCCGTTTCAGAAACTATTGATGTTGTAGGCCCTATGAAAGTTATTGCTTATTGGAACACAGCTATGAATACTACCCATCAGGCGCATGTCGATTCTGAATATAATGCAGGAAGGCTGGCTTATTTAAATGAGTTTTTTATTATGAATCCAATTATAAAAAATGATAATAGCCAAAGTTCTTCCGCTGCAGAACAAGTTGCTAATACATTAATAAAAGATTGGGCTCCCTTTTTAAATAAGCAGAAATTTTTAGAGAATGAATAAAAACATATTAAATTCTCTTAAAATATTTTTAGCATTTTTGATCGCCCCTGCTGCCTTTTTAGCCTACGGGAAACCAATGGTTATTTTAATAATCTTGTTCGTGATCATCTCCTTGCTAGAAGGTTTCCGACTTCCCATAAAAGAATCCCATCAAAAATGGCTTCTTATTTTAGGAGCCTATACCCTAATAAGTGCTTTATGGTCGCCTTGGCCCAAAAATGTTTTTGAGTCCTCTCTGCACCTTTTACCATTGCTTTTCGCTGTATGCATTATCACTGACTCCACACAGTCTTTAAGGCTTAGCTATAATTCTCTAATGGTTGGATTGATCACTTTAATGTTAATCAGCGTCATTGATATTTTAAGTCATGGTATGATTACCAAAATTTTTACGACTTATACCGTTGATAAACCATGGCATAACTCAAATATTACCCCTACCATAACTGTCATTTTCTGTTTTTTTTGGCCTCTTTTCTCCTGGGGTGTTACGCTACAAAAGAAATATTTAAGCCTTTTACTAGGATTTTTTGTCTTTCTTATACCATGGCTTACTCCTCATTATGCAGGACGAAGCGCCTTGATTTTAGGATTTATCGTATTTTGCATAGTATGGTTTTTTCGGCGCTTTGCTGTAATTTGTTTAGGGGTCGTACTCATGTTTTATATTATAATTGCCCCATTTTTAAGCTCTACAATTTTACAACCCCAACGATGGGAAAAGTTTTTAATTGATTTTAGAGCCTCTGGTCTTCATCGCTTATATATTTGGGAATATGTTTCTTCGCTTATCTCCCAACGTCCATTATTAGGATTTGGATTAAGCTCCTCTAAACTAATCCCGGCTGGAACCAACAATCCTATGGGTATCTCTTCCCTACCACTACACCCCCACAATGGAGCATTACAGGTATGGCTTGAATTAGGTGCAATCGGTGTTATTATTTTTTTAGTTTTTCTTTTTATCATCTTGAAGAACATTACTTGCATTAAATCTAAAATACATCAGGCTTCTGCTGCTGCGGGACTTACAACTGTATTTGTATTTTTCTCGGTTTCCTACGGCTTATGGCAAAGTTGGTGGATTGCAACCATGGGGTTAACGGCTTTTCTGTTTATTCAAAATTCAAAACCCCAACAATAAACTCAATCTTCTTTTACTGGAACGTAATAATGATATGGCGTTTTTAATGTAAAAGGGTGTCCTTTAAAATATTTATGTAAGATATTAAAGGCTACGAGAGAAGACTCTGGAGCATCCATATAATGGCTCATACGTACAACGTAATGAAGCATTTCCGGCACAAGAGGATCTTTTGGATATGCTTTAAACCATTCCAACGCTTGTTTTGCAAAATAGTCCACGGTCCCATTTTTGAACATTTCTTGAAGAGTTGACCATTCTTCAAAAGCAATAGTCTGTTCATCCTTTGAAAGAAATTTTTGCGGATTATAGGGAGCTAAAAGCTGTCGAGGGTCCCACCAATTATCTCTAAAGCCACTTGATGTATCAACAAGAGAAGCTTCTTTTTCAAAGCCTCTTCTCCAATAATTAGGATGAACCATGATGCTCAATTGTGGATAGTGCGCAATAATATAAAGCCCCCTCCAATGCTGCAGTTTTTTATTCTTTGTCAGTTTCAATTTTTGCAAAGTCTTTTTTATTTCGGGTGAAAAAAAATCAAATTTAGATTGAAGTTTTACGGCGTCATTCATACGGTTCAAAAGAACAGACCGGACCCAACCAGCAATTAAAAATCTTTCCTTGAGCCACAATGGAAGTCCATTTATTTTTAATCCCTTGGAGAAATATGAAACTGGAATTTGTTGAAGCGTTAAGAAAAAATCGTCAGAAAAATCCTTATCGGATTTTAAATGAAAATCGCATGTATTCAGAACAGGTTGTTGGATAATACTTTTGAGAAATGTCTCAAAGTCTCCTGCTATCTTCGCTTTCAGAACCAAAAAATGATTGCGCACAGGATGCAGAAGAGTATCATTTTGTAACACTTCTTCAATAATCTTATGAGACGTATCCGGGTTAATTTCTTTATAAATGCGCGCTAAATGATAGCGAGAAGTTATATATGCAGGAGAAGATGGAGCTAAAATCAATGCTGCATTCATAAGATCTTCAGGCGGTGAAGATGTTTCCGAAATCTTTTCAAGAGCAGCTATCAACCATGGTTCAGAGTGTGTTTTTTTCCACATCTCATAGCATTCTTGATGATCTTTATCGTCACGATAAAGGCGAATCCAATCAAGAAAATCTTGTTCTTTAAAGAATTCTCCTCGAGTTTTATAGAGATATATCAAATCTTCCAGGTTCTGTGTTTCCACGGGATTATTTGCTTGAGTAATTCTTTTCGCCAAGTCTTGCAATGCTACATTGGGCGCTAAATGAATTTTCATATATTGCTCGATGTTTTGGGCCTCACGCCAATAAGGCCCCTTTTTAAGATCTGAAGATAATCGAGAAAAAACCTTAAAGAATTCTTCAACTGTCCCCTCTTTATAAAGGTAATGTCGATAATAAGATCGGATGGTTAAATACAAGGCTATGTCTCGATAGGGCGAAGAAGAGTCCTTTGAAATCTCTTCAAACAGTTCAGCACTTTTTAAATAATCAGCAGCATAAAAATAACTTGCAGCCACTTGATAGGCATAATCTTTAAGCTCAGCTTGTTGGACACTACTTTCCAAAGGTTCCGGCAGAACAATATCTCCGGCAGAACAATTTGAAAAAACTTTGTATTGATTTTTTGCCCATCGCTTTGTGACTAGAGAAGAACTACCATATTTTGTAATGAGTTGATTGAGATGTGCATTTGCACTTCGAAACGCTTCCTCTGGACAATCTTCAAAAGAAACATAAGTTTTTTTATCTCCCTTTTGAGTCTCAAAGAAAGCATACGTAGGCAATGGATCTAATTTTTCACCTAATATTTCCTCAGCTTTTTGCCGCCATTCAATATTTGCATTTGGAAACGATGTGATTTCTTCTTTAGTCTTTTTCACTCTTCCTGAGACGGCCTCCACAATAGGCATCCCCATTGGATAAGCTCTATCATAGGCTTCTAAAAAACTTGACTTTTCTTCTTCTACAAGAGGTTTCCCTGACAAATAACGATAAGCTACCCATAGATTAAGAAGACTTAAGCGAGGATGCAAAACACCAAGTTGACCATTAAGAAATTGATCCACGTTAAAGCCAACTTCTTTACTAAAATAATTATCTTCTATTCCATCAAAAAAAACAGCGCCGCAACGTTCCGGCCCACATGCTCTTATAGAAGAGCATTGAAGGATTGATACAATCGCAAAGAGCAAAAATATTCGTTTCATAACAACATCCGTTTTTTTATCGTTTCATAATCTTGTAGTGTCCAAGGCCGAGAGTTAAAAATATGCACTTCATAATCATTTAAATTGATTTTATGAGGAATGTTAGAAAGTTCACTCAGGGATATCCCTATATGTCCTCTACACTTTAATGCACGCCATCCCTCAAATTGACTAAACGCTCTTTTGATTAATTCTCCATCCCGCCCCATATTATAGAGCATAGGAACAGCATGTGAAATGGGTAATTCATCAATCCAATTGTCATGAACACACCAGGAAGCAAGTGCTGTCATGGATACTTTTTGATCCGACGTTTTTACATTAAGATGCTCTAAAATTTCTTTATAGAGTTTGCGTTGAGAGACTGTCGCATCAAAATCGATCTGAATTTCCTCAGCATCCTTTGACATACCGTGAATGTTTTCAATAATTGTTTGAATCATCTTATTATTTACACTCACTTTTTGATCAATTTCTAATCTAAACACAGCAGTCTTATACCCTTCTTGGGGGGTAACAAAACGATTCAGACGTGGTTCTATTTTAAAATATTGAGGAGTAATTTTAAAAGTTGCCGCTAAAGCTGCAATCTTTGCAATATGAGGTTCTACAAAACTTAAATCATCAACGCGATTCCAAGTCCAAAGAATCACTTTAGCATATGTAGGTGTGATGAAGAGAAAGATAATAGCAAGAAAAAGGAAAAACCGATGCATCCCCAAAGTGTTCAAATCAAACCCTTAATATACCAATCGTTTTCTGCACTTCATGAAGCGTTTTTTCTGCAACCTCTCTGGCATGGTCATTACCCTTTTTCAAGATACCATCTAATTCATCCTCATGATTCATGAGACGTTCTATTTCAAGGCCAATGGGTGCTATAATAGACACGACTAAGTCTGCAAGAGCTGGTTTAAAAGTTGAAAATTGAGCACCCGCAAACTGATGACATACGGACTCTAAGGATTGATTGGAAAGAGCGCTATATATATTAACCAAGTTAAAGGCTTCAGGCCTTTCTGTTAATAACTTAGGATCTTCTGGCAAAGGATCTGGATCAGTTTTTGCTTTTTTGATCTTTTGAGCAATGGTATCTGCATCGTCTCTTAAATGAATTCGAGAAAATTCCGACGGGTCACTTTTACTCATCTTTTTTGTTCCATCCCGAAGACTCATAACGCGGGTAGCCTCCCCCAAAATCTGCGGTTCTGGCAAAGGAAAAATTTCTTTCTCATAAGCACGGTTAAAAGCTCCTGCAATATCACGAGCCAATTCCACATGCTGTTTCTGATCTTCTCCCACAGGCACATCCGTGGCCTTATAAAGTAAAATATCAGCAGCTTGAAGAACTGGGTATGCATATAATCCGAGAACAGAACTCTCACGATTTTTTCCACTTTTTTCTTTAAACTGAATCATGCGATTCAGCCACCCCATGGGGGTAAAACAACTTAAGAACCAAGAAAGTTCAGTATGGGCTGAGATATTACTTTGAATAAATATTGTACTGAGTGACGGATTAATACCTGATGCAATATAGGCTGCGGCAACTTCACGAGTTTGCATTTTTAACTTTTTAGGATCTTGAGGCACGGTCAATGCATGAAGATCTACAATGCAAAAAAAGCAAGTATTATGGCTTTGCATCGTCACCCAGTTGCGGATTGCTCCCAAATAATTACCAAGCGTTAAATTACCTGTGGGTTGAACGCCTGAAAGAATAATTCCCATTTAATAGCCTTAACTAACCTGCATTTGAAAACGCAGATCTTTCATATTTAAAGCTCCGGTCAAACGAGCTAGGATCAAGAAAAAGCCTAAGCTTCCTCCAACCAGAAGCAACAGACATATGACCTGTTGTGGTAGAAAATCTGAGATCATCCAAATCATACGTGGACGGACCAACTCAATAAACCCTATGGTCATAACGCAGGTCAATCCAAGTCGTGGTAAAAACCGCTTGAGACGATCCGTAAGCCCAAAATATCCCTGTCTTTTTAATGTATATATCAAAAGACCTGCATTCACCCAAGCCGCAATAGCCGTTGATAGGGCTAAACCAACATGCTTCATCGGACCAATCAAACTCAAATTCAAAATAAGATTCAAAACGATCGAAACAACAGCAAAAATAACCGGCGTTTTAGTATCATGACGGGCAAAAAAACTGCTCGAGAAAATCTTAATCATAATATAAGCGGGTAATCCTATTGCTAAAGCACGCAATGTTTGAGCGCTCGCCATCGTTTCTACGGGTCCAAAATCCCCACGTTCAAATAACACTTTCATCAAAGGATGAGCTAAGAAAATAAGACCTATGGTTGCAGGTAAAACAAACAAAAGAGCATACTCTAACGCCAAATTTTGACTGGATATCATTCCGTCTTTATCATTTTCTCGCATTTTTTTTGACATGAGCGGTAATAAAGCTGTGCCTACTGCTGTTCCAAGCATGCTTAATGGTAATTGGTTTAACCGATCAGCATAATGAATGTAGGAAACGCCACCTGCAGGTAATAACGAAGCTATAAAAGTATCCAAAAGAATATTGATTTGTACAATGCCCGAACCTGCAGCTGCTGGTCCTGCTAAAACAAGGAACTTTTTCACTTGAGGTGACAGCTGAGGCATACGTAGTCTTAGCCCCATTCCTTTTTTATAAGCAGGTACCATAACCCAAATCATTTGAATCAACCCGCAAACAGCAATACCAATAGCAAAAGCATGTCCTGGAGGCGTTGAAAGACTAACAAGCGCAAAGACTGTCGCAATAATACCAATATTACCAATCATAGGCGATGAAGCCACAGCGGCAAAGCGTTCGAGAGAATTTAAAATACCGCTATAGAGTGCAGCCAAGGATATAAAGAAGATAAATGGAAAAGTGATACGCGTGTATTGTATAGCAAGCTCGAGACGCTCAGGAGTCTTTGTAAAACCTGGGACAAAAACAGGCATAATTTGTGGCATAAAAATCTCAACAAACAAGACCAATAATGCCAAGCTAAGGAGAAGAATAGCAAAAATTTCTTCGGCAAAAGACTTTGCATCTTTTTCATTATCTGCACTAAGCAGACGTGCAAACATAGGAACAAAAGTGGTATTAAAAGCTCCTTCAGCAAAAAGACGCCTTAAAATACTGGGAAGCTTTATCGCAATTACTAAGGCATCTGATTTAATACTAGCCCCTAGATATGCGGCCATTAATATTTCACGCAAAAAACCGAATACACGGCTGCCAGCAGTATAACCACTAATAGTTGCAATCGAACGAATGAGTTTCATGAATTTACCCCAAACTGCTCTGCCTTAAGGATGGTTCATTTTTTTCAGCTCTTCCTCTCGAAATAGCGCATCTGATGGGGAGTTGTAAAGAAAAGAATCAATAATTTTCCCGAGAACATCTTAATTTCACATAAAATCACCTAGTGATCGATATTTTGATTTTGAATTCATCTTCTTTCGCTCCTACATGTTCCTAACAGAGGCTTAATATTCAAAGAATTAAAAAAAAGATGAATTGGGAAAAACTTAAAATATTTTATCATGTGGCTAAAGCAGGCAGCTTTACAAACGCTGGTCAACACTTAAATATTAGTCAATCTTCTTTAAGTCGACAAATTATTGATCTTGAGAAGCGTCTCAAAATAAAGCTTTTCAAAAGATTATCGGCAGGCGTTTCTCTGACTCAAGAAGGTACTATCCTTTTTGAACATGCAGAACGCATATTTGAAACAGCTAAAGCTGCTGAGAATCTTCTGAAAGAAGAATCTGCGGAACTTCAAGGAGAGATTAAAATTCTTGTGTCTCCTTATTTAGGAGGTTCATGGATTATGCAGCATATTGAAAAATTTCTAAAAGACTATCCTAGAGTCTCTCTATCAATCTTTGAATCAGAACGCATAGATGATCTGGGCAACTATGATGCTGCCCTCAGACCATTTGCTGCCGGCAGACAAGATTGTATTCAAAAATACATGATCTCAGTACCTTTAAGGTTTTATGCTAGTCCTGCATATTTAAAGCAATACGGCATACCTCAATCTAAAGAAGAGTTAGTTCATCATCGTTTGATTTGTTTTGATCAGAAGACTACTGATACCTCACCTCTTAACACTCATTTTCAGAGCAATGTTAAAGATAAAACTCTCCCTACTTTAAGAGTAAATTCTCCATCAGCTTTAATACAAGCGGCTAAATGTGACTTAGGCATCATTGAGTTACCGGATAATTATCAGGACCTAGCTCACACAGGACTTATTGAAGTTTTGCCTAAACTTAAAAAAATAACCGTTGACCTTTATTTAATCTATGCAAAAGAATGTGCCAAAAATCGCCGTTTAAAGATTATACGGGACTATTTGATGAAATCCTTTTACGCTTCTTAAACCTAACCTTGTCGTTCAACCATCTTCTTTTTAATATCAGCAATAGATTGAGCAGGGTTTAAGTGCTTAGGACAAGTCTTTGTACAATTCATAATCGTATGACAACGATAAAGCTTAAAAGGATCTTCTAAATTATCTAGACGCTCTCCTGTTGCATCATCACGACTATCTTGAATCCAGCGATGAGCTTGCAAAAGAGTCGCCGGACCTAAGTAACGATCACCGTTCCACCAATAACTTGGACAACTTGTAGAGCAACAAAAACACAAGATGCATTCCCATAGACCGTCTAATTTGGCCCGTTCTTCGGGGCTTTGCAAACGTTCTTTATCAGGTTCATCAGCAGATGAAGACTTTAACCAAGGCTCCATAGATTCATACTGAGCATAAGCAAGCGTCAGATCAGGAACCAAATCTTTAATCACTGGCATATGCGGTAAAGGATAAATTTTAATTGTTCCAGAAATCTCAGCAATGGGTTTTATACAAGCCAAAGTATTGGTTCCGTCAATATTCATAGAACAACTACCACACACTCCTTCACGGCAGGAACGACGATATGTTAAGGTGCTATCTATCTCCCCTTTAATTTTCCCCAAAGCGTCAAGAACCATAGGTCCACAAGTATCAAGGTCTACTTCATAGGTATCTACACGGGGATTTTGATCCGGTTGATCAGGATCATAGCGATAAATTTGAAACGTTTTGATATTCTTTAGGCCTTCTGAGGCTTTATAGGTCTTACCCGTTTTTACTTTAGAATTTTTGGGAAGCGTAAATTCAACCATACTAAGCTCCTCCTAATAAACTCGTTTAGCAAGCGGAACTGATTCCACTTCATCGGTTAATGTATTTAAATGCACAGGACGATAATCGAGACGCACCTTTTGTTCATCTACCCAAGCAACCGTATGTTTTAACCACTTGTCATCATCGCGCTCTGGAAAATCATCACGCGCGTGAGCCCCCCGACTTTCTTGACGAGCCACTGCGGAATGAAGCGAAGCCAAAGATTGCCCTAAAAGATTCTCGAGTTCTAAAGCTTCCACTAAATCTGTATTCCAAATCATGGAACGATCGGATACTTTAATATCCTTCATTGAATCAATAACATTCTGCATTTTTTCAATGCCAGTTTTCAGAATTTCTTCTTTTCGAAACACAGAACAATGAGCCTGCATAGTTTTCTGCATATCCTTCAAAATATTGGCTGTTGGCTTTGATCCTTTTGAGTTTCTTAAACGATCAAAGCGCGCAATCGCTTCACTACCTGCATCTTTTGCAAGAGGTTTGTGAGAGCTATTGGACTTAATTAACTCAGCAGCTCTCAAAGCAGCAGCTCTTCCAAATACAACGAGATCGAGAAGTGAATTAGCCCCTAAACGATTAGCGCCATGAACAGAAACACAAGCTGCTTCCCCAATTGCCATAAGCCCCTGTACCACACGATCTGGATCCTTTGACGTAGGATTAATCACTTCTGCATGATAATTAGTTGGGATACCTCCCATATTGTAATGTACCGTAGGTAATACAGGAATAGGTTCTTTTGTCACATCTACCCCACCAAAGATGCTGGCAGTTTCAGCAATTCCCGGTAAACGTTCATGAATCAAGTGCGGATCAAGGTGCTCGAGATGTAACAAAACAAAGTCTTTGTTTGGACCACACCCTCGACCTTCGTGAATTTCTATGGTACACGCTCTACTTACAACATCTCGAGACGCCAAATCTTTGGCTTTAGGCGCGTAACGTTCCATAAACCTTTCGCCCTCTGAGTTCGTTAAGTATCCACCTTCTCCACGCACACCTTCAGTAATCAAGCACCCTGCCCCATAAATACCTGTGGGGTGAAATTGAATAAACTCCATATCTTGTAAAGGTAATCCAGCTCTCAACACCATCCCATTACCATCACCCGTACACGTATGAGCTCCTGTACAAGAGAAATAGGCACGACCGTAACCACCCGTTGCAATCACAACCATGTGCGCTGAAAAACGATGAAGTGTTCCATCTTCGAGGCACCACGCCATCACACCACGACAGCTCCCCTCTTCATCCATAATCAAGTCTAGTGCAAAATACTCAATAAAAAACTTTGTTTTATGCTTTAGACATTGCTGATAGAGAGTATGTAAAATTGCATGTCCCGTACGATCTGCTGCAGCACAGGCACGACGTGCCATCGCTTCACCTTTTCTAACAGTATGTCCACCAAATTGACGCTGAAAAATTTTTCCTTCATCATTGCGTGAAAAAGGCACGCCCAAATGCTCAAGCTCAATCACTGAAGACATAGCATTGCGACACATATATTCTATCGCATCTTGATCACCTAGCCAGTCCGAGCCCTTGACTGTATCATACATATGATACTTCCAATGATCTCCGTCCCCCATATTATCAAGGGCAGCACAAATACCTCCTTGAGCAGAAACTGTATGGCTTCGCGTAGGAAAAACTTTTGTAATACATGCGGTAGAAAGTCCAGCAGCACTCATCCCCAAAGCAGCGCGTAACCCTGCTCCCCCAGCGCCAACAATGACAACATCATAGGTGTGATCAATAATTTTATAATCTTTAACCATATTCTTTATTCCAAAAAATCAATCTAATTGTGTAGGATGAAGCAGCTGATCCATAAACAGCCAAACCATTACAGCAATAGCTACAGCGCCAGAAATCACAGCACCTACCTTTAAAGTCCAAAGCAGCGCAAAACGGATACCTTGCTGGTGAATATAATCTTCAATCACTACTTGAATGCCCAGAACTGCATGGAATAAGGCTGTAATAAAAAAGACTAGATTACCTATTAAATTAAGGGGACTTGTAAACCAAGCCATTACGGTATCATAGTCTGAGCGCATATGATTGAGTAGGTTCAAAAAAAACCAAACTCCCAAAGGAATAATCATCAAGGCGGTTATACGCTGTAACAACCAATGAGTTGTGCCATGCTTAGCGGAACCTAAATGTTTGACTTGAGCAAGAGGAGATCTATATTTGCGAGTTAGTTCCATCTGTTTCTCCTAAGATCCCAATGCAAAAGCAAGCGTCAACGCAAAAGCAACACCCACAACCACCCAGCCCGAAATATATGTCGTTCTGAGTTCAAATCCATAACCAGCATCCCAGAACAAATGACGAATACCATTTGCTAAATGATAAAAAAAAGAAAACACCCATCCAAACATTAAAAGGCGTCCAGGAATAGTCTGAAAAAACATTTGAAAAGTATCGTAACTCTCAGAGTTCAATAGCGCAATCAACCATGCTAGATAAACTAAGATTCCTAAACTTAAAAACAAACCTGTTGCCCGATGGGTGATAGACAATACTGAAGTTAATTGCCAACGGTAGATCTGCAAGTGGGGGGAAAGAGGACGTGTTTTATTCTGCACAAAATGGCCCTTCTGTTATGTTTTATGGCCATATTTTGACGCAAATCCTTTAGAATAGCAAGAGAGCTCTAATATCTTAAATGCCTTAGACAAAATAGATATAACTTTTCTCTTCGCCTTAAAGTATTTTAGAAACTCAAAGATTGGTTGATAGCCTCTTCAATTTTTATTAGCGCTTCAAACCTTTTATCTCTTAAGATCCAGAACTCGAAGAAGCTTTGTGTTTGATATAAGGACTTGAATGCATTCTGATGTAAGCTGCAAGCTCTCTCTTTTGTTCGCGTAAAATTGCGCTAAGCTCTTCTTTGGCAATTGTTTCTTCACAAAGATTTCTTGTTGAGCATTCATTAACGCTCTCTTTAAAAGTCTTTGCGCGAGGGCTATTATGGTTCAAAAGGTAAGCTTCAATATGTGAATTTGCTAATTGAGAAAGCTCATCATCCGTATTATCAATAATTGAAGGATTTTTAGTTGCAATATTAACAAGGATAAATAGTTTTACGCTTTCAAAAAACCTCGCAAAAATGCCCGTTTGCTCTAACGCAGATTCATCCGTAGCTTCCAAAGTATTAGCAGTTATCTGAGTTGATCGTTGATTTTTATACGTAAATTGCCTATCTGGAGGTAAAATTGGATGGTCACCTGTTGGCATTGATTCAAGGACTTCAATTTGATCTTCGTTTAATGGTGCAGGAGCCGCAAAGCTTACTGACGTTCCCCCACTCCCAACCAATAACAAAACCAACCCTGCTTTTAATAAGTCCTTTTTCATAAGATGTCCCCTACCTGTTTTTTTATTTTTCAGTTTACCTTATTCATCAATAAGGGACAATCTTTCTAAAAAGCTCTCTTATAGATCGTCAATCTTAGTATCGCGGTGAGCTTTCACACGTACATAACGCGTGCCAGATTCGCTATACATTACATATACAATGTTGGTCTTGGAAAGATCATCCTTGGTTGGCGTCCCCTTCAAGAAAGTTGTGGGTAACTTCATTTTTTGGACAAGAGGTTTAATAAAGGCATGTGGTTTTAATTTTTCTTGCAAAGGAACTTCATCGGGGCTTGGTTGCCAACCTTGTTGTGGGCTAATGAATTTATGATTGGCTTTACCATATTCTAACCCATCAAATATTAAATATCCTTCATAAAAGTTACTAGCACCTTCTTTATCGCCAGTTTTATAAGCGAAATACTTCCCAACGATACTTTCGTAATCATCGTCTTCTTCAATAAATTCAAGAAGCTTGTTCAATGTAAGGGTAAAGAATTTTGCCATCTCAATTTCGGGACTTCTCCAAGTAAAAGCATAATTAGTTAATCTATACCCTATCCCCCCACCAATTGGTTTGGCGACTACAGAAGATTCTCCTGTTTTAGAGTCTTCTTTTATTTTTAATTCTGTAACTTGTTTTGATATTTTTTCAACTTCCTCACTTTCATCAGTTTCTTTTGGTAAATCACTCGCACTCACGTAGGAAGGATTTGTCAATAACACGCTAAATGCAATCATTGATACACTTTTGATGAATCTCATGGTGTCCTCCTGTTAAATTTTTGCTTAAGAACGACAACAATTGTCAATGTTAACCTTCTTTAATAAAGGTTTCTAAAAAGTTTATTTTTTCCTTGAGAAAGATTTTTTAAGAACTTCTTTACGAAACAAGAGTCATTATCTTCAAAAATTATTCATGGGTAATGAGTCTCTATGCAGATACTCCACGCTACGTTCTGGTGCTTTTTATTTTTTGTCTTATATATCCCCTCTGCGCTCTCTTCGAGTGGCTTTCGATATCATGACACCCCCTTTGAACAAACTGAATCCGAGTCATCAAATGAGTACAAGTTGCGTTGCAAAATTCATCACGTCCTTGAAACTTTAGCAGATCGAGAAAGAGCGAAACGTCGAAGAGAAAATCCTTCCTATGACCCCTATACCGAAGAATCCATAGAAGAGTCTCAAGTAACTTGGAAAGCATGGAGTGAATTAGATGTAGCAACAGATTTAAACGATCTCTTGAACAGCATTCGAAAATTTAAGGTTGCGGAAACACTCAAGACTATTGATAACTTTTCTCAACAATATGCAATCTATTGGTGGATAAGAAGCGGTGATCAACAAGAATGGCAGTTGAAAGCTACAGAGATTCTCGCTTCTCGAAAATCAAAATTTGTTGAAAATATCCATGGTTTTTATGAGATCAAAGATGATGAAGATACTATAATTGCTGTTTTCAAGCCAAGGCTCAACGATGAACCTAATGACTATGCAAATAAACGCTCTGTTGATCGAGAAGAACTCTATTATCAGCTTGCAGAAGCCGCTGGCCTTCATACTGTGGTTGCCCCAGCTGCACGCATTTTCACCTCAATTGCCGGACAGTCTCCAATAATAAGGTATAAACACTTATCGGGGACCTTAGAAAAATACATTGCTCTCAAACCCAAAGATTATGAAGAAAATGGTACGAGTGTCCTCAAATTATTTTTTCAAAAAGCCCGTCAAATGATTCCTTTCCAAAATCCTCCTTATGGCAACACACTTTCTTTCGAGAATGCTTTTAGAGCGATACAATTACTGACAGAACCTGAGCTGGCAAATGCTTTTCTAAAAAGCTTTGATCAAGAGCATATTAGCCTGCATTTTTTAACCTGGTACCTTCTCTATCATCGAGATTTGCATAACAGTAACTGTCAAATTACACTTATTAGTGATACTCAATCAAAGCTGATCCAAATCGATACAGAACATTCTCTTACTGAGTCAGTCAGTATGAGAGCTCATGAACCAGTCAATCCAAATTGGACAACTCTGCCGTTCTTTTTATACCTTCCCCATATTGACTCCCCCCTTACAACGCATGCCATAGAAATAGTAAAGGGATGGTCTGCAGAACGTTTTCTTTCAATTATTAAACTTTCACAGACTGCTTTTTCGAAAGACGATATTGAATCCTTAAAAACAAGACTCTTCAACATAAAAGACCTTCTGAATAATACTGAGCATGAGACATCCACCATGCGTGAGCTTTATCAAAAATTAACTGAAATGCATCCCCATCAGCAATGGGATGTGCCGTCAAAGAACTAAAAAGGAATACATGGAGACTAGCACTTAAAATAGCGCCTTTAAAAAAATTTTATAGTTCCGAAAAAAGTTTTTTTACCGTCGAGTTTTTCTCTTGGCTCAATTTTTCTCTGATACTTTTCTTCTTCTGAGCAACACTGGCGTCAGGCTCAATATTTTTTTCATTGAGTGATTCATTTTCTTGAGTCTGCTCTTCATTTTCTTCTAAGGTATCTGCAGAGAGAAAAGATTTCTCAATGACGATTTCTTGTATTTTTTTATCAACGACTGTTCCAACAGAATACCCCTGAATAGGATCAATCTTAAGCATAATATCACCACTGGAAAGTGTTGTAAAAATGGCCTTATGTGTTTCTCTCAAACTCTTTTTCATATTCCCTTGATTTGGTCCTACGAGTACTTTATGTCTTTGCGTTCTCTTCAGAGACTTAAGATTTTTGAATATTTTGTAACAGGCATAATCAGGATGTTTATATTTCTTACTATGTCCATTACTGATCAAAATATAGGCAGGCTCTACTTTCGATAAAAATTCAAAACTATTAGACCCATGTGTTGAGGCACCATGGTGACTCGCAACATAGAAAGTAGATTGTAAAAAAGGCAAATTTTCTTCTTTTGCATAGCGCGGCAGAATTCTCCTTTGATTAAGCATCGCCATGTCTCCCGTCAACAAAACAGCATGTTTGTTATCTTTATCCATTATCCTTAAAACCATGCTATCTTCATTGTCATCTTCGATTGTGCCACGACGAATCACCTGATCTAAGTCTTCTTCATAAATTGCGGGGGCATTAAGACTTAAAACTGAGAGGACAAATCCAGGACCAAAATTAAGGGCATCCCCAAAATAAGCATCCTGCTCCCCTGGCTTTGAAGCATAAAATTTTGCGAAAGGCGGCGTACTATTGCCAGTAAATAGATTATCAATTTTATCCTGAGGTTGGTTACCAAAACAGGGAAAAAAGACTTTTGTGCCAGCTTGTTGTAGGTTTTTCACCCACTCTCTAAACACACCAAATTCAGTGTAATGTTGTGGTAACCCACATAGAATAAGATTTTCAACAACATCTCGCATTGGATCAATAAGCTTAGGAAACAAAGAATAGTGATCGATATCAGGGTGTGAAGAAATAATTGTCTTAATAGTTAGTTTTGTTTTGGAATCTAAGGTTCCAGATAAATAGGCACGCGTTTCATGCATAAAATCTTTGGATTTAAACTCTTCTTCATAAAAATCTTCATCACTCACTGTCTCAGAGAAATCATGCTTTTTTTTAACTGAAGGCGGCGTAGAAGGAAGCGTAAGACTTTTTGGAGGCGATAAAGGAGCTTGCGCAGAAGTATAACGCTCCTCTTGCTCTTGCGCAGATGTACCACAATCAAAAAGTAAAATCTGAGGAGTTTCGTCTTTTTTAAAAAATTTGACAATATTACAGTTACCTTGTCCGACATGTTTAACAACCACTTCCATCGATGATAAAGATTGGCTTTCCTCAACAAAAGAAGCTTTAATCTCTTGATGTGCAAAAAAAGTAATGGCTATTAACAGGAAGGAGAGCAAACGCATTCAAATAAACCCACATATAAACTAAGGGGTTTTTATAAAAAATTATTGACAAAAAATCAATAATTATTTGATTTCCTCTAAATACTGGAGAGCAAAATCTCTATTTTCGATGGATTGACCATAATGATTTAGCAATAACAACGTTTCACTTGGAAAATAGCGTTGGCCAAATTTGACAACATGCATCAAGCCCATTGCAAGGCTTTCTTCAAGAATCCTAAGAAAGTGAGAAGCCATGTATTGCTTCATAGCCTCTTCTTTAGCACTCTTCCATTCATGACTGTATAAACGAATAAAATAGATTAATGCAGAAGGGTGTCCTTTTACTTTTGCAAAATTAAGCCATTCTTCGCTATCAATTTTTTGCTGGGGTGACAGTTTCCCTAATGAGCCTACGCCTTTAGAAGCTTCTAAGTCCCCCACAAAAGCTTTTGCAAGCGCCATTGCACCTCCAATAACATCTTGATGAGCAGCAACCTTATATAGATGGCGGGCCTCATCAATTCTGGACTCTCTTTCATAATGTTCAGCTAATGCTATTTTTCCATAGGGCGACAACTCTGCAGCTTTTTGCAGGCATAACTCTTTTTTCTGAGCATCTTCTTCTTCATATGATGCTTCAATAAAAGGCTCAACCCAAGTTTTGTTGAGAGCAAGCAACAGAGAAACTCTTTGATTTCTTTCACTATGTTGATAAGTATTTAATAAAATCAAAAGACAGGCAGCCTCAGGAATGTTGGGGGCCATTTTGAGATAGTGCTTAGCAGTTTCCATATCTGTTTTGAGAAAATGCTGTTCATTCGGCTGAGGAATGCTGTAATTCTTGCCTACGAGATAAGCCGCAAAAGGATGATGAGGAGCTGCTTCTTGTAAATCAATCATGTTTTGAGTGATAGCTGCTTGAATTTGAGTCTCATCTGGATGTTCTGAGATTAAAGCTAACAACGCAAAATGTTGTGCTAGAGTATGTCCAAAAGAAGCAGCATGTTTTAATCTTTCCAAGATATCGCGTCGTTTAAGGTATGCAGAATTTTCTCGCCTTTTGAGTAGGTCTAATAAATCGTCAGAAAAAAAGAGCAAGCCTCCTATTATTTGTTTCAGTGTTGTCTGATGGGGCCAGGGAGAGTGCTTCGACCAATTCTCCACTTGCAAATCACCGTCACTCTCTATGCTCATAAACTGCTTTGCAGCCTCTTGAATTTTCGAGACATTTGCGGTTTTGGTCCCTTCGTCAAGAAGGCTTCGTATGCGTGATATTTTAGGAGGTGTAGAACAGACTAAAATTTCCTCTGAAGCAGAAACCTTTATGGTGTTTGCTAAACAAAGAAAAATCATGCAATATTTTTTTATCATCTTCTACCCCATATTGAAATCTTCGAGCCAATATGGAAATAATTTTATTTAAATTGCAAGGAAATAATGAGGGGATCTTTTCGAATTTGAGGACTCACTCTTAAAAGGTCACAGAGTGTCAATCATTTTTGTGTTTTTTACTTATATGCTCTTTATTTTTCGGAGGTATAAGGACCTATATTCATTGAATCATGAGAGCTTTCGCCTTGATCTCTTCAGAACTTATTATACTTTGATAACAAACTTAAATTCTTACGGGGTCCGTTCACTTGCCATGTAATCATAAAAAAATTGTTAGGATCAATTTGATAACAGCCTTTATAGAGATCATGACCACAGTGATGTTCTATGCGCCACTCCTTCTCTCGCAAATCTAAATTATGGAAATACCGGCCATTCGCAAAGAAAACATCTGCATAATAAGGCATGGTAAACGTCATAGACATTTGTTGAGAAACAGGTCCTTCATAAGCGCCATAGTGCAAGACCCCAGATTCATTTAGAAATAACTGCGATTCCTTTTTAACAATACGAAGACGTCCTGTAACATTGCCGAGGAGATTTTGGCGACGATCAACAATGGTTCGCTCAAGAATCCACTCTCCTTCAAACCACCGTTGCCAATTAAGTGCATGGCTCATAGAAAGCTTTTGAAAAAATATACAAAACCAATGGGTAAAAGACTATCAAAGCGATCTAAAAGCCCGCCATGTCCAGGGATTAAACTGCTCGTATCTTTGACAGCCAAACGACGTTTTACCCAAGACTCAAGCAAATCTCCTCCTTGAGCCAAGATCGCATAGAACACCAAAAAAGCAGCAGGAATCGCCTCAACATTCAACACAAGAGAAAAGAGCGTTGTCACCAGGATAGCGGCACAAAATCCCCCTAAAGCTCCTGACCAGGTTTTGTTAGGACTAATTGCGGGAGCAAGCTTGGGCCCTCCAATTAATGTGCCTACAAAAAACGCTCCCACATCGCTTGCGATCACCAAAATCAAAATTTGTAAAAAGTGCCAAGGAATAGAAACGTCAGCGCCCACCATACGGAAAAATCCAACCCCAGCAACGAGCATATAAATCGCCCCTATAGCCCATAAATTGCGACGATTGATCGGTGCTTTTGAGATACGAAAACAAAGATTCGTCCATTCAATGAAAGATCCCAAAATGCAAACAATAACTAATCCTTGAGACGCACGAACGCCTTGAATAATAATTATCAAAGTCAAAAGTGCTAAAACAACCCCAGACACAATACGTATTGAGACGTTATTTTGAAGAAACTTTACCAAAACGGCGATCCCTTTGTTGATAGTCAATAATCGCCTTTAATAAATCATCTTTTGTAAAGTCTGGCCAGTAGGTCTCGATAAAAACCATTTCAGTGTAAGCCATTTGCCACAAAATATAATTACTAATGCGTAACTCGTTACTTGTACGAATCAAAAGTTCAGGATCGGGAATACCACATGTATAAAGAGATTCAGAAAAAAGATCTTCATTAATTTCATCAGGCTGCAAGGCACCCTCTTGAACTTTTTTTGCAAGTGTACGCGCAGCCTGGATAATATCGTCCCGTCCTCCATAGTTAAAAGCGATATTCAAATTGAAGCGTGTATTGTTCTGGGTCAGTTTCACGGCGTGATCAATAAGCTCTAAAGTCTTTTGATCTAGATTTTTCCGACTCCCCAAGACTCTAAGACGCACACCATTTTCGTGAAATTCAGTCAAATCGGCTTTCAGCGTGTGATGAAGCAACCCCATCAGACCTGAAATTTCTTCCGGTGGACGCCGCCAATTCTCTGTAGAGAAAGCCCAAATTGTTAAATATTCAATTCCTATATCAGCAGCTGCACGAGTGATTTCCTTGGCTACTTCAACACCCTTACGGTGTCCCATCATGCGTGGCATGCCACGGGCTTTTGCCCAGCGACCATTACCATCCATAATAATGGCAACATGACGCGGTATAGCATTTTTATCGACGACTTTTTCTTCCACTTTAACGGCAAGGTTACTTGATCGGCGTAAAACTCCTCTAAGCATCTCTAAGTCCAACCACTCTTAAACTTGCATAATGTCTTTTTCTTTGAGAGCCAAAGTGTCGTCAATTTTCTTCACAGATTGATCGGTAAATTTTTGTACTTGATCAGAAAACTTATGGAATTGGTCTTCCGAAATCGTACCATCTTTTTCCATTTTCTTTAGATAATCCAAAGCATCTCGGCGAACGTTACGTACAGAAATACGTCCTTGTTCAGCATATTTAGCAGCGACTTTACTCAATTCTTGTCGTCTTTCCTTGCTGAGTTCCGGCATTGGCACACGAATCACTTGTCCTTCACGCATAGGATTTACACCAAGTCCCGCATCCCGAATAGCTTTTTCAACAATTGGTGCCATTTGAGCATCCCATACTTGCACAGCCAACATACGTGCTTCAGGAGCATTAACTGTTGCCAACTGACTGAGGGGTAACTTACCGCCATACGCATCGATCACGACTGGTTCGAGAAAGTTGATGGACGCGCGGCCAGTTCTAAGCCCGGCAAATTCTTTATGCAGTACATCAATTGCCGCATTCATCCGCCGTTCATATTCTTTGACATCAAAGTCTGACATTCTCTACTCCTTAATAAAAACAATCTATTGTTGGCCCATTTTAGGGAAGAATCAGAATATGTCATCTTATTTTTTCAAACAACTAAAGCATTGATTTTCTCTGCTTGCCAATATTAAGAGGAGAGACCCTACGCTAAAACTTCTTCAATTCATAAACTTACCCCATAAACTGTGGATTTAGAAAAATCTTGACATGTATGCAATAATTAAATATACATATATCATAATTAAAAATAATATTTCATGCGCTAATAGTTCCAAAAAATATTGGTTTTGGTTCAATAGCACTATAATTTTTGACAGTGAGGAACATATGATAAAAATTTTCAATATTGGGTTCGTTATGCTTGGGCTCTGTCACCCTGCAAAAGCCTCTTGGTTAGTGGAGGGCTTTTGTAACAAAGGAGCTCAAAAGCTTTCAAGATCAATGCAAATACTGAAAGATGTAAAGCGTACACCTAGAATCGATGATTTGACACATTCTATGAGCACTCTTTCCCTAAGAAGGAATAGGTTTCCAAAACGGTCTTTGCACTTTATTCAACAAAGGGCTTACTCTACTATTTTTGACTATTTGGATATTCGAGAAACGAAAGAGCAAGTCTTTGGCCGTGCGACCTATGATACGACAGCCAAGTACATGCTATCGAATCCTGAAGTCCGACTAGACTTTATTAAAACCTTTACAGGCCTTTCTGATATTGTTTCAACGGAGCCCTTGGATCTTTCTTTAAATCCTATTCACCGATTATCAAACCTGAGAGAGGCATGCAGTGACAGAGATGTGCGCACCTTTATGGATGCACTCAAAAGTAATTCCAGTGACTACACAGTCATTGATAAACATGGAACTTCTGTGCCAGCTGCAACTATGTTTTTCCATAAACTGAGTCAAGAATTTGATGATTTTATTCGCGTTTTACCAAGAGATAGAAAATCTCAATTAGATGTTCTGTGTCGTCTTTCAACAGGAGAGTATGCTATGGTTGAAGTACAAGTTAAAAAAGAGAACTATTGGGATGAGCGAGCCCTTTATTACGCAGCTTCTGTCTATGTCAACCAACTCCAATCTGGGGGACAATGGGATGACTTTAAAAAAGTGATTGGCATTAACATCCTAGGGGGTGGCCCTCTCAACCACACCCATTGGGAACATAAAAAAAATAGTGTACGTCATTACCGTTTTCAAGACCAGCATGACAAGCTCAATGTGATTGATGAGATCCAGCTCATTCAATATGCATTGGGCGATAATTACTCAGAGGACTTAACGCAAAATAATAAAAACTTAAGAGATTGGTTAGATCTTTTTAAAAATGCTCATAACAAAAGAGAAATACCAGAAGACGTCAGCACATTTCTCAGAAAAGCTTATCAGCAAATAACCATAAAAACTATGCCTCTTGAGATCATCCAACGTTACAAAGCAGAATCCGATATCTTTAAAAACATCTCAGAGCATGATAAGCTTTTAAAAACGGAGAGTTTAGAAAAAGGATTAGCAGAGGGTTTAGAAAGGGGATTAGCAGAGGGACAAATGAAGAAATCTCTTGAAATCGCAAAAAAATTGCTCTCTAAAAATCGCTCTCATGAAGAGATCGCTGATCTCACAGGCCTTTCTCTTTCAGAGATCATCAACCTTTCTTCCAACAACTCAAGTAAAGACTAAGGATTTTTACCCCCCTTGAGCATGTTCCAGATAATCACCCTTGGAGGGGATCCAACTTCCAAATATCTCCGACTTACTTGCTTGCATTCTTAAGTAAGGAGGTGTATAGACAAGTCTAAGTTTTGGCGAAGGTTGCTAAAGCTGTATTTTACTAAATTCACACGCAGGATATGATGGGAAATCCCCTTCAACCGGTGCCTTAAAAATTAAGGTTCCCCCTGCGGCGGAAAAACCGGAAGGAGAATTACGATGAATTTACCTACTTTTACTATGCGTGAATTGCTCAATGCGGGCGTTCACTTTGGCCACCATCCTCGTCGATGGAATCCCAAAATGGCGACTTATCTTTACGGCGTTCGTAATGGTGTACATATCATTAACTTGGAAAAGACTGTTCCAATGTTATATCGCGCTCTTCAAGTTGTTCTTGAAGTTGTAAAAAATGGCGGTAAGGTCCTCTTTGTAGGAACGAAACGTCAAGCTTCTACAATCATTGCTGATGAAGCAAAGCGTTGTGGTCAGTACTATGTGAATCACCGTTGGTTGGGTGGTATGCTCACCAACTGGAAAACTGTATCTCAGTCCATTCAACGTCTTCGTCAATTGGAAGAACGTCTTTCCCAAGAAAAAATTGGCCTCACAAAAAAAGAACAATTAAAGCTTACGCGTGAACGTGATAACCTCGAAAAGTCAATTGGCGGTATTAAAGAGATGGCCGGAGTGCCCGATGTTCTTTTCGTTCTCGACACGAATAAAGAACACATCGCCATTAGCGAAGCTAAAAAACTTGGCATTCCTGTTGTGGCCGTTGTTGATTCCAATTCAGATCCAGTACATGTCGATTTTCCAGTCCCTGGTAACGATGATGCTGTTCGCGCTATTGAGCTCTATTGTCGATTAGTTTCAAGCACAGTTCTGGAAGGTCTACAAAATCAATTGCGTGCTGCTGGTGTAGATTTGGGTGAATCAACTGAGGTATTGGAAGCACCGCAAGTTGAGACTGCCGAAGCGGCTCCAACACCAGAACCTGCTCAATAACTATATTTGAGGATAAAATTATGACAATAACTGCTGCAACAGTAAGAGAACTTCGTGATCGTACCGGCGCTGGTATGATGGATTGTAAAAAAGCTTTGGAAGAAAACAAGGGTGACCTGGAAGCAGCCATTGATTGGTTGCGCAAAAAAGGTTTAGCAGCGGCAGCTAAAAAGGCTGCGCGCGCAGCAGCAGAAGGATTGGTTGGTGCTTTGACCCTTGGAAAACGTGGTGCTCTTTTGGAAGTCAATGCTGAAACTGATTTCGTGTCTCGTAACCACAAGTTCCAAGAATACGTGACTAAAGTCACAGAAATTGTCGAAAAATCAAGTGACGATATTGAAGCTCTCAAAAAAGCTGCTTATCCTCAAACAGGTCGCACTGTTGCTGAAGAGCTCACCGAGCTTGTTTCAGTGATTGGTGAAAACTTAAACCTTCGTCGCGCAAAAGTCCTTGAAGTGACAGATGGCGTCGTCGCAAACTATATTCACTCAGCTATTGCTACCAATCTCGGTCGCATTGGCGTGCTTGTAGCGCTTGAATCCACTGGCGACAAAGATCAGTTGATGGCTTTGGGTCGCAAGATTGCTATGCATATTGCCGCAGCACATCCTCAATCCAACACGGTCACTGATTTAGATCCTGCATTGCTTGAACGGGAACGTCGTATTTTGACTGAACAAGCAAAAGAATCAGGCAAACCTGCTGAGTTTCTTGATAAAATGATTGAAGGTCGAATCCGTAAATACTACGAAGAAGTTGTTCTTCACGAACAACTCTTCCTTATCGATGATACAAAGCGTAAAGTATCAAAAGTAGTAGAAGATGCAGCTAAGGAAATTGGCGCACCAATTACACTCAAGGCTTTTGCTTGTTTTAGAATTGGCGAAGGCATCGAGGTAGAAGAAAAAGACTTTGCCGCAGAGGTTGCAGAGCAGCTTAAAAAATAAGGATCACGGAATGGCATCGACCACAAGTTATACCATCCACAAGGCCAAAACCAAGTACCATAGAGTGCTTTTGAAAATATCTGGTGAGGCTTTAATGGGTGATCAAGCTTATGGGCTCGATGCCAACGCCATCCATAAGATTGCCGATGAAATTCGTGAAGTTCACCAAGCAGGCATAGAAATCTGCGTAGTCGTTGGTGGAGGTAATATTTATCGTGGCATGACAGGATCTAAAACCCATGGTATAGAGCGCGCCACAGGCGATTATATGGGGATGATTGGTACCGTGATTAATGCCTTAGCCTTACAAAACGTTCTCGAAAGTTTGGGCATTCATACGCGCGTACAATCGGCGATTCCCATGGATGCCGTTTGTGAACCTTATATTCGTCGCAGAGCGATGCATCATCTAGAAAAAGGACGTGTGGTTATTTTTGCTGCTGGCAGCGGAAATCCTTTTTTTACAACGGATACAGCGGCGGTATTACGCGCTTCTGAAATGAACTGTGATGTGTTGCTTAAAGGCACGAAAGTAGATGGTATTTACAGTTCTGATCCCAAAAAGGACAAGCGCGCTAAACACTTCACCGAACTCCATTATGATCAAATTTTAGCGGATAATTTATCGGTCATGGATATGGCTTCAATTGCTCTTGCAAGAGATAATAATCTACCGCTCATTGTCTTCTCAATTTTGGAAGACCATGCGTTAAAGAGAGCCCTTATGAGTCTTGGAAAATGCACAATAGTTGTGCCTAATAATAAATCCAATGTGTTAGCTGCGTCTAAAGGAAAACGAAAATAAAGACCTTCTAATTTTCTGATGCCTCATCAGCTTTTACTTTCATATTTTTCTTTATAGCATACCACTTTCCTAATATTATAGAAGATCTCATGTTTTTAGAGGAAAAAGAATGAAAATAGCTATTATTGGCGCTGGCAATGTTGGGAAAGCACTCGGCATGAAACTCTCTCAAAAAGGACACCAAATTTTGTATGGTGTCAGAGATATCACAAATAGTAAGCATGATTCCCTTAGAAATACGCCGCATTTTACGCTCACAACCCCACACGATGCAGTTCAAAAAGTTGATATTGTGCTGCTTGCTGTTCCTTGGAAATCATCTCAACAAGCCATTGAAAGCCTTGGATCTCTTGCAGATAAAATATTAGTTGATTGCACCAATCCCATTAAAGAGGATTTTAGTGGCCTTGATGTTGCTCATACGACTTCTGGAGCAGAAATCATCGCTTCTTGGGCCAAGGACGCTAAAGTTGTCAAATGTTTTAACCAGACAGGATTTACAAATATGTTGAATCCTCTTTACGGTACTCAACCATCTACTATGTTTGCTGCAGGTGATGACCCCGATTCTGTAAAAATTGTCGCAAGCCTTGCACGAGATGTTGGTTTTGACGCCGTCGAACTTAAAGGTCTGATTTTAGCAAGGCAGTTAGAGCAGCTTGCTTGGTTGTGGATAGAAATAGCCTTAAAGCAAGGTTTTAAGGGAGAGTTTTCATTTTGTCTTTTGAAACGCTAACGTCAAAGATGCAAAAAAGAAGTACCAATCAGTCCCAATGAGAGAAGAGTTGCCTGGAGTGCCTTAAAATACTATAGTATCCTATAAAAACGCGTTTTAAAAAGGTTTGGTTTTCTGTGACTGAGAAAACAGATGGTTTTTGGTTTGCCGCTGTTAGGCGCCGTGAAAATATTAAAATTTTAAAATCTAAAGACCATCCCCCCATACCTGTTTCTGTTGGAGGTCCTCTTACCAGTGGAGATCCTGAAACAGCTCTCAGCAAAGACTTACAGAGCCTTTCAAAGAAAAATGAGGACCATTTGAAGCTCCCCCAAGTCAAAATAAAAGCGCCTGTCAGTAAACTCGCCATCCTTGGGATGATATTGGGTTTTTTGATCATGGGATTTTTGTTTTTTATAGGTGGCTTCATGCTTTGCTATAGTTTCTTCCCTCCCTATCGATCCCCTTCTCTAATAACTGAGGAAAATGCTTCTTCAAGTGCTTCTGTAAGTTCTGGAAATGACAGCTATGCAGCACATCAACAAGCTCTTGCGACAGGTGACGAAGGGGGTGGCACTAACAAAGGTGCTATGCTGACAAAAATTGAAGAACAAAGTTCTGATCAAGCCAGACGTATTACTCACGATTCTATCATCCAAAGAACAACTCAGCTCAATAATAAAATTAAGCAAACCCTTGGCTGGCAAATTGGCACCGTCATTGAACCTGCAACGCTTGGGATTGCAGAAGCTTTATCCGGCAACGTTGAGAATAAAATTGGCCCTCATCAATCCAATCCTGTAATCGAGGGAAAGCCTGCAGAAAAAGCTACTCCAGGCGCTGGAGGGAATGCTCCTGCAGCCGGAGGAAGTCAAGCAAGTAAGAACGCTGACAGTGGTACTAATGAGAATGTTTATAGCATTGAAGTACAGGTTTTGAATGACAGTGACGTGGCTTATTCTTTACAACAAGAATTAAAACAAAGGGGTATGGATGCTTATATCGTACGCTACACTGTTAATGATAAACTCCATTATGCTGTTAGGTTTGGCGGATTTAAAAGCTTTAAGGCGGCTCAGGAAGCCATGGGGGTTTTTCGAGTCGTTTGGCGTCAACCTGCAAGAGTAGTGATTATTGATAAAAATGAAGATAGAATGGGTTCGTAAAAAGTATGATTGGGGAGCTAAAGTAATATTGTGAAAAGCGTCATTGAAAATCTAAAAACTTTTGTTTTTATAGGCTTTTTGAGCTTTGTGTGCGCAAGCCTACTCCCAGGTTGTGGGGGTGGAGGCGATGATCCTGATATCAATTTTGAAACGATCAGCCTGTCTCTGGATGCAGACGCTAACCTTTCATCAGCAACATCAGTAGATCTTTTATTGGTCTATGATGTAGATCTTTTAAAAGCGTTGGTAAAGCTTAAATCTCAAGATTATTTTGCTTCAAGTGACCAAATCAGAAGAGATCATCCTGAAATGGTTGATGTTGTTCATTGGGAGCTCACTCCAGGTCAAGTGATCACCGATCATCCGATTCCTTTAAGGTCCGATTCTCCTTATGGTGCTTTGCTTTTTGCTGATTATTTAACGCCTGGTACTCATCGTCTCAGGATCGGCTCATCAGATGAAATTCACGTTCGATTACGCCGCTTCGATTTTTGTATTCTTGAGCAAGGATGTATGCCGGCATTAAAAGATAAAACCTATACAGGAGACACGCTAAAAAGCGGCGCGATCACGGGGAGCTTACGTCGACCCCCCGAAGATCAAGGAGGAAGAGATCCTCTTGATACAGCAACAGATGTTGTTGATACAACAAGACAGGAAGAAGAAAAGGCAAGTGGGCTCGTCAAAAAAGCTCTGAATCTTGCCTCACCAGAATAATTATAAAAAAGGGGAAGTCATGGCAGACGTCCAACGTATTCAAAGACCCATTCAATGGTATGAGGGCATGTTACTCCTACCAGAACATTTTCAACAAGGCGATCGTCGCTTTGAGCAAATGATCCATTACCACGTCAACAACATAAAACCCTTTTATTGGGGCGTTATTAAAAGCAAAATAGATGAAGGTCTATTAGTTGTTGGCACTTTAAAGTTCTTAGAACTTGAAGCCGTATTTCCCGACGGATTAGTTGTATCCTTTACGATTGACGATAATGTAGACTTAAGTATTGATCTCAGTCAATTTGCTCCTTCAATTCAAAATAAACCTCAAACAATTTATTTGTGCGTACCTGAATATCGTTCAGGAGCAGCGAACACTAAAGGTAAGCTTTCCCGTTATCGCTCAGTGGTAAGCCCCGCTTATGCAGATGAAAATACAGGGTTGGGTGAAGTAACTTTTCCACTTCTTGAACCCAATATTTGTCTCCTTGTAAGCGACGCACCTCCTAACCACTACAGCAGTTTTCCTATTGCCACTGTGACGATGGAGGAAAACACTTACATGTTCACTGATTTCCTCCCTCCTCAGTTAAAAACTTCCTTGGACTCTGATTTGGGAGCGCTCCTGCTCGATGTAACAAAAAGAATACGTAGCAAGATTGGTTTTCTTGGGGAACGAATACGCTCAAGGTCATTAGGGGTTTTATCCAACGACGCTGATTCTGCCATGCGAAGCTTAAACAGCGGTATACTTCCATTTGAAGCACTTTTGAATACGAATTTGGCACACCCCTTTGATTTGTATTGCGCCTTAAATATTATTGCTGGTCATTTTGTTAACGTTGTTTCTGGACAAATGCCTCCCACTTTCCAACCTTTCAATTATAACGACCTACGCTCTAGTTTCATGGAAGTCATTGATTTTATTCATTCAATGCTGGATCGGATCCAAGAAGGCTATACTGTGGTTGAATTTACACAGAAAGATCGTCTCTTCATGCTCAAACTTGACCAAACATGGATGAGTAATCGTTTGGTTTTAGGGGCTAAAACACCACCAACCATGACAGAAAAACAGCTTGTTGAGTGGATTAACAGCGCTGTTATTGCAAGCGATCGTTTTGTTGAGTCAGTTCGTGATCGTCGAACTTTAGGTGTTACTCGTAAAATTATTACTGGCGATGAAGAAATGAGTCTTCTCCCTGCAAAAGATGTGGTGCTGTTTGAAGTTGAAAATAACCCAGACTTTATTGATGCAAATGAGAATCTCTTGATTTTCAATATATCGGATTCTATTGAAACACGGCCCGTTGAAGTTGTGATGTTTATCCCCAAGCATCGACGAGAAAGCTTTTTCTAGCAACACAGCAATCAAAAAAGGATCGTTAAATAAATTTTAACAGAAACTTTAAAAAAATTGTTATAATGTTACGAAACGGGGGTTTTTACGCGAAGGGTAACAAAAGAGTATGGCAGGGAAAGTAGCGATTAAAAAAGGTAATGAAATTGAGACGTCCTTTGTCTTAAAGTATTTTGAAGCCTTTTATTATGTTGTATTAAAAGAAAAGGAACGTATTGAAAGTGGTGGTTGGTTATCAACGGAGCAATCAACAGATATAACACCAGGTGCGATGGACTCTGTCTATGCACAACAAGCCCAAGAAATTCTTGATAAGCTCTATCAATTATTAACGGAGCAAGCCATAGAAGCTAGCCGCTATGGGGGCGAATTTGCTTCAAACTACTATCGCGAAGCTCAATATGTCATGACTGCGCTTGCCGATGAAGTTTTTTTAAATATTCAATGGCCAGGGAGACGTTATTGGGAAGAAAACCTTCTTGAGTCCAGATTGTTTGGCACCCATGATGCAGGAGATCTGTTTTTTCAAAATCTAGAAAATTTCTTAAACACAAGAGATTCCTTACGCAATGATCTAGCTGAGATTTATCTTCTTGCCTTAGGTCTTGGTTTTTTAGGGAAATTTCGTGGTTATGATGATCAAGGGAAAATTGCAGCCTACAAACATCAACTCTACATTTTTATTAACCACCGAGAATCGCAGCTATTTGATAAGGGGGAAGCTTTTTTTCCAGAAGCTTACATGTACACCCTCGAAAAAGGAGATATACGTACAATACAAGACATGAAGTATTGGATGTTGGGTATTGGGGGGATTTTTTTGATCATTCTCATTGCATCGTTCTTCGTTTGGTATCATGACACTGCCGATTTATACAGTGCAACCCAAAGAATTTTAGATTTAACAGGGAAATAGTAAAAAAACATGCTTGGAGCCTTTTTAGAAAAATTACTCCCCTATTTACCGTACATTGCCTTTGGAGCTATTGTCCTTGGCGTCATTGTTATCGTTTGCTTAGTTTTAGTGGCCGCAGCCGCCATTAAACGTTCAGCAAAAAATCGTGCTCTTGCGCGTCCCCAAACCGTCAGCGTTGCTGAAGAAAAAAAACCGAAGGGAATGAATTCTTTTTTCTGGGCAATTCATCGTTTTAAAGAACGTTGGGGATGGTTAGATAAAGATGAAATGAGTCAATCGTTTAAGCGCACTATGGCTATTTTAAAGACTTACCTTAGCGATCGCGACCCTCAGTATGAGCTACCCTGGTATTTGCTCTTAGGCTCTCAAGATTCAGGTAAAACAACTCTTTTAAATGACGTTGATCTTGAGATGCCAATTGGAAGTCCTGAGTATGAAATTCAAGGCGATGACGCGAAACTCAACTGGTATTTCTTTAATCAAGGTATTTTGATTGATGCAAAAGGAGCTCTCGTCCTTGAAAAGGCTGGGCTCAACAACAATGATGAGGATTGGCAATACCTCTTACGGCTCTTTAATCGCTTTCGACCAAAACGTCCCATTGATGGCGTTATTTTAACAATTCCAGCCGATGAGCTTTTTGGAGAAAGTCACTTATCTAAAAATGAAATTACTGAACGTGCACATGTGATCTCTGAGAAACTCAACAAATTAGTGAATTTTTTGGCTATGCAAGTGCCCGTCTACGTTATCGTTACAAAATGTGATTTGATTCCTGGCTTTGATAGCTTTGTGACAGAAACACCCACTCAAAATCAGCAACAAATTTTTGGGTGGTCATCACCTTATTCAATCGATACGGGATATAACCAAGGCTGGGTTGATGAACTTTTCAGCTATATGCACCGCTATATTAATCGTACACGAGATGCTATTTTCTCAGAAGGAAAAACGCATGATGAAAGAGATGGTGTTTTTCTCTTTCCCATAGAATTTTCAAATTTAAAACCAAATTTGGGCAACTATCTCAATTCCATCTTTAAAATCAGTGAATACCATGAACCTTTCTTTTTACGAGGTGTTTATTTTTGTGGGCAAGCAGATGTTTCAGATATAGCTGCAGACGCTTTATTCGAGCTTAACGAACCTCAGCGTTTAGGCGATCTCCTTGAGGAAGAAAAGCTCATTGGCTTAGACGACCCCCTTGCTCAATCCATAAAAAAGCGGGTTATTTATTTACGCGATCTTTTCGAACGCAAAATTTTTCCTGAAGCCAGTTTAGCAAAACCAAACATACGCCTTATAGCCTCGACCAATCGCTTGTTGAACTTTGTAAAGGCCTCAGCCGTTGGCTTAACTACAGCGTGGATTATTGGTTTGTTTTACAGCCATAATATTCTGAAAGAAAAAGCGACTGATATTGTGCCAACTTTGAATATCATTGAACAATCAATTTCCGGCGTAAACCAAAGACAGGATTTATCGGAAAATAATACTGAGATGATGCATTTTTTGGACCATCACTCCCAGCTTATTTTAAGCGATTTTTCATCAATGAAAACAACATCAACAAAATCGTTTTTTATACCCATTTCATGGATTAGTATTTTAGATCAAAGGATTGGTCAGTGCTTAACAGCTGCTTACTCGAAAGTAATTTTACCATCCCTCTATGGCGCATTAGTACGTAAAACGAAATCAATCACAGATATAAACACTATCCCTGAACTTTCACGCACTGCACGTAAAGAACTCATCGTTAATCCGACTCAATCTCAGTCTTTTCACAATTTAAAAGAATACGTAGCAAATATCAGAGCTCTTGAACACTTTAGTAACACTTATAATACCCTAGAAGAAAAGCGGAATGTTCAAGACTTTAGCGAACTCATTAATTATCTTTATGAAACACCTGTCTCAACAGACTTTCACCGTAATTTTGATTATTATATGAGTGCTTTGAAAATCGCTACTGAAACCCCCATGGATCTTCAGCCTTTTCAAGTAATGGCGGGGGAAAAGCTAGGCATTCTCTATCGAAATTTCTTGAAGCAAGCATTTAATATTCGCAAAAACTACCCCTTGATTTTTAACTTTGAAACTTCGATTTGTTCTTTATCTGATGTCAAAAATCATCAAAATGTTGATGGTTTGGATTTAAGAAAAACCGTTGATCAAGCGATTGCCTTAGCAGACATGGCCTCTCAAGGCACTTGGAACTGGCTCGATAACCAACTTTTTAATCCATCTCAAGATTACAAAATTGTTATGGATAGAATTGCAGCCTCCAATCTTTTTGGAACGCAAATGAGTGAAGAACTTTTAAAAATTACCAATCAAGATTTTCAAAAATTTAAAATTGACCTTGCAAAATTTAAATCTCCGCTCACAGGTTCTTTTTTTGAGATCAGAAATGGTCAGGTCGTTTCCAATCCTTCACCAGGCCTTATAGAGTTTATTGATACTATGTCAGGCTTTTTAAAAGAATCTTTTATGGATCGAGTTGCCAAAGTTCATTTCACCTATAAAGTTCCCCCTGGAAAATTATTATTTTGGGACGATATGATTTTGAAAAAATCCCTCGATGTTGTGGATGACTATACCCAATTTACTCAGCACAGCCTTGTTAAAATGCCTATAAAATATCAAAAATTGACACTCACGCTTGGACAAAATAATGTTCGTGAATTAATCATGGCTTCTTTTGCGCAAGCTCAGAATTTTCAAGACTTACCAGAAGGTATGACAGCTTTCGCTTTAAGAGAAATGCTCCATTCGCAAATTCAAAATATTATTACTGTCGCTCCTTACTTTGGTAAACTTTTAACTGTGTTTGAAAAAGGCCATAATCTGGTTAAAAATGCAAAGCTTCGAGAATTTTTTATTACGCAAAGCTATCAACTATTAGAAAGAACTGAAGCCCTTTTAGACTCTGAGAATCTTTACAGCGTTGATCAAGATAGCTTGCGTCAATGGGATGGAGAGCCCATCTTGGCTTATTTAGCTTTTGATGTGCCTGATGAAAACAATCTTGCAGCCTATTTAACTGCTCAGCGTGGACGCATAACCTACTTAGCGAGAGAAATGGCCGAGCCACTCTTGATGATGTTGAATCTTGGGTTTCTAGAGGATATCCCCGTTGATTTGCCTTTGGCTAATCGTTGGGCAAGAATTGTGAGTACAATCAATGATTATGAGAAAAAGACCCCAGGAAATACCTTAAAGATTCTTGAGGATTATATCCTGCAAGAACTGAATGATATTACTTTAGAAAACTGCATGGCGCGTGTTGAAGATGAAAGAAATTTTGAATCAGGTGGGGATTATTTCCTTGAGGTTCGTCATAGACTCGAAGTATCAGCTCTCAAGCGTTGTCAATCAATTATTGGTAAAAGCAGCAATGAGCGATACGATCGTCTTTCTTCGTTTTTTAACGAGAATCTAGCCAATAGGTTCCCATTTACAAAACACAATCGTTATGACAGCTTAGAAGCCGACCCAGAAGATGTCAGAACCTTTTTCGAACTTTTTAATTCCTTAACAACCTCAGAGCTCGATATCCTCAGCACTTCAAAGGATTATAATAACTCACATGGATCTGCCGGTGAGTTTATTAAGCAAATTCAAAGCATAAGAGGCATCACCATGGCAGCCGTTGATTTAGGCCTTGAAGGTCAAAAATCCATGATGGTAAATTTTGATTTGGAATTCCGTACAGACAGAAAAAAAGAAGTGGGTGGCGATCAAATCATAGATTGGGCTCTTGAAGTTGGAGATAATATCATTGATTTTCGTGCCAAGAAAAATCAAGGTTCCTGGAAAAGTGGTGATCCCATTACTCTTTCATTCCGGTGGGCAAACGATGCCTATACTGCTCCCACAACAGACAATGCACAAGATGCTCTTTCCGTCATTGGCAATACCGCTATTTACTCTTATAATGGCCGCTGGTCTTTGATTCGACTTTTAAGAGATCATATGATCACTGATCAACAGTTTAAAAATCACCCGATTCCTATTTTATTAGAATTTAAGATCCCAACAATTCGTAAAGCAAAAATCGATAGTGACGAAGAAGCTGATGAAGAAGATGTGGACGAGCCAACACTCATTACGAATAAAATTCCTCCATATTCCAAGGTCTTCCTTCGTTTAGCTTTGCATACGCCAGAAAAACCAAAAAAGAATGCGAAAAAAGCTGCTCCAGCAAAGGGAACTAAACTAATGATGTTACCGCGCTTTCCAACGCAAGCACCGGTTTTTTGAGATGATGGTGGAAATGAATCAAGATTTTCCCATTTCAGCTGAGCAAATGAAAAAACTGCTGTCTCCCTTAAAAGGAGATACCCCTGAAGGACGTTTTACGAAATATAACCACTATTACACGCTCATCAGAGAAGCACGTCGAGATGAGGACGAGACAATACCTCAAGGAGTATGGAAGCGCCCCCTGAAAAAATCTGATTGGCCGCTGGTTGAGTCAACGGCTATCGAAGCCCTTTCTGAACATACAAAAGATTTGCAGATTGCTGTATGGCTCATGGAAGCCTGGTTTAAGCGTTATAGTGTAGCAGGTTACATTGCAGGACTTAAGTTTGTCGCAGCTTTTTCAGAGAAATTTTGGGATAACATGTATCCACAGATTGAAGAAAACGATAGGGAATACCGTCTGTCACCAATCGTGTGGATGAATGACAAAATGGCTGAACATTTTAAGTATGTTGCCATCACAAGCCCATTTGATAAAACAACGCCCTCTTTGTCATATAATGACTGGGAAATGGCGAATCATTATGATGTTACCCTTAAGAAAGCACGAGGACGTACAGCAGAAATTCCGCCTTCTGTTCAGCTCACGCTCGATCAAATGGACTCTTCGTTTAAAAAAACGCATGTTAGTTTTTATCAAACACTAAGTGAGGATCTAAAAAGTGCGTTTGAAGCTTCAACCGCTTTTGAAAAATTTGTTTACGAAAAGTGCCCAGAAGCTCCCTCATGCCTTAATAAGGTTCGTGAAACCATTCAAGAAATCTTACATTTTTCTGAAAAAATCATTAAGGAAGGTAAAGCGCTTCAAGAAGCCCCCACAGAAATAAACGAAGGACAACCTTCATCAGGAGAAACTTCTGAAAAAGATCCTCCAACGTCTTCTTATCCTGATCCTCAATTCTCTGAAAAAGGCCAGATTCAAAGTCGTGAACAGGCTTATGATTTACTTGCCAAAGCTGCCGAATACTTGGTACGCACCGAACCTCATAGTCCAACACCTTACGTAGTTGCGCGCGCCCTCTCTTGGGAAAAAAAGAACTTTATTGAGATTTTAAAAGATGCGACGACAAATCAACAGGAATTAGAGCGCGTCGCTGAAGTTTTGGGCGTTGGCTCGCTGATCCGCCTCTTCGATGAAGATACAAAGACCACGCGAGAAACTTCAGATCGAAAAATTTAAGAAACGCTCTTTTCCTTTGCACTAGTGAATTTGAGCTTGTTATGAAGTTTATAACTATACGTAAAACTCACCACATAAGCCCCCAAACAAACACTCATGGTTAGCCACGGATAGGTCATAAAAAAAGCGACGAAAAGCCCTACCAACAAAAGAGTTGGCAAAACTAAGCGTGGAGGAATTTGAATAGTTTTAAAAGAAAACGTGGGCAAACGACTAATCATCAATATACCTGTTAAAATCAAAACCATCGCTGAGACAATAGGCTGAATAAAAATTTCAAGCCCTGTTGCAAGAAAAAGCATCAAAGGGAGCAGTCCAAGCATGGCCCCTGCAGGAGCTGGCACACCGGTAAAAAATTGCTTGGCCCATGCTGGCGGCGCCTTGTCGGTCACCACACGATTGCTAATATTAAACCGTGCCAGTCGTAAAGACATGCACACAGCAAAGAACAATATAATGACCCATCCAAAACCCTGCCATACTTTAAGACTCAACATATAAGTTACCAGGGCTGGCGCTACACCAAAACTAATGAAATCAGATAGGGAATCAAGTTCAGCCCCAAAATCACTGGAAGCTCCTAAAAGCCTTGCTAAACGGCCATCCATTGCATCAAGAACAGCTGCCACAAGAATCGCTATTACCGCTTCTTCAAATCGATCCTGTAGAGCAAAGCGCACGGAAGTAAGACCAATACATAAAGCCATAACTGTTGCAATATTTGGTAAAAGACGCGCAAATGAAAGTGCCTGAAAGGATTTAGAAAGAGGCTTTGAGGACGTCTTAAAAACTTTAATTTTTTTGCGCACCATAGGTTACCTCAGTGTTTCTCGCCTGATTTAATTCCTGCATCCGCTTTAAAATCAGCAAGGATGGTTTCTCCTCCAACGGCTCTTTGTCCTTCAAGAACTAAAATTGGTGTCTCTTTAGGTAAATAAACGTCCATACGACTGCCAAAGCGAATCATACCAAAACGTTGACCCGTTTTTACTTTTTGATCTTCTTCCACATCACAACGAATGCGACGTGCAATTAATCCTGCAATCTGTACAAATCCGATCTCTTGCTTATCCTCTGTGAGAACCACGAGAGATTGACGTTCGTTATGAATACTCGCCTTATCAAGGGAAGCATTAAAAAATTTACCAGGATGATAAATACTTTTTATTATTTTCCCTCCAATCGGCACACGATTCACATGAACATCAAAAACACTCAAAAAAATGCTTATACGCGTGTATTTTCCTTTTTTTAAGCCCATCTCCTGAGGAGGAGGAGCTTCAGTAATGGATTGGATCAATCCATCCGCAGGACTGACAACCAAACCCGTTCTCACCGGCGTTACACGGTCAGGATCTCTAAAAAAGTAAACACACCACCCCGTTAGAATAGCACCTATCCACGCCAAAGCATCAGATTCAAGTCCAATAATAAAAGTCACCATAGCAAAAATAGCGATAAAGACCCAGCCGTCCCTATGAATATTGGGGACCAGATACTGTTTCATGAGATAACTCCTTAAATTTTCACTTAATTTTTTAATAAAGACGCTAGCTTAGCAGAGAACTTTTGACAAAAGAAGCCGACTTTTTTGATGCATTGGCTGGGGCGGTAGGATTCGAACCCACGGATGGCGGGACCAAAACCCGCTGCCTTACCACTTGGCTACGCCCCAATGAATCAAAAAGCATCGCTAATCTAGTAAGAAATTATTTCAGATGCAATAGTTCTCTCATAAAATATTTGTCTCTTGCGGAAAAGGCCCGGATTTTCTATAAAAACGGAGCCGCGGGTGTAGCTCAATGGTAGAGTAGAAGCTTCCCAAGCTTAAGACGGGGGTTCGATTCCCCTCACCCGCTCCATTTTCGCCTCTCATATTTCACTCCCTTTTAATATTTGGGATACGTATTTTAAAAGCAGGTGACTTTTAAAGGCGTTATGCTACCCTCTCATGTCTTGATCTAAGAAATTAACCTCATGAAGAAGGAATTTTTAACATGCAAAAAAGTCTTATTTTACTATTCCTTATGCTACTCAGCGTTGAAGTTATGGCCTTTAGTGACCCAGATTCAGATGAGCTTTCCTCAAATTCTTCTCCTATTTCACCATTCTACCTATCTTCCCCAAACGGGAATGAAGAAAATGCAACAGACCAAGCAAGAACCTCAATTCAAGATGTTGAAGCTATGCAAATTGATGCTGACTTTATACAACGCTATGGCCAAGGCATATTGTGCGATGAAGCAACAGTCGATCAATCAGTTCCATTACCTCTACACAATATTGACTTCTCATTAGATTTACTTTCAAAGGAATTAAGAGATTTTAAGACCGTTACCTTTGGTTTCTCTTTAATTTCTTCAGGCTTTGCAAATCAGGGGAAACTCTTTTTAGAAAGCGTCGCAAATGATACTACCTCTCACCCCCCCATAAGAATTCTAGCACTTTGTGGCCTATTGATTGATTACTCTTTGATTCAGAATAGAACAGAAGACGTCAATGGCTCAATAAATACTTATCAAGAGTGATCACAGTCATTTAAGGGGATGGCTGAGATATCATGCCGTGATAAGCAGTTTTTCAAAGAAATCTTTTGGATATTTGATTGAGAGCAATTTCGCTCCCTCATGGGGTTCAACCCATTTGAAATCATGATGCTCTTTACTAATTTGAATTGCTGCATCCACCGTCATATGACACACATAAACCGCTACAACAAGACCCGCCTTGATGCCATTTTTTAAAGGAATCCTCATATTAGAGAGCGTCATTCCTAAACACTGTCCTAACTCAATGCGTTCAAGACCAGTTTCTTCTTTGATTTCTCTTTTTAAAGTTTCTTCACTGGTATGTCCTTCTAAGACACGTCCGCCAGGCAGATCCCAGTAATCTTCTTCCTGCACTTCGGTAAAATTGTTCTGGTTTACCTTCAGTAAGAGAATTTGCCCTTGATGGTTAAAAATCAAAGCTTTTACGCCCAAATGAAAAATCTGTTCTTGCATTTCAAATTTTGATCCAAAGTTTCAAAACATATTATTTTTTGCACACTAAACAAAAAATATCTTACAAAATCAAGACAATCGCAATCGATCCTATTTTTTCTCCTTGACAAATCTGTGCTATCGTACTAACTAATTAGTACAGTATTACACCACTACAGAATATGATAATGCAAAAAAGTACAGTACGCGCTCTTAACAAGTCTGAAAGCATTAAAGCAGAAAAAGCTTTGTTTAAAGCTATTGTGTCTCTCAAGACTCCTGAAGAGTGCTCTGCATTCTTTAAGGATTTATGTACGCCCGCAGAACTTACTGCTATGGCCGATCGTTGGCGTGTAGCGCAGTTGTTGGCTGAAGGAAAAAAATCTTATCGTGATATTCATGATGAAACAGGCGTTAGTTTAGCCACTATTGGGCGTGTCGCCCGCTTTTTAACACATGAATCTTATCAAGGATATCGCGCCATTCTGGAGCGCACAAAAAATCTGCCTCTTCATCGACATTGATACTGCATCTCACCCTCATCAATGTCGAATTTTAATTTAAGGATATATATTATGAAATACAGTCGTTTTCTCTTTGTTGTTCTAGGTATGATTTCAAGCATTGGACTATCGCTCGCTCAACAATCCAAAGACACCAATGCAAAATTAAAGATTGCAGTCACACAAATTGTTGAACATCCAGCGCTCGATGAAACGCGCAAAGGTCTTTATGATCGCTTAGTGGAAGAGGGATATGAAGGAGACAAGCTTTCATGGACCTATGACTCAGCCCAAGGCAATATGAGTCTTGCAGCGCAAATTGCCCAAAAATTTGTGGGACAGAAGCCAGATGTCATTGTAGCTATAGCAACACCTTCTGCACAAAGCTTTCTAAGTGCAAACGCTCAAAGTCAGATACCTGTAGTATTTACGTCAGTTTCTGATCCATTAGGCGCAAAACTTGTAAAAGATTTAAAAAATCCTCAAGGGTTTATGACAGGTGTCTCAAACATGATTGATTGGGCCCCTCAATTAGACTTGATAAAAAATCTCGTTCCAAACTTAAAGACTGTTGGTGTCATCTATAATCCCGGTGAAGCAAATTCTGTCACCTTGATTGAACAGTTTAAGGGCTTATGCAAAGAGCAAAACATTAAAGTTGTTCCTGCCATGGCCAATAAGTCTATTGACGTAGGACCTGCTGCTCAAAGTCTGGTGGGAAAAGTAGACCTTATTTTTATCACCAACGACAGCACAGCTTTTTCAGCCTTTGATGCCGTAGCGAAAACAGGGTTAGAAGCTAAAATCCCCATCGTCGTTAGTGATATTGATTTAATTGATCAAGGCGCTCTCGCTGCCATTGGTCCCAATCAGTATGAGATAGGACGTCAAACAGGGGAAATGGTCATTAATATAATCAATGGTCAAAATCCAAGCACAATGCCTGTTGTGTTTCCTGATCGTATCGATCTAGCCCTTAATTTAAAAACTGCAAAAGCCATCAACCTGTCCATCTCTGAAGATCTCTTAAAGCGTGCGACGGTCACTGTTGGTAAACAACATAAGGAAAAATAAACAATGACCCTCGTCCAAATCATTGGTGTTACAGAGATTGGTCTTATTTTTGGCTTAATTGCCATGGCCGTGTATCTTACTTTTCGGATTATTGATTTTCCCGATTTGACCGTTGACGGCAGCTATACTCTGGGTGCAGCTGTCGCCACGGTTCTTATCATCAGTGGCATTTCACCTTTTTTGGCGACTATAGCTGCTTTTATCGCAGGTATGGGAGCAGGTTCAGTCACAGCATACCTGCATGTTCGATGGCATGTTTTAGGCTTGCTTGCAGGCATCTTAACCATGTTTGCTCTTTACTCTGTAAATCTTAGAATCATGGGAAGACCCAATATTTCATTGATGGAGGAGCCAACAATTTTCGACTGGTGCAATCTTGATCAAAAATATTTGCTCACGCTATTTATCATAGCGATTATAGGCTTAATTTTGCTTACACTCTTTTTTGCATCACGCTATGGTTTAGCCATTCGCGCCACGGGAGTTAACGCAAGGGTAAGTCGCGCTTATGGCGTTAACGTTAATATTGTTACCTATTTCACCTTAGCCTTAAGCAACGGCATCGTCGCAATGGCGGGGGCCCTCTTTTGTCAATACCAACGCTTTGTTGATATTAACATGGGCCAAGCTTTAATTATTGATGGCCTTGCTGCAGTTATTATTGGCGAAGCAATTATCCGGAGTCGCCGTATTGGTTTTGCTCTTTTAGGATGTTTGATTGGCACCTTGTTGTTACGTTTAATGCAGGCCTTTGCTTTAAATTCCACGGATATTGGATTAAAAGCTTCAGACATGAATTTTATTAAAGCCGGCCTTATCGCTGGAACGATGATTTTATCTCAAGTGCAAAAGAAATTCAGCGAGCGTCGCTTGCGGAGGACCCAATGATTCAATTAAAAAACTTACATCTTACTTTTAATCAAGGCACTCCCCTTGAAGTTGAAGTCCTGCGAGGCATCAATCTAAAGGTAGAAGCAGGCGAATTTGTGACAGTGATCGGTAGTAATGGCGCTGGAAAATCAACGTTGATGAATGCCTTGGCTGGTGACGTACTCGTTGATCGCGGACATATTTTCATTGATAGTGTTGATGTTACAAAACAAACAACCAATAAGCGTGCTCAATATGTCAGTCGTGTCTTTCAAGATCCTATGCTTGGAACATGTGCAAGCCTTACAATCGAAGAAAACCTCGCTCTTGCCTATGATCGAGGGACTTGTCGGGGATTGAGCTTGGCTCTTAGAGGGCATCGGGAATTTTTTAAAGAACGCCTAGCTGATTTAGGTATTGGTCTTGAAAAGCGTTTAAAAGATCCTATGGGCGCTCTGTCAGGAGGACAACGTCAAGCTGTTAGCTTATTAATGGCGACACTCAAACCTTCCAAAGTTTTGCTGCTCGATGAACATACGGCAGCCCTAGATCCAAAAATGGCACGCGTTGTCATGGCGCTTACTGAAAAACTTATCGCTCAAGAAGAGCGTGCTGTGTTTATGATTACTCACAGTATGACTCAGGCTCTTGAGCATGGCACACGTACTTTGCTTATGCATCAAGGACAAATCATTAAAGATTTAAAGGGTAAGGAAAGATCAAAACTCCAGCCCATGGATCTTCATGGTTATTTTGATGAGATTTGATCTCTTGGATTTGAATCTGCAGTAGATTGAGCTCTTGTGTTTCCAACCAAGCTTGATAACCATTGCAAAAAACATCAGTTGACGAAACAGGGGGATGTAGAATGAAATGTCATTAAGTTTTTTCCTAAACTTAAAAAATCAATTCATTCCTTCTTTACCACTTTCGTTATTCTAGAATTTTACCTATACTTCTAAATTCGTAGCAATTAAGGATATGAGTTATGGAAACAATTTCTGCTAGAGAACTTCAACCATTAAAAGCAACAAACGTTATGGAAGAGGTAAAACCCTACATTCCTGCCACACGCGCGCTTCCTGAAATCACATTGAAGGCGGTTATTTTAGGCGTCATTCTAGCTGTTCTCATGGCAGGTGCGAATGCTTATTTGGGGTTAAAAATTGGTCTTACAGTTTCTGCAACAATTCCCGCTGCCGTCATTTCCATGGCAATCTTACGCTTTTTTCGCAACTCCAATATCCTTGAAAACAACATTGTGCAAACGGCTGCCTCGGCTGGTGAAGTCATAGCCGCCGCTGTTGCCTTTACGTTGCCAGCGTTACTCATGATGCGCTATTGGACGAATTTTCCCTTTTTTCTCACCACAAGTTTGGTCACAGTTGGAGGGCTCTTTGGCGTTCTATTTTCAATACCTTTAAGACGGGCGTTTATCATTGAACAACCCTTGAAGTTCCCTGAAGGAATTGCGACAGGTGAAGTTTTAAAAGCTGGGGATACAGTTTCAAAAGAAGGCGCTAAAGATCTTTTAGTTGGTGGGTTTGTATCTGCTTTAATTAAATTTTCTCAATCAGGTCTCATGATTTTTGAAGAAAGTCTCATGACTTGGACTAGGGCGGGTAAAACCGTTGTTGGTCTTGGAACAGGACTTTCGGTGGTGATGATTGCAGCCGGCTACATAGTCGGTGTTGAAGTGGGCGTCAGCATGCTGTTAGGAAACATTATCGTTTGGGTCATGGGTATTCCCATTTATGGTTATTTGCATGGACTGCCGGAAAATGCAGCAACAGCTTATGATGCAGCGGTTGGCATTTGGAGCAGTAAGTTGCGCATGACTGGTGTAGGAGCTATGGTAGTTGGCGGTTTTTGGACGCTCATTTACCTCATTAAGCCAATAAAAAATGCGATTTCATCTTCATTCGAGATGCTGGGCCATTTAAAGCTTGGGGGCTCAGGGCACATTAAACGCACCGAATCTGATATTCCGATGTCTTATGTAATGGGAGGAATTGTTCTTTTAACGATCCCTCTCATGCTAATCTTTCATTATATTATGTCTTCTTCAAACTTGGAAATCAGCCCCCTTCTTCACTGGTCAACCATTGGAGGGATGACTATTGCTTCACTGATTTTGGGATTTCTTGGCTCAGCTATTGCTGGATACATGGCTGGTATTGTTGGTTCATCAAACAATCCGTTATCAGGCATTACCATCATGGTCATTCTATCCATTTCTTTATTGCTGTGGATGTTTTTGGGCTTTGAAGTGGATTTTCTTTCTAATACGACCAAAGCTTTAGCAGCAGCAGGTATGACCATTATTTTTGGTGCGATTGTGGCCAACGCTGCTTCTATTTCCTGTGATAACTTACAAGATTTAAAAGCTGGACAAATCGTTGGAGCGACACCTTGGAAACAACAGGTCATGTTGATGGTGGGTGTCGTAGCAGGCGCTATCGCTATTACGCCAATTTTACAGGTATTGTTTGAAGCCTATGGAATTGGAGATGTTTTACCACGTCCAGGAATGGATCCTGCTCAGGCTTTAGCTGCACCTAAAGCTGCTTTGATGGCAGCCATGGCTCAAGGAGTTTTTTCCCAATCTCTTGATTGGTCAATGATCATACTAGGCGGCAGCATCGCCATCGGCGTGATCATCTTGGATACCATCATGAAGCATCGTAATTCTCGCTGGCGTTTTCCAGTTCTCGCAGTAGCTCTTGGTCTTTATATGCCCATGGAAGTTGTTGTACCCTTGGCAATTGGTGGGTTCATCGCATTTTTTGCCGATAAGAAATTAGATAAAAGCCGAGCAACCCTAGGGGTTGATTTTCACAAAGCTGAATCTCATGCGCGTCGTAGAGGGCTGCTTTTGTGCTCAGGGTTGATTGCCGGTGAAGCTCTTGTTGGAATTCTCTTAGCTGGCCCCTTTGCTGCCTATCAATCAACGACTATTTTCAAAATTGCACCTGAAGGGTTCCACACTTGGGCTATGTTAATGGGCAGTACGGCTTTCATTGGTATCTGTCTTTATCTCTATCGAATCACGACCCAAAGAAAATATTAAAAACGAAGGGGGGCTTGAAATCCCCCTTATGTTCTGCACTTCATTGATTCTGTCACTCCCATGACACACATCCAAGAAGAATCAATGATTAAGCGCATCGGTGGTCGCCTTTTAAGGAAATTTCGCTTAGATTTTAACTAAAAATTAACCTCGGAGGCTCCATTGCGTAAACTTAAAATTGTTCTGCCAGCCCTTTCCATAGTGCTTTCTACATTCCTCACACATTCATCTGTTTCAGCTGCTGGCGGCAGTCGTACCTTTAATGGGATGTATGTAGGGGCAACCATCGGTTGGTCCCATAATCAACTTCAAACAAGGTTTACACAGCAGCAAGTCTCTAGTACTGCAAATCGCACAAAAAATTCTTTGCCCGTTGGCTTTCATTTGGGCATGGGATCCACCACGAAGAAGAAAATTTATTTAGGCGCTGAACTGGGTGTTGAATTTGATGCCAATGGTAAAGCCAAAATGCCGAGTCCCCCAGCGTTTACAATCAGTGTTCCCCATACTGTTGAAAAAACATTTAGCATGGTTATTGCTGGTAAATTTGGCTACAACACAGGTAAATTGCTTCCTTATGTTATGATTGGACCTATCATGAGCTTGTGGCGTGTAAATATGTCAGGACGCCAAGTAGGTAATCAAAAAATTCTCCCAGGTCTCGCTTTAGGTGTTGGTTTTGGCTATCAGTGGGGGAAACATGTGATTACGAGCACGGAATATCGTTTTGCCTTGTATCAGAAGCATAAGCTTGGTTTCAAAAATGGAATTCAAGATGTAAAAGTGCTGGGAGATTACGACTCTCATAATCTCCTCTTTAAACTCAGTTTTGTCATTTAATTTTCGGGGGGAGCTCTGCTCCCTCTTTTATCCTTCTCAAAAGTTAGGTAGAGTCCTCAGAGTTTTCAGAAAATATAGTTAAAGAGTTATGGACCTATTCCACTTTGATTTGCCTGTTCAGAGTAAATCTGAACCGATTACAGTAATTAATTGTCCCAGTGACCTTGAACCCTTTTTATTGGGATATTCTCCCTTTAAAGAGCGTTTTTTGGTTTATGTATCTTTGGACGACTCCGATCTATTTGATAGAGCGCAGTTATTCCGTTTTATAGACCCTCAACGTCCGGTCCTGCTTTTTCCAACCTGGGATACTTTGCCCTATGATCGTATTTCACCTCGTCAAGATATTATAGGAGAACGATCTGCAACCTTAAGCCTTCTTGAACAGGGGGTGGCCCCTAATACAATTATTATGACGAGCTTAGCGGCAATTCTACAGCGCATCCCTCCCCAAGAAAACTTCCAAGGATTTGGATTAACGCTTCATAAGGGAAAGAACATTAGTCGCCAAGAGCTGACAATGCGCCTTGAAGCTCAAGGCTACCATCGCGTAGAAATTGTGCGTGAACCTAGCGAATATGCTTTACGAGGAAATCTCGTAGATGTTTTTCCTGCGCACAGTCTTCACCCCTATCGACTGGATTTTTTTGGAGATGAGCTAGAAACTTTAAAAGCTTTTGATCCCTTAAGCCAACGAAGCGCTGGCGAAGAAGCTGAATTAAAATTGTTACCGTCAAAAGAATTAAGTCTTACTCCCCAGACAATAGCGCGTTTTCGTCAAGGTTATCGCGCAACTTTTCTCGACACGACTGACCAAGATCCTCTTTATGAAAGTGTAAGCGCAGGAAGACCCTACCCCGGCATGGAACAATGGTTACCGCTTTTTTATTCTAAGCTTTCGACACTTCAAGATTACCTTCCAGCAGATGCACTTTGGTGTTTTGATGCTCACTTTAATGAAGCGGCTTTGGCGCGTTTTGAACAAATTCAAGAACATTATCAAGCACGTAAAGCTTATCTTAAAGAATCTAAAAAGCTTGGAGATGGGTTTATCTACCACCCTCTCCCCCCCGAACAGCTGTACTTAAGTGCAAAAGAGTTTGAAGATCTCACCAAAAAAAATTCAACAATAGAGTTTCATTCTTTTCAAACGCAAGCTTCTTCCGAAGAAAATATATTGGATTGTCAGGCACGCCGTGCAAAAGATTTTCACTTAGAGCGTAACTCACCCGACATTAACGTATTTGAGGCTTTAAAAGAACACATTCAATCCTTACAGAATCTTGGAGATAAAGTTCTCATTACAGCGCCAAGTTTTGGGGCCATCAGTCGTCTTGAAACAGCTCTCAAGGATCATGGCTTTATATCAACGCGTCAAATCAACGATTTAAAATCTTTAGAGGATGTCCCCCACACAATTTTAGGACTCTGTGTGCTTCCCCTTGACCATGGGTTTTCTTTAGGTGGTTTTAGTGTTCTCACGGAACAAGACATTCTTGGGGATAAACAAACAAAAACAACTAAAAGACGCAGACGTTCAGACTTATTCCTTGGCGAAGCCTCAAACTTGACGACGGGCGATTACGTTGTTCATATGGACCATGGCATTGGGCAATATACAGGACTCATGACTTTAACCATTAATGATTTACCGCACGATTGCTTGGCTCTTATATATGAGGGAGGTGACAAGCTATTTGTTCCCGTTGAAAACATTGAAGTACTGTCACGTTACGGAGGAGAAGACAGTTTTGTCGTTCTAGATCGTTTGGGAAGCGCTTCCTGGCAAGCGCGCAAAGCGCGTGTTAAAAAGAATCTTTTAGAGATGGCAAGCGGTCTCATTAAAATTGCAGCCGAACGACAGCTGGAAAATGCTGAGAGTTATAAGATTGAACCAGGACAATTTAATGAATTTTGCGCCCGCTTTCCCTATACGGAAACTGAAGATCAACTCATCGCTCTTGATGAAACCTTAGAAGATTTAAGTGCAGGAAAACCCATGGATCGCTTGATTTGTGGGGATGTAGGATTTGGCAAAACTGAAATTGCAATTCGTGCAGCTTTCGTTGTCGCAAGTCAGGGAAAGCAAGTGGCTATTATCGCCCCAACTACGCTTCTTGCGCGACAACATTATCAGAATTTCCAGCGTCGTTTTCAAGGATTTGGACTCAAGGTCGCTCAATTATCACGCTTTACAACTCCTAAGGATGCAAGCTTAATTAAAGAAGGTATCAAAGACGGCACCATTCAAGTAGTGATTGGCACTCACAGTCTCTTAGGAAAAGGCATCCATTTTCTAAATTTAGGCTTGATGATTGTCGATGAAGAACAGCACTTTGGCGTTAAACAAAAAGAACATCTCAAATCACTCCAAGCCAACGTTCATGTTTTAACGCTTACCGCCACCCCCATTCCCCGTACGCTTCAAATGGCTCTCACAGGCGTCAGAGACATGAGTATTATAGCGACTCCTCCCGTTGATCGCTTGGCCGTGCGCACATTTGTCATGCCCTTCGATGGCGTGATGATTCGAGAAGCGATCCTAAGAGAAAAATACCGTGGAGGTCAGATATTTTATGTCACGCCTCGCATAGAGTTTCTCGAAAAAATACAACTACAACTTCAAGAACTTGTTCCTGAAATAAAAGTGGCGATGGCTCATGGTCAACTCCCCCCCAGGGCTTTAGAAAAAACAATGTTAGATTTCTGTGATGGTCGCTATGATCTTCTCCTAGCCACGAACATTATTGAATCAGGACTCGATATTCCAACAGTTAATACCATTATTGTCGATCGGGCTGACCTTTTTGGTTTAGCGCAACTTTATCAAATTCGTGGACGTGTAGGACGCACAAAAATTCGTGCCTATGCTTACCTCTTGCTTCCACCAACAGCGTTGAGCACTACCTCACAAAAGCGTTTAGAAATTATGCAAACCTTAGATAATTTGGGAGCTGGATTTCAACTCGCTAGCCACGATATGGATATTCGGGGGGCTGGCAATCTCTTGGGAGACCAACAATCAGGGCATATTCGTGAAGTTGGTATTGAACTCTACCAACAAATGCTAGAAGAAGCCGTCGAAGAAGCGCGTAATCGCCAAGGCAATAAAGCTGCTGAACCTGCTGTTGACCATTGGACGCCTCAACTGAATCTAGGGCTCCCTGTCCTTATTCCTGAACATTACGTCCATGATCTCACAGTCCGGCTCCATCTCTACCAGCGCCTTGTGCACCTTAATGCTCCTGCAGAAATTGAAGATTTTGCAATTGAACTCATTGATCGTTTTGGCCCGCTGCCTCTGGAAGTCACTTACCTTTTAGAAATCATTTACCTCAAAACACTCTGTAGAGCAGCCAATATAGATAAGGTAGACATTGGGGATAAGGGTATTGTCCTTGGATTTTACAAAAACAGCTTCCCCAATCCTGAAGGTCTGATTACCATGATCCAAAATAGCCAAGGAACAATTCGTCTCAGACCAGATCAAAAGCTTGTTTACATCCACACGTGGAGCGATATCGACCAAAGGCTAAAAGGCATTAAAACTATCCTAGAGGAGTTAAAGAGCCTTGCTGAAAAAAAATCCTTCTAGTCATACCTTGACTGCACAAAATTTATCGGCTGCCCATGGAGAAGTAATACTTTTTGAAAAGCTTTCTTTTAATCTCAAAAAAGGCGAAATATTGCTTGTCAAAGGCCCTAATGGCATTGGCAAAACAACTCTTTTGAAAATTTTAGCCAAGCTTCAAACTCCTCTTCATGGGTCGATAAAAGGAAATGATCATTTGACCTATTTAGGAGTTGAGCAAGGACTTAAACTAAATATGACGCCCCTCGAAAATTTAAAGGCCTGGCAATGGCTCTATGGAAAAGACGATAATTCTCAGAATCTACAAGTTCTCAAAATTTTTGATCTTCATCACTTAATGTTAAGCCCATGTCACCATCTTTCTACAGGTCAGCGTCAGCGCTTGCACATAGCGAAGCTCTATCTTACCAAAGCGCCTCTATGGATTTTAGATGAACCCGCCGTTAATCTCGACAAAGATGGCCTTAAAATTCTTCAAAACTTAATTGTCAAACACACCGCTGCAGAGGGAAAAGTAATTATTGCCGCACCAGATACGTCTTGGATCAAAGGAGAAACATTGGATTTAGGAAAGCAAGGCCATGGTGCATGAGTTAAAAATCGCCTTTTTTTATGAGTACCTTATGCTGAAACGTCAAAAGCAGAGTTTTATTCTTTTGGGATTTTTTCTTATTTTGGCTATGAGTCTCCTCTCTATGACTCTGCACTTTACTACGCTCCCCTCAAACTTCACATTGAAAATTTTATGGCTTTTATTGATATTTGGCATTTATCAACGAATCCCCTATTTTTTTCAAGAAGACGCAAAAGATGGCACTTTAAATGATTATATTCTTTCTCCCCTTGCTCTCGAATGGCGCATCTTTTTAAGACTTTTACTTGAAAGCGTTGCTCTTTGGATTTTTTTTGGAGGCATCCTTTTGTGTGCCATACTTTTTCTTAACCTTGATCAATCAATAGTGTTTCAATCTCTGCTCTTAGCAGCATTATGTATTCCATTGTTAGTTTATTCTTCAGGATTATGCGGCGCTTTATTGATAAGAAACAACAAAGGAGCTTTGTTGCTGCCACTTCTACTTCTCCCCTTACAAATTCCCACATTATTTTTTACTCTGGGGTCAGCTCCTCTTTATCTGATAGCCCTTCTGCTTATTCAACTGCCGCTTTCTTGCTGGGGAACAGCGTGGATCCTTAAAAATATAGATACTTAAGTCTCGACAAAACTCTCAAAATACGTTAGGAAAAACATCATAGTTATGGAGAAATGCCATGCGCTCTCGATACACTCTCCTGTTTATTACGCTCATCTTTGTTTTTCTTTCACATCCCTTATGGTCCATAGAAAAAATGAATAGCCTTGAACTTCTTACTGAAAAATTTAAGAATGCTGGTCCCGAAACGCTCATCGTATTTGATAGCGATATGGTGCTCGTACACGCTGATTTTCCGGCTTTTCAATATCCTAATCTCATCAAACACCGAAACATTTATAAGAAAGTAAAAGAATCCTTAAGCCCAGAGCGTTTTCAAATTTTGGCCAATGGAACCATTACACAGTATCCTTCAATTCTCGTGGAACGTCATACACCTGACATTATTAAAACATTGCAGAATCAAGGCATTAAGACTTTAGTCCTTTCAAATGCACTCGCTGGCTCCTTTGGAAAAATAAATAACCTCCTCGACAATCGCCTCATGACCTACAAAAATTTGGGTCTCGATTTCAGCGGTTCCTTCCCTGATCTATCGCCTAAGATTTTTGATAATTTTGAACCTACCTTTGGCCGTTATCCAGAATTTAAAGAGGGCGTTATTCATGCCAGCGACCCTATAGGTATAAACGTCAACAAAGGCGCCATCCTGGTAGAATTTTTGAAATATGCAAACAACACTTTCAGTCACATTGTCTTTATTGATGATAAAAAGAAACATGTGGAAGATGTTGAAAAGGCTCTTCAAGTCTATGATCCTGATATTACGTTTACGGGATATGAGTATGAAGGTTCAAAATTGGTCTCGACAAAATTGCTCACTGCTGAAGAATTCGAAAAAGCAATGGATGATTTAAACAACGCTTTGCAGAATATTACACTTGAAAACGATAGTGGTTTAAAAAAGGCTTCTTAAAAATTTATTTGATCCAGCTTGTTGTCAGGACTTAGCGGAAAGTAATCGTTTCAAAGACTTTTATTTTTGTGGCGGGATCCTTATAGCAATCACTGTTTAAGTGAGCTTTTTCAGTACAAAGTTCTGCTAAAAAGTCGTCTTTCGACTTAAACAATTCTGCAACTTCGGGTAAGAAAATGCCGGATTTTTGGCCTTGAGAAACGATTACTCCTTGGCGACCCAACTGGATATCTTGATAAGAATCAATGATTTTTGGATGTGTGAGAATTGAAAGGCCTATTTCTATATTCGGCAGTTCATCGATGGTTACAGGATTAAACCGACTATCCTCACTTGCACTCGCTATCGTTAATAATCGCACACTTTCCTTTAAAGGGTCTGACGTTGAAACATGTCCCAAGCAACCCCTTAACGCTCCTTCTTTCTGACCAAAGGTAGGTTTCAAACGTAAAGTGACAAAAAGACCTCGAACAGAGTCAAATAATTGATTGCGTTCTTTTAACTGAGCGGCATCTCTTCTACCTGTTTCTAAATAGTATTTCAGCACTTCATATCCATAGTCTAACAATGCTTGATAGGATTTTGGTCGATAAACACCTCCTGAAAAATATCCAACCACACGCGACGGATCACCTGTCATTTGTCCACTATGGTTGTGCCCAAAATTTTCAACTTCCATTCCTCCCTGCTGCTTTACAAGAGCCAGAAGTGTTGTCACTGCAGCAGCCCCACACATTTCAATGGTATGCTCTTTAAGATCAAAAACCATCTTTTCGATATCTTGATGAACAATATCTTTGATTGCTCTTCCATCCATAGCATCAGCAGTTAACGCCGGATAATAATGACTCATATCTGTTGAGATAATCAAAAGGGTCTGTCGGTCCACATACTTTGATAGAAGGGCTCCAAACTCTTGTGCGCGATCAATACTATTAATTGCTATAGGAAGAATAGGTACTTCTGGAAACAAAACTTGCAGAAAGGGAAGTTCAACTTCGACTGCATGTTCTGGAACATGGGGCTGATCGTCAGAAATAATATAGTTTCCTTCTTGCAAAAGGTCATCTCGAAGCTGTTGATCAATAGCTACTTCACCAAGAGGCGTCCTCCAATAATTTGCATTGGGTAGAACCACATTCTCTCCGACATCAACAAAATGAGCTGGACCAATAATAATAATGCGTTTTGGATTTAAGCCTTGCAGTTGCTTAAAAGCTTGCGCCGCTAATTTTCCTGAATAGGCATAACCCGCATGGGGAACAATAATAGCTCTCACATAAGCATCATGGTACTCCACGGGGCTATGATGCAAAACCTTAACGATGTAACTTTTTAGATCCTCAGAGTTTTTAGGATAAAAAGAACCTGCTGCAATTTCTGGGCGCACGGAAGCAAAGGTTGCAGAAATTTGAAAAAGAAGAAAAATAGAAAAAATTCTTATGACTATCCTCATCTCTCTAATATGCTAAGCATCATTTAACGAAACGTTAATCACATCTTTGAAATGAATATTTTATCATAAAAAAAGCGAGCATGCAGTGCACGCTCGCTTTTGGCTTAAATCAGATCGCGTTTAAATCTTATTTTTTACCTTCGATATACAAGTGCAAAACTTCAGGTGTAAACATTGCCTTAAGCATATCTAACTTTTGCATATCGCTAATTCCTAACGCTGGCCATGGAAGGTCAGTAGACTGATCCAATGCTGTCGCACTTAAATCAATAAACTGCCAAAGATTTTCTAATGAAATGCCATGAACATGTAACAAAACTTGCAAAAACTTATTTGCAGGTTCAGATTCTTTGAGACGCTTTTCTCGTTCCTCAATTTCCTTATGTAACCCTTCTTCTTTGCTTACCATGGATTTTTTAAAACGCTCTAATGCTTTACTCTTTTCTTCTACTTCGCCTTCGAGTGATTCAATTTTTTCTTCTAATTCTTCAATTTTTCCGGGTAGATCTTCACCTTCACTATCACCAAAATCAAGAGGAGCTCCGGATGTATTTAAAAACTGATCATCGTCTTCCTCATCTTCACCTGATGAACCTTTTGACTGAGCAGATTTTTCATGATCCTTTGCTATAGCGTCTAACCCCTTAGCAAGATTTCTTCTTACCTTACTTGTCGAAGCTTCCTTATCTGACTCTGAAGATTCGCTTGAGCTTTCTTCGCTGCTGCTTGGTTTTTTAGGAGCTTTCTGAGTCGCCTTTTTACTTGTTTTTTTTACAGGAGAACTTTCTGAACTACTCTCATGCTTTTTGTCTTTATCTCCAGACAAATCGCCCTCGTCACTTGAAGATCCACTATCACCACTACTGTCATCCTCATCCTCCGGAAGCCATTCACCGAACGTATTGCTACGCGCTTCTACGATAAGATCATAAAAATCTTTCACGGTTTTTTTTGTAATACCTAATTTTCCTGCAACAGTAGATGTATATTCACTGTATGTAAGGGCCAAAACAAGGGCATCAATCAATGCTGAATCTTGTGCAACTAGAATTTTTTTGTCGAGTGAATAAGAAAGTGCCGCAATGTAAGATTGACCTGGATTCTGTGCATCAAATTCAAGTTCTTCGTCAAAAAACTCTTGTCCTTTTTCAAAAGCTTCAGTTTCATCCAACTCATCTTGAAGACGTTCAATCGCCTTCAATGCCATATTCTTCGCATAGTCAACAACTTCAGTTTGAGCAGTTTCAAGATCTTTTACAGCTTTGGGATTCCCTCCTCTAGCAGGATAAGTAAATCCGTTTGGGAAAAGCTTTTGATTACCAGCTTGAACTTTTCTTGGAGATCCAACTTGCGTAAAATCGAGAGTGCTTCGACGTAGAGTTGCTTTTTTTGGAGTTGCTTTAGAATCGCCCTCATCCGACAGGTGAGAAGCATAAACATCCAAACTGGCGGTGGCTAAGAATGATGTGGCCAGGGACGTCGATAACAAAATTGCTCTTAATTTTTTCATGATTTTTTCCAATAATCCTTGTTAAACACAACGGATCTAAGCTATAAAATCCCCTCGTCTTCTAGTCAAGTATTTTCGTCAGATCGTCAGAAAAACAAAAGGGGAGAACCCTTATACTTAACTCCTTAAAAATTATATTTTTTTGACAAGCTTAAACACAGAATTTAAGTAATAATTGACAACAGGAAAATATTTATTTTAACCTAACAATTATTTTTGATAGTTCGTCATTTTTAAGTTAATCAACTTTAAGAATTTAAATTTTATTTTTAATAACAAACATAAACTCTTCTTAACCCTATCACTCTCATTATCATTAACAGTCCTTTAACCTTTTAAGGTTTTGCTATTTCAAGAGAATAACATTTATGCTTTTAAGACTAGGCTGTTTCTTTAATCTCTCAAAGGAGATGATCAATGAAGACGATACAGTGGTCACGACCTATTATTGTATTATTCTTAGTTCTGTTGAGCACAAAAATTTATGGTTCCTCATCGTCAGAGGAAATAAATGTTAGAGAATTGAGAGATCCTTTCGAACGCGCAGTTCTTTCTGAAGGTAATGTGTTCGCGTTACCAGAAGAAAATCTACACCCCTTAATTCAATACAGTAAAAGCAAAAAAAAAATTTATAAAAAACTCAATACAAAACACTTAAAACATTTTCTATCTCATAAAAAACAACTCCCCTATCATGTGGCTAATGGCTTATTACTGCGTGGATCCTCACATCTTTCAAACTTACAAGGCCTTGTTGATGATTATAATTTTATGATCACTTTATGGTCTGAACGTAGCAAGAGACTACGACAAAAATCTGGTGATCTTCCTCAATTTTCCTTTTTACACTATTTTCAAAGAAACGCTTTACAGGTCGAAGCATTGCACGTCCTCATTAAAGATATTCTAGACAGTCCTACTCCTTATCATAAAAGTTATTTACGATATGAAGGCCTTTCCCCTGAACAACGCAATCCCCTGGCTATAAAATTTACCCGAAAAACCTTAAACTCTCTGAGCGCTTTTCTGCGTAAAAATATTAGTTTGATTGTCAGTATTTATGAAGAAAGATGGGAAAACCTCAACAATTTACACAATCTTGTAATAGCGCATGACATGCAGATTCCAGAATCTATAGAGTGGCAATCATTGAAAGAAAAAGCGCATCCGGCAGTATCACAACCTCTCGTAGACGCTCTCACCAGTTTACAAGAGATTAGCGCAAATCTAAAATCTCTCCCTTGTAAAATGAAAGAATTTAAGGAATTGAGAACCCATTATGAGGGGGAGCCTTTGGAAGAAGCAAATGATTTAACGTCCACAAGCAGTGAACAAATTGAAGACGATTCAGAAGAAGAAAAAGAATTAAGTCCACGCATGAGGTTAAAACGAACTTTCTCTGTGAAAGCTCTGCGAATGAATCAAAAGAAAGATACGATTCCAAGAAGTCATGCGACGCCAAGCACCTCCAAAAGAGGAGATTTAAGTCCGCGAGAGCTGCCGAAACGCAAAGCAAAAAGAAAGCAAAGTTCTCCTCCAAAAATTGCAACCACAAGTATCCCACACTCTATCGAAGATGCGCGCTCTATACAACGTGAGCTCCATAAAGAGATCACTGATCTTGTGACAAAAACCAATCAGTTAAGACTTGATATTTCTACGCCAGAAGAGCTTATAGAAGTATCGCCTCCAAGGCATACAAATATCCCTCAACTCCAAAATGAGGAAAATTTATTTTCCGTGATACAAGAGTAATAAAAAAATAACTTCTGGCGCGTATTTATGGGGGATCTATTAAAAAATTAATGAATCTTTACAGGATATTAAGAAGAGCCCTTAACGGCGCCTCCTCCATATGGTATGAAGAATCTATTGGATCAATGAAGAGTGGTGTAATTAATGAAAATAGCAGTACTTCGTGAACGTCGTCCAGGTGAAAAGCGTGTGGCGGCAACACCAGAAACCGTCAAAAAAATGATCGGCCTTGGCGCTTCGGTTGTTATAGAAAAAGGTGCCGGTCTTGCCTCAAGTTATCTTGATGAGGCGTATAAAGATTCTGGAGCTAAGATTGCTGCCGATGCCGCTAGTGCTTTGGATGGGGCTGACATCATTTTAAAAGTGCAACGCCCCGTTCTTAAAGGCGAGCAAACAGGTACCGACCAACTGGAAAAAGCCAAAAAGGGGGCCTTTATCCTTGCCCTATTTTCTCCTTACAATAACACTAAAGATTTAAAGGTTTATGCAAAACAAGGACTCACGACCTTGGCTCTTGAGTTAGTTCCCCGCATTACGCGTGCACAAACCATGGATGTTTTATCTTCTCAGACAAACCTGGCTGGATACCGCGCTGTGATTGAAGCCGCATATGTCTACGATCGTGCTTTTCCCATGATGATGACAGCGGCAGGGACTATCCCCCCAGCAAAAATCCTAATTTTAGGCGCAGGTGTTGCAGGTCTTCAAGCCGTCGCAACTGCTAAAAGAATGGGTGCGGTTGTCTCTGCATTTGATGTGCGCGCTGCAGCCCGTGAACAAGTTGAAAGCCTTGGTGGTACTTTTATTTCTGTAGAAAGCGATGAAAAAGGTGAAGGCACTGGAGGCTACGCAAAAGAGATGAGCGCTGATTATCAAAAGCGTCAAGCCGATAAAATTAAAGCAACGCTTGAAAAAAGTGATATTGCAATCACGACAGCGCTGATCCCAGGGAAGACTGCACCACGCTTAATCACGGAAGACATGATCGCCGTCATGAAGCCAGGATCGGTGATCCTGGATATGGCCGTTGAAAGTGGTGGCAACTGTGCTTTGAGTGAGCCTGGGAAAATTGTTGAGAAAAACGGCGTACAGATTATTGGGTACATCAATCTTCCAAGTCGCATTGCTCGCGACGCCAGTGCCCTTTATGCGCGTAACGTTCTCAATTATCTAACACTGCTTATCGATAAAGATTCTAAGAAAATCAATTTGAATTTTGAAGATGAAATCATTGCGGCAACAACGCTTACCCATGGTGGGGAAGTTGTGCATCCAAATTTTAAAGCATAGGTGAGGTCCAATGTTTGAAAAACTCTATGAACGAATTAATGAGTTGCATGAACAAGCACTCAATCTCTCAAAAAGTGTCGGAGATTTAGATATCGTTGCACAACGGACGGCAGAGTTAGTTCAACACAGTCAACATGCGAATCACGAAACCATTTCACCCTTTGTTTTTGGATTGACGGTTTTCGTACTTGCCGTGTTTGTTGGGTATTACGTGGTATGGAAAGTGACACCTGCGCTACACTCTCCTTTGATGGCAGTAACCAATGCGATTTCCAGCGTTATTATCGTTGGAGCCTTATTAGCCGCAGGATTATCAACTTTTGGTTTTGCTAAAATCCTTGGATTTTTAGCTGTAATGTTGGCCTCTGTTAATATCTTTGGAGGTTTTATTGTAACGCAGCGCATGCTGCAAATGTTTATGAAAAAGAAATAAGGGGAGACCACCTTGAGTCAGAATTTACTCGCTAGCATTTATTTGGCTTCTTCCGTTTGTTTCATCATGGCCTTGCGTGGTCTCTCATCGCCTAAATCGGCGTTAAGCGGCAATATCTTTGGTGTGGTGGGAATGTTATTAGCGATCGTCGCAACAGTTGGTGCGCCAACTGTTGTTGGTTATAGCCTGATTATCTCAGGTATTTTAATCGGTGGCGCCATTGGTACTGTGATTGCCCTACGTATTCAAATGACAGCCCTTCCTCAACTCGTGGCAGCGTTCCACAGCTTGGTTGGATTGGCCGCTGTATTTGTTGCTGCCGCTGCTTTGTTACATCCAGAAGCTTTTGGAATCGGCAGTGTTGGACATATCAAAGCTGGAAGCCTGGTGGAAATGTCTCTAGGCGTTGCCATTGGTGCTATTACTTTTACGGGATCCATTATCGCCTTTTCTAAATTGCAAGGAATCATGAGTGGTGCTCCTTTAGTGTTCCCCCTCCAACATCCTTTTAATGCGTTATTGGCTTTGCTCATCGTTGGGATAGGCGCTTATTTTGTGATGAGTGAATCTTATACCGCATTCATTATTCTAACCCTGCTCTCGCTGGCTTTAGGGTTTCTTCTCATACTCCCCATCGGTGGAGCAGATATGCCCGTTGTCGTTTCAATGTTGAACTCTTATTCAGGATGGGCAGCTGCTGGTATTGGTTTTACCTTACAAAACAATTTGCTGATTATCACCGGCGCATTGGTTGGTTCCTCTGGTGCCATCCTCAGTTATATCATGTGTAAGGGGATGAATCGTTCTATCTTTAACGTAATTTTGGGTGGCTTTGGAAGTGACACCGGAGCAGCTACAACGCACGGTAAAATTGAACAACGTCCCGTAAAATCCGGCAGCGCAGAAGATGCAGCCTTTATTCTTGGCAACAGCGCGTCAGTAATTATCGTTCCTGGTTATGGAATGGCTGTCGCCCAAGCTCAACATGCGTTGAGAGAGATGGGTGATCTCCTCAAGAGAAAAGGAGCTCAAGTACGCTATGCCATCCATCCTGTTGCAGGACGTATGCCAGGTCACATGAATGTATTGTTAGCCGAAGCGAATGTTCCCTACGAAGACGTGCTTGAATTAGATGAAATTAATCGCGATTTCACAGCCACTGACGTTGCTTTTGTCATTGGAGCTAACGATGTTACCAATCCTTTAGCAAAGACAGATCCAAAGAGTCCAATTTATGGCATGCCGATTTTAGATGTTGAAAAAGCTAAAACAATTTTATTCGTAAAACGTTCTATGTCCACAGGATACTCTGGCGTAGATAACGAGCTCTTCTATCGAGATAACACCATGATGCTCTTTGGTGACGCTAAAAAAGTTTGTGAAGACGTCATCAAAGCTTTGGAATCTTAAGAAAAACAACCTCCACGGGGATAAGCACTGTGGAGGTTACGATCCAATATATTACTTTTTTAAATAACTGAGGCCCTTTTCGCATAATTCTTTCGCAAAAGATTTTATTTGGCCTACCTTCAAAGCTTTTGAAAGTCTATTTTCAAGGTGAGCGCGGGTTTGAAGAGCATCTGAAGAAACGTCCTTAAGCCAGAACTTAACAGTAGAGAGATATACCCCCGCTAGAAGTGCTCTTTTTGTGTAAAAATTAAAATCAGTGGCTTTATCTCCTGCTATATACCAAATGTGATTCACAGTCTTATAAAGACATTTAGCACCAAGCGGCATATGCGGTGGCTTCGCCAAAAACGTGAAAGTGCGCTCAACAACTGCCTTATAAGGCGCCATCAATGCTAACCGCACCATAATGATGGTTGCTATTTTATCTCTGGTACGCATCGACGTAAGATCAAAGGTCTCCATCTTTCTCAACATTTGTTGGTCAACCCATTGAAAATAATATTCAACAACTTTTTCCATATTGCCTTCAAAAGCACGATTTTCATCCCCCTGATTAAACCCAGCCTCCACAACAGCTTTACTCAACGCTGACATCGTCCAACCAAGCGTTGGAACATGGAGCATCATTTTTTCAATAATCGCGTCTTTTACAGCATTAGAATGAATTGAGTGCATAATATTACCTCTGGGTTTGACATTTAAATCATTATAGATTATATCCTCCCCTATGGCATTAAATAAAGCCTCTGAAAGGAGAGTGAAAGCCGGTGCAAATTCTTGTTCGAGATAATAACGTCGACCAAGCCCTACGTACATTAAAGAAAAAAATGCAACGTGAGGGTATTTTCCGCGAAATGAAGTTGCGACGCCATTATGAGAAGCCCTCAGAACGCAAACAACGTCAACGTTCGGAAGCTATTCGTCGAATCCGTAAAGTTCTTCGTAAACGTATGGATCGCGAAGGTTATTAGACTTTAATAAAAGTTAATGATAAAAAAGCCCAAGGCAAAACTTGGGCTTTTTTTTGCCTAAGATTTTGCCTATGTAAACTCCTTTGTTTATAAGACTCTTCAGAGGTTCTATGCATTTTTTTTCAATCTTTTTCTTGGTCCTTTTTGCTCTTTAGGTGTATAAATAACCCTATGTTTGTTCTGCAGAATAACATTTACCCTTGTCTCTCCCCAAGAGAGACTGGAGTAAGATACGTTAAAGAAGTAATAGGTCATTAAGATCTTAAGACCACACAGTAAACGATCTTTTAAAAGGAAGAGGGTTAGTTGTCCGCCGGCCCAGGACCTTTTAAGAAGATTTTTAGAGTGTTAAAAGAATTTTTCCCCGGGGAAAGAGCTTCGAAGAGAGAAGATTTGAGAGAAGAGTCTCCCTTTGAAAAACGGTATCATGCTCTTTCCTCCCTCACCGTCCTGAGCCATCCCAGGCGATGGGGGAGTGAAAGAGTCATCACCCAAGAACAATAAAAAAACATACTCAGAAAATGTCATCACGCGATTCTTTCAGAACCGCGGGGCGATTCAGCGTGCTTATTGGTAACCAAACCACGTCTCTGCGAGGCCCCTTGGCCGCGGCAGTCCATCTTGCTTATTTAACTGGATCACGTCGCTTCGCTCGTGATGACGCACTTCTATAGGCCGTCATCGCGCCGATTCTTTCAGAACCGCGGCGGTTCAGCGTGTTTATGTGTAACTAGACCACGTCCCTGCGAGGCCCCTTGGCCGCGGCAGTCCATATTGCTTATTTAACTGGATCACGTCGCTTCGCTCGTGATGACGCACTTCTATAGGCCGTCATCGCGCTGGTTCCAGAACTGCGGCAATTCAGCGTGCTTATTGTGCTGAAGTGCGTGGTCCATAGCTGTGCAAACTATTATTCATCTTTTGGTAATAACTCCAACGACATAATATTAAAAATCACAGTCTATTAAGGGGTGCTTATGCGGAGTCTTATTCTAAGTATTCTACTCATACTTTTCTCAGAATCCGTGAATTCCTCGAACGTAATTCTAGAATACTTTAAAGAAGAGAGTGATCAATCTACGCTTAAACACCGCCTTCAAGAACTAAATTTTGATACACCGTATGTATCTAGCAGCAATCTAAGACAGCCGGCGTCCTATCTCGAAGAGTATTGGGAATACTATTTTGCGCTTCCCAAGGATTCAGGTCTTAAGAGCAAAACTCTCTTTTTTACGCTCAGCACCCAACATCTTACATTTGGCTGTGGTTATGTCATTCCGCAAGAAGAGAAAAATTCCGTGTCCGTTGCATTGTATCTGGGGCAAACTTTTGTCAGTCTTTTTGGATCCAATGATATTGCGAAGCACATGATGCACGCTATTTTTAATCTATTGGCCGCAGACGCCGAAGTCGCAAAAACTTCGATTTTTTTAAAGACTTCTGGTTTTCAAGCCTCTCCAGCATTTCATCGAGACCTAGCAAAAAATCATCGACAATTCCTCGCCTTATTATACAGCGATATCTCCGATGTAAGATTTTTTGAGAATATTTGTCTTGTAGAAATCTCCAATCAAAAATGAAACCCTGTATTGTTTTACAGGTATAAGCAATAATTTTTTGCCTTAATAGCATCACTTAGTTGTTTCATGAATTGTTTTTTATACTTAACTTGTCAAAATGTATTTTAAAATAATTTTTAGAACTATATATCCTCTATATTAAAATATTCGTGACATTATTATTTTAAGCCAACTTCCATTTCTGTTTTTTTGACAAGATTGTTGACACAATGTCCTATCATCGATATGACAAAAGCGATGTAAAAACGTCAAAAGAAAGATACAATAGCTATGACAAAAATTTCCCTTCTACGATTTTTCCTCGCTTGCTCTGCACTCACCGCTGTTCCTTCAGGATATATCCAAGCATCTAATGATTCAGTATCTGATTTTTCTGAATATACGATTGAGAATTATACACGCAGAGGACTCACACTTCCTGCGTTTAAAAGGAAATTTAACTCAGCGGGTGTTAAATCTTCAGGAAAAGGATTCAGTATTTCAGAAGACAAAAAAGCGACTTTTAAAGAAGCATTTAAAAATTACGTCGTGCGTTATGGCGTTGTATCCGCCGATGCTAATCCTGATCTTAAAGGCACATTTAAAAGAAAGAATCTTGATACTAAAGTATCGAACGCTCAAGAACTTTCAACACAATTCTCGTTCGGCCAGCGCTCACTCTTTGCCATGACAGTTTACAATGAACTAGGAAGAGTTTTTGGCGCAGATATCAAAACTGACTTGTTTACGCCTGCTATGACGGCCTTAAAAGACAAGTATAAAGACTTTGTACCTGTCCAACCTTCGCCTGCAAGAAGTTCAAATAGTAGTGGAACACCGTCTCGCCGAGGAAATCTTGGGGATGACCTTGCAGAAAAACAAGCCCTTCAAAGACAAGCGAAAGAGTTTGAGGCCAAATCCCAAAAGCTAGAATCTTCTTTACAAGAAACACAAGAGGAGCTAGAGACCGTTTCACGCACGCTTCAACAAAAAAACAGCGAGCTTGAAAGGCTTAAAGAAGAAGCTAAAAAACATGCGAGCAGTGTCAAATCCCTCGAACGTAGTCGCGACCAAAAAGTTGAAGAAAATGAACAAATAAAAGAAACACTTCGTCAAAAAGAAACAGAGATTGAGGCTCTCAAAAGGCAACTCTCTTCTGCCCAAACAAGCGTTCCACAAATCTCAGATCCTGATGCTCTGATCAAAGCCACAGAAGCCTTAAAAAAAGCTGAAACAGAAAAACTTTCTCTTACTGAACAAATTGAATCGATAAGCGCCGAAAAAGAAAGTATCGAGAAAAAAATTCAAGCGTTAGAGTCTTTAATTGAAAAAGAAAAGCAACGCGTTTCTTCTTTAGAAAAAGAGCACTCTGCTCTCAGAAAACAAGCTGAAACGGCACAACAACTTCAAAAAGAAGTTGAAACGCTTACACAAGGACTCGAACATTTAAAAGAACAAAATGCAGAGCTCCAATCTACGACAGAAGCTCAATCTTTGTCTATAAAGTCACTCGAAACGTCCACGCAAGGAAAGAGCAAACTCCAGGAAGAATTTGAAGCACTCGATAAAAAGCACAAAGCTCTTGACACGCAACTGAAAGCGCAAGCCAAACAAGTCAAGGCTCTCGAACACCAAAAAGCAGCCGAAGAAGAAAAAGTTGCAAGAATTTCTGAAGAGCTCGAGCAACAAAAGGCAGCCCTCCTTGCAGAGAAAAAAGAAACTCACCGTCTTGCCGCTAAAGAAAAGGATGATACTCGAGCCTTTGAACAGAAAGACACAGAGCTCAAACAAGCCCTGAAACAAGCTGAAACCCTTGACACGCAAGTGAAAGAGCAAGCCAAACAACTCAAGGCTCTTGAACACCAAAAAGCAGCCGAAGAAGAAAAAGTTGCAAGAATTTCTGAAGAGCTCGAGCAACAAAAGGCAGCCCTCCTTGCAGAGCAAAAAGAAACCCAACGTCTTGCCGCTAAAGAAAAGGAAGACGCTAAGGTCTTTGAACAAAAAGAGGCGGAGCTAAAACAGGCTCATAAACAAGCTGAAACCCTTGACGCGCAACTAAAAGCGCAAGCCAAACAACTCAAGGCTCTTGAACACCAAAAGGCCGCTGAAGAAGAAAAAGTTGCAAGAATTTCTGAAGAGCTCGAGCAACAAAAAGCAGCCCTCCTTGCAGAGAAAAAAGAAACTCACCGTCTTGCAACTGAAGCTAAGGCACATGCACAAACACTTCAAGAATTAGAGGAAAAACGTCAAGAAGTTCTTAAGGTAAAAGAAGAGCTCGGTAAAAAAACTGAAGCACTGGAAGAAATTGTTGAAGAAAGAGATGTTGCGATCGAAGAGAAAGAGGCAGCTGAAGAGGAAAAAGCAAAAATGTCAAAACTCAAAGATGCAGCGATTGCAAAACAATCCAAGAAAACTGATACCTACAAAGAAATTGTTAATGTACTCCTTGCCTCCTTTGGGCTCGATCCTTTAGAGGCAGATTCTTTAGCGCAACCTGGTGAAGTAAAGAAGTTCGTTTCTTCCTTACATAAAAAGAAATCGAACCTTGATCAACAAAGTCTTTTGACGACCCTTGAGAAACTCTATCCAACTAAATAAATCAGTCACTTCAAAACTTCAGGCTCCCTAAAAGCCTGAAGTTTTTTTCTCACTCCCTTGCGATATTCTTCAATAAAAGATACAAATACCCTTTATAATTATTTTACGTTTTTTCCCCCTCTCAATACAGAGGAGCGTTAAAGAAAGAATATTCCAATGATGCAGTACTGGCCTGAATTTGTCATCCTTTTCACGATTAACGCCCTAAACGTTTTAAGTCCTGGCGCCTGTTTTGCTGTCACAGTACGCAACAGTGCTGTATATACGCGTAAAGTTGGTGTGCTCACCGCTCTTGGAATTGCCGCCAGTTCTTGCATTCAAAAAAGTTATGTTCTTCTTGGCTTTGGCCTCTTTCTCGCTAAAAACCCAACTCTGTTCTATATTGTGAAGTATGTGGGGTGCGCGCACCTTATTTATTTGGCCTTTTGTTGTTTTAAGAACAGTAAGAAAAAAATTAAACCTCTCTCAATTGGTCATGCCTTGCCCCATAATCAATTATCGTCTTTTGCAGCTTTTCGTTCGGGCTTTTTGACGGACACTTTGAATCCTCAAGCCTCTCTTGGTTTCATGAGCATTGTTGTTGCAACCGTAAGTCCTACAACGCCAATTTCCGTTCAGATTCTGTATGCTGTTCCCCTCATCCTCACTGCAACGCTTTGGTATACAACCGTTGCTCTCTTTTTCTCCAATAGTGCTTTACGCACATGGTTTACTAAAATACAGCATTGGTTCGAACGCCTCATGGGCAGCGTCCTCATAGGTCTAAGCATTCGCTTAGCTATGATCACTGCACGCACCTAAGGGGAGGTTCTAATCCCTCACACCCAACGGAACCATAGTCATCCTCCTTTTCTGTGGATGTTCTTTACAATCGAGACCCTGGGGAACTTCAGTCACTACGGCGTCAGGATGCTTCTCGTTCTTTATATGTCCCTATCTCTCAAATTTAATGATCATGTTGTGTATGGAATCTACGGTAGTTTTGTAGCTCTCATATACTTAACGCCAATGATTGGCGGTATCATGGCGGATCGTTTACTCAAGAACAGCTTTCTAATGAGGCTTGGTGCAATTAGTATTACAGTGGGGGGCTTTGTTCTGGTCTATCAAGATATCAATGCTTTTTATTTTGGACTGGGCATCACAGCCATCGGTTACGGACTATTTAAGCCTAATCTCATGCGTATGATGGGTCGCCTTTATGATCAAATGGAGTTTAAAAGAGAAGCAGGGTTCACGCTTTTTTTCGTGGGATCAAATTTAGGAGCAGCAGCGACTGCATTGGTTTCAGGATATATTGGCAATCGAATTGGCTGGCATTATGCTTTCTTTATTGCGGCTACTGTTATGCTCTTGAATCTGATTCTTATATTTTATGCCCAAAAACGCATGACAACCCTTAACCTCGATGTGCGCCCTGAGTCGCTGACTATGAGATGGCTTAAGAAAAACCCCAAGCTATGGGGAATATTAAGCGTCCCTTTCTTTGGCCTTCTTTTCGCGGTGCTTTTATCCCAACAACATTTCTTTTTCCAAGGGATCATGCTAACGGCTATAGTGATTACAGCCTACACAATCGTTATTGCCTTTAAGAGCACATCTCTTGATCGTAAGCTTATTAATGTCATTCTTATTTTAGTTTTCTTCCATCTCATTTTCTTTGCGTTTTTTGAACAGTTGGGAAATTCTATGAATCTTTTCGTAGAGCGCTCTATTGAGCGCACCTATTTGGGATTTCAAATTCCCACGACTTGGTTTCAGTCTTTGAACCCCCTTTATGTTATCCTCATTGGTCCATTAATTTCCGCTCTTTGGTTAACTTTAAGTTATCGTGGACGAGACATCTCAATTGCAGCAAAATTCTTTGGCGCGCTTTTATTTTTAAGCGCTGGATTTGGCTTATTTACCGTGGGGGCCTTTAATACAGATTGCGATGGAAAAGTTTCTATTCTTTGGCTTCTGTTCGGTATTTTATGCATGACGATAGGAGAAGTACTAATCGCTCCCGTTGCCATGTCAACGATCACGAGAATATCGCCCAAAGGGCATACGGGCTATTTTATTGGACTTTATTTTTTGAGCGTCTCGTTTGGCAATTATATTTCTGGTTTTATCGCCAAATTAATGGCTATTAGCCCAGACGAAAATGGCCAAATCTACGCTGTTGAATGTGCCCCTGTCTATGGGGGAATCTATGGTAAAGTTGCTTTGGCAGCGTTGGGGGCGAGTCTTCTCCTCCTCATCTTTGCCCCTTTTCTCAAGAAAACGCTTGCCTTAAAGCATTAAAATCCGCTGTTGACTTTTCGAGCATTTTAGAGCGCTATAACAGGGGTTTGCATAATAATTTTGGGAGTTGCTCTTATGTCTTTCACATTACCACCTTTACCTTTTGAGAAATCGGCACTTGAACCTCATATTTCAGCCAATACGCTTAATTTCCATTACGATAAGCATCATCAGGCGTATGTAACAAATTTGAATAAACTAACAGAGGGCACACCTCTTTCTTCAAAATCTTTAGAAGAAGTTATTCTAGAAAGTGCGAATAACTCTGAACGTGTAGGCATTTTTAATAATGCTGCTCAAGTCTGGAACCATACTTTTTATTGGAATTGCCTCTCTCCTACAGGAGGGGGGGAGCCCATGAGTGATGTTCTGGCACTTATTGAACGGGATTTTGGCTCTTTTGAAGTGTTTCAAGAGCAGTTCAAGAACATGGCCGTCAGTCAATTTGGCAGTGGTTGGGCCTGGCTTGTCTTCGACAAAGGTGCGCTTAAAATCACCAAGACAAGCAATGCAGATCTTCCTTTGGCCCATGGACAAGTCGCTCTTTTAACGTGTGATGTTTGGGAACATGCCTACTACTTAGACTTTCAAAATCGTCGACCTGACTATGTGGATACCTTTTTAAAGCATTTGGTCAACTGGGAGTTTGTTGCTAAAACTTTACAAAAAGCTTAATTAAAAGATCAACCAAGTCAAAAGAATAAAAAGTGGTCCCAAGAAAATAAGGGACCACGCCATATAGCCAAAGAAACTGGGCATACGTATTTCATTGGCTTCCGCTATTGCTTTAACCATAAAATTTGGTGCATTTCCAATATAGGTCAAAGCCCCCATAAAAACTGACCCTGCAGATATGGCCACGAGCGTTGACTGTAAGGAACTCAAAAATTCTGACGCTTTCCCCCCAGCCATATGAAAAAATATGAGATATGTTGGCGCATTATCTAAAAAGGCTGACAAAAATCCCGTCAACCAAAAATACATCTTGGGATCAGGAATTCCGTTATTATTAACCATATGGATAATACCACGTAGCTCTCCTTCTCCTCCTGCATGTAGAATTGCAATTACGGGAGAAGCTGTAATAAATATCGCCGCGAAAATTTTAGCGACTTCGACAATGGGCCCCCACGAAAAAATCACACCTTCAAGAGGATGTTTTTTTTGCATATACAGTGAAAGACAAGCAATAAAAATAAGCCCCAGATCTCTGGCCAAATTATTGGCTTCGAGAAGCACATGAAAAAAATTAATACTCATCACAGATTTCCAGGAACCACTCAAAAGAATGAGACTGATTGCGCAAAAAAGTAAGCCCACATGTAAAAAACCTTCCACTTTTACAGCAATGGGTTTAGGCAAAACCTTAAGGGGCTCTCGACGAAAGTACCAGGATTCAATCAAAAAATAGACGCTTAGTAATGGAACCGTTATCACGAGAAAAGGCCAGAAAAGATGGGTCATAGGCCAGAAAAATGGAATGCCGTTAAGGTATCCAAGGAAGAGAGGCGGATCACCCAAAGCTGTTAAACATCCGCCTATATTACACACCAAAAAGATGTAAAAAATAAGCGTATGACGTTTATAGTGACGATTTTTATTCAAGTTTAAAAGAGGACGAATAAAAAGTACTGCTGCACCTGTTGTCCCAATAAAACTTGCAGTCATAGTTGCGATTGCCAAAAACCCTGTATTCATCAATGGCTTTGAAGGCCCTCGAACATTCACATGTATTCCCCCTGCAATGATGTACAAGGTTGTGATGATCGTAATAAAAGGAAAATAATGATGAAAAAATGTAGCACTAACCTCAGCGAGTAAAATGTCGAATCCAAAAAAAATCAAAATCGACATAAGAATCGCTAATGTCCAAAGAAAAACAATTTTACCATAATGGTGATGCCAAAAAGATGAAAAAAGAATGGGCATCAGAGCAAGAGAAAGCAACACGCCAACAAAAGGTAAAACCCAAAACAAAGATAGCTCATGGCCTGGCAAAGGACTGGCGCCAGCATGTACGCTGGTTGAAAAAAGAAGCCCTATAAAAGCAAATCTCCATTTATAGAGCATACCAATCTTCATTCTAGAATAAGCCTTTTAAAACGTCTTTTATGACGTCTTGAGGCTTCTCAAGAGCTTTTTCTAAAGAAGGTTGTTGTTGCGTTGGCTGAGATTGTTGGGGCGTTGTCTGTTGAGTCGGTTGCTGAGGCTGAACGAAACCATCTAAAAGGTTTTTCAGCGGATTTCCACCTTGCGTCAGGCTTTTAAAAATATTCTTTAAAAGATAGTCCCTAAGCTCTCCCAGATCCACACTACGTTCAGGATTATCAATAGGACCTGAGAACCGCACCTTCAGTGGTGGATAATCAGGACGTGCCAAGACACCAATTCTCACCATCATATCCAAATAATATTTAGGCAAATTAATTTGGCCTGCGCCAGATAGTTCCGCCCCTTTTGTTTTCAGTGATAGTTGTGTAAAGGTCCCAATTCCACGTGCAAACGCAACAGTCGATTCGAAATTAGCAAAGCGGGTTTCACCTCCCTCAACCATTTTTGCAATGCCTGATAGCAATTGAATCCCATTTAAATTACTGACTAAATTCGCCACTGAATCCAGATCAAAGCCCTGAATCACACCATCAACAGCATGAAACTTTGCCAAACCATTAAGATTTGACGCTAAAGCCAAGGTACTTTTTCCTTTTGAAACAAAATCCAAATCTAAATTTGCGCGTCCCTTTATTACTTTGACCTGACCAGTATTGGCAGCCAATCTTTGTAGTTGAGCATCCTTTAAATTCGCTTTAAACGTCGAATTTTCAGGGTTTAGTTTTCCATTCGCCGTCAAAACACCTCCGAAAACTTTTCCTGACAGCTGGATGAGATCAACATTTCCATTAAACACCCGTGCTTCTAAATGCGTTTGATCTAAAGTAATATCTTCATGTCTTATGCCATCGGCTTTAAGCGTAACGTTTATATCCGTCGCTTTTAATCCTTCAAAATCAATAGGCTCCGAAGACCAAGGAACTCCTCCGCTAGAAACGGGTTTTTCTGCACTTTCTTTACCACCATGATGACGTGAAGAAACTCGCTGAACTGTGCTTTTGCTCTTCCCCATAAGCGCACCAATGTCAATGATCCCAGTTTTAAGATTGGCATTCACAACCTTTTTAGCACCCGCTTCCGTTAAACTTACTTCTCCATTAAAACGACAAGGAGTACCACCAAGTCCAATGCTTCCATCTAACGGTGCAAGAGATATTTTATGATCACTCTTGTGCACCGTGGTCTCAAGTTTTAAGCTCCCTAAATTATAATCAGGTTTATGCGCAAACATTCCTAACAAGTTCGTGGCATTTGGATGTTGTAGGGTGAGCTCAAATTTAGACCCCGTTAAGCCACCATGCAGACCAACATCCGCGTTATCAAAATGAATTTTCAAAGCACTCGGTAAACCATCCAAGGACATGTTGGTTTCCCCTTTAATTTTAACGATGCCAGGGCTTTCTTTTAAATTAAGACCTGCTAATGCTAAGAGAGGCAAAACATTTGAGATTTGCAAATCATAGCGCATCACATTATTTCCGTGATAGCTACTTGAGATCGTTCCTTCAATTTTTGTTTGAGGGAAAGCGACGAGCAAATTTTGCACAGATATGATCTCTGGCTTTAAAGTGATTTGTGCCGCTAAGTTCATTTTACGGAAAAAAGTTTCAAAAAACTTTTTAGGATCTTGCACAGTGCCTTTCAGAAGATCTTGAGGCAAGTCACCAATAAATGGTTTCATTAAGGCTTCCAAATGATTGGTGGACATCCCCAGAGTCCCATTCCAACCATCTTTTGATTGGTTCATCGTTACTTCAACGTGTCCATCACCAGGCAGTTTTTTTAAACGCAGACTTGTGACAAACTTGGTCAGATCAACTTCTGCATCACCTTCAAGTTTCAGAGTGTCCAATTGGGCCGTAAAATTATCTATCGACACTAACTTTGGTGACACTGAAAACCCACCTTTAATCTCAACCTTATCTTTTGCAAAGGATTGGACTGCTGAAGGAAGATTAATGTTTATAGAATCAAAAACTTTCCCAGGACTCACCTTCAATTCAAGCGTTCCTTGAGCAGATTGAGAGGCGATATCAGCTTTTCCCTCTGCGCTTAGAGAACTTCCTAAAGCAGAAAAAGCAATTTTGAAAGGTGCCGGCATATCCGTCTTTTGAACTTCTCCTTCAAAGCGAAAGTGCTTTTTCAAATAGAGACCGCTGCCATCAACATTTAAACGATTATCTTTTTCTGACATTTTAATACCCACATCAACGTCTTCAAATGAGTATTTCTGGTCATCTTGTTGGTATTCTATCGTGGCATTTGCTACTTTAATAACGTTAATTTGAATCTGTGGAGACGACACTAACACTGGTTTTTTTTCTTCCGTCACCTGTTCCGATTCAGGAGCGCCATCTAAGTTAAGAGAAAATTCCCAATTTCCATGCCCGTCGGGAAGTTTTTCTAAATAGACTTTTGCCCCTTCAAGTTGAACTTTTGTGACTTCAATAACTCCTTTTAAGAGACGCATCAAATCTACATTAAGTTCAAGCTTGTCAAGAACCACCATATCGGGATGATGCGCATGATCAAGGTTCGCTAAGCGAATTTTACTTACTTTAATCCCTGGCGTTGGAAATAGTGCCAAACGAATATCGCCATCAACTGTTACCTCTCGTCCAATATATTTTTGAGCCTGAGCTGAAATATCATCTTTGTAATTATTAAGATCAATTAAAAATGGTAAAATTAAAACACCACAAATGACGAAAAATAAAAGACCAAAAATACCGTAAACGAGCTTTTTCAAGGATGCCTCCAATGAATAATTTTTATGATTCTAGCTTGTCTTTTCCCCTTTAACAATTGGCTTTCTTAATAAGATATGCTTATGATTCTCTTATGACGCAAGCAAAATTCACATGGCTTACAAAAGCGCAGACCCCTAGAAATCTCATCTGGGGGCTTCATACCTCATCCTTTGGAAAAAGCTATATAGTTACGGATGAGGCAAACATTTATGGTTTTGGCTTTGGCGAACCTCGTGAATATCAAAACGCTTTTCCCCGAGATGATGCGAAAACACACTCCCAATACGAAGCACTCTTAGCACTCTATGAAAAAACACAAATGTCTACGCCTGTGTCTTTTACAGTAAACGGAACAGCTTTTCAGCATTCCGTTTGGCAGGCCCTCTTAGATGTTTCTTGGGGAAATACAGCAAGTTACCAAGATATTGCTATTATCATCGGTAATCCTAAAGCCGCTCGCGCAGTTGGGCAAGCGGTTGGGAAAAATCCCATTAGCCTGATTATTCCTTGTCATCGCATTATTAGTCAGGATGGAGGAATAGGTGGCTATGCCTGGGGACCATCACTCAAAAAAAAGCTTTTAGAATTTGAAAAATCTTCCCCATGACCTTACAAAACCCCTTCAAAATAATTGCCCATCGAGGAGGCGCAGGACTACGATTAGAAAACTCAATGTCCGCCTTTAGAAATGCACTTTCTCTTCCCATTGACGGCATAGAATTTGATGTCCATCTGACGAAGGACAACCGCGTCATTGTTTATCATGACTTTACAATTAACCCTGACTTGACGTACCGTAAGGACGGTAGATCCTTTACTCATCAAAGTTTTCCAATAGAAAATCTTACATTTGCTGAAGTTCATGATTTTTTGTTAAAGACGGATCCTGCAGAACCTATTCCCAGTCTTTATACAGTGCTCACTTATATAAAGGCCCATGCTCCGCATTGTGAAATTTTTTTGGAAATGAAAACAAAAGAATTTAAAGATGATACCTTTTTAAAAGCTATCCTCAAGGATATCGAAGAAACAGGAACAGAAGACAAAGTTCGTGTTTTGTGTTTTGAATGGTCAACCCTTAAGCATCTCGGTCGCATCAATCCTAATATCCCTCTCATTTTTGCTGTGGATGACCAAATGCATCCATTAAATGATTTTCTTCCGCTGATTAAAAAAGATGGGGGATGGGCTTGGTCCACTCACTACAAAAATTTAACGGCAGACTTAGTGCATAAAGCCCATGATTTAAATCTCCACGTCAATGTCTGGACACCAAATGCTGAGAACGAAATGGAAAGACTTATTGGTTTGAAAGTAGACTCAATTACAACGGATCGCCCTGACTTATTGATCTCTTAAAAAATGAGCTGAGCTGTTATTTGCGAGAAGACTGAAGCTCTTGAGGATCCTCATCTTCTGTAGAAAATATTTTACGAATAATACCTGGTGTGAGAACAGATAACGGATTCACTGATATTTTAGGCTTCACCATATCCCCACTCATACTATAGCTCACAGCAAATAGTCCTTCGTTTTTGCCACCTGTTAAGAGTTCTCCCAACAAAGGTATTTTATTTAACAACGTATTCAAAAAGTAAGCTGGAATTAAATTGCCTTGTAACGCAAGCTTGCCTTGCTTTGGATAAATAAGGCCAGACACACTAATACCAAGAGAAGTTCCAGCAGCTCTTCCATCCTTTATAAGTAATTTCTCAGGAGTATATTGAAAATTGGCATTAAACAGATTAAACCGCAAACCGTCATCCGAGAAAAGCTCCATAAACCCTGTTGGAAATGCAAGCGTCAAAAGCTTTCCTAAAAGTGGAGCCTTTATAAGAGCAAAATCTTTCAGCTTTATAGTCCCCTGCCAAGGTTCTGTTGTAGGTCCATCATGACTCGCCTTAATTTTTAGCACCCCACCCCTAACATTCTCAGACCAATCCATAATAGACATAAAATTCCCAGCATGATTTGTTGAGAGTTCAAAGGAGCGTTGGTGGTCATTATTCGATTTAAGACGTATTTTTACGAGTCTATTTCCTGCTTGCGCAGAAAGATAAAGATCCCCCTCTAAATGGCGAATCTTATCTTGGCTATAGCCAAGATAGATAGAAGAGTTATGAAACAAACGATGGGGCCCCATATAGAGCTGATCTGCACGTAAACGAATATCTACAGGCCTATCGAAAGTTGTTTGAGAAGATTTTTCAAGATATTCAAGAATGGGTTCAAGATCAAACACAAGCCCATCGAAATAAACTGTTTCAACACCCATTTTGTTTCTTTTTAAATGCAATTTTCCTTCTGTTTTACCTAATTTAAACGACGCAAAGTCAACAGTTTCAAATCCCTTACCTGACTTATCAAATGAACCAGATGCAACCACATTTAAGAGATCTTTAGCAGTGAGTGACAGGTCTTTAAAATATCTTGGCTTGCCATTTTCAAAATCAATCTTCGCCTTAAATTCACCTGGCAATCCTCTTGTTTTTTCAATCCCCAGAATAAATAGATCAACGGGCTCTAGATTACATTTAAAACTCAGATGTGCTTTTTCTCCTTTAGATTGATATTGCAAAGTCAAGGGAGCCTGCCCTTTCAGATTATCCTCCAATAAGAATCCGAGCTTCGCAAGCCCAAAAGAATCAATGGAAGACTCAACCGTCAAAGTGTTTTCTATCTCCAACGCTTCATCAAAATTCTTCTGCCAAGTAATTTTAGCGGGCAATCTATTAATCAATGCCTTACCTTCAGCACTCAATTTGTCATTATTGACTTTTAAGAGAAACTCTCCTTCTTGTAACGTTGCAGGCACTTGCGAAATAGGATTAAGCAACCCAACGCTCGTTAAACGACTCTCGGATTCAATTTTCAACTCTTTAAAAGTCGTTTTCCTTTCCAAGGGAAAAGCCAGATGTAATTTAGTAGTTCCCTCACCACTGCAATGAGCAGGCAAGAGACCTAAACTTTTCGCATAGCCCATAGGCTCATGATCAAGAAGTTGTAAGGCCTCAGAAAAAGGTCCCATAACATCTAGATCGATCGTAATGTTCTGGTCCTTAACATCTAAATCGGTAATCAGAATTTCACCATTTTTAATGTTCTGTTTAAAGGTTGTGCCACTGGTCACAACAATCCGAAAAGTCTTATCATCATACCAAGCTTTACCATTCACTCCTTCAACCATAGGCATTTTTTCAAGATACCGAACACGTGCATTCAATATGTCAATTTCACCATGTAAATCTTTAATATCTACCTTGATTTGATCATCGCCATAATGCACATCGGATTTTAAAACAAGCGTGGCCGCAGGAACCTTTGCTTTCTTAATATTGTTCGTTACCCAATCTCTTGGCACTTCGGCCAAGCCCTTGGGCCACAAAAATTTTAGATCATCAATAGGGACATTTTCTACTCCCCCTATCACATCAACATGAGCCGTTTTATTTTCTCTGTTTAAATCGATCTTTCCTTCAAGATGACCTTGTGCTTCTTTTGAAGTAAAAGTCAAAGTATTGATGCGAATTTGATGGTTCGAGAATTCCCCAGCAAACCTAAAAGCATCAATCGGTAAAGGGCCTTCGAAAATTTTGAGGTTATCCCATTGTCCAGAAGTGCTTTCAACAGATAATTGGAAATTTTCCAATCCCTCTTTCTTTGAATATGTAAGGTCACCCGTACCCGACAAAAGAAGCGTAAGTCCCGTGAGTTTATCTTTATAATTGTTCGATAGGAGAGAGATGAAATTAGCGACAGGTAATTGGGAAAAACTGAGCTCTGCTTTCCAACGACCTTCCTTTGGAGAAAAGTGCATCATCCCACTAATGCTTAAATCTTCCCCCTTAATTTCCACATGTCCTTCGTAGCCATGACGACCACGCGCAAGTCCTAAGTTCACTGTTTGTTTCTGCCAAAAGTGGAATTCTTCTGGGAGATTCTCCACAATCACACGCCCCTCAATAATCTCTATTTTCTTGAGAAAACTTGCAAAATCAGCGTGATTCACAAATTGATCAAGTAAATTTCCAATGAATTCCTCTTTAGATGTGCTTGCAAAAAGAAAGGAGGATTCCTGATCTGGCGCATAAGTCATATTGAGTTCAGGCCTATGAATTTGCATCACTGAAGGCCAAAGACGCCCCTCTAGAATATGAAATAGATTAAATTTCAACTGCATTTCAGGGATTTCAGCAGCGAGCGCCTTTTGATCACCCTTTTTGTAAACCTTAAGCTCTTTTAAACGAATCCTTAGAGGTTTAAAGAATTTTGGCCATTCCAGAGTAGCGTTAGCAAAATGCATTTCTAACCCTGGCGCTAGTTTCTCAAATTCTCGCTCAATAGCTGAAGCATATGAATTAAGTATCAAAGGGGAAGAAGTCAGATACCAGTAAAGCCCTCCCAACATAAGCGCCACCAAAACGCTTAGGAAAGCAGCGGCTTTAATAAAATGCTTCAAAAATTGTCGCAAAATAAGAATAGATAAAGCTCCTAGAAAGTAAGTATTTTTAATACTACCTCGAATTGCCTTTCATTATCAAGATTTCTTACAAAGAGAAGACGATGAATTGATTCAGTAAACAAGACAATAACGCACTGCTTAATTTTTAGAAAATTCTTTTTCCAATCCCATTTGGCGTAAAGCAACTTCCACTGTATTCTGCAAAAGGCACGCAACGGTCATAGGTCCCACACCTCCTGGCACAGGAGTAATGGCCCCTGCTATGTCTTTCACCACGTTAAAGTCAACATCTCCCACAACATCAGACGTCCCATCTGGATGAACCAAATAATTAATCCCCACATCAATCACCAAAGCTCCTGGCTTAACCCAGTTTTTCTTAACTAATTTGGGTGATCCTGCAGCGGCTACAAGAATATCGGCGCTGACACACTCTTCTTCAATATTTTTCGTTTCACGATGAACATAGGTAACGGTACAATCTTCGTTCAACAACAACAGCCCTAAAGGCTTCCCCACTAGATTTGAACAGCCGATGATGACCGCTTTAAGACCTTTTAATGATTTGTAATAGTCTTTAATAAACATCATACATCCCTTAGGTGTGCAGGGAGTAATATAAGGGTTACCTTGTGCAAGCCTTCCCAAATTATAGGGATGCAAACCATCTACATCCTTCTCTAAATCGATTGCTTCGCAGATATCTAAAGGGTTCAGATGATCCGGTAGAGGAAGTTGTACGAGGATGCCATGTACATTTTTATTAGCGTTGAGACGATGAATAAGCTCAATAACCTCTTCACGATGGGCGTTTTCGGGAAGATGATGTTCTTTCGCTTGCATCCCCATTTCTTCAGACTGGCGACATTTTGAAGTCACATAAAGTTTACTCGCTGGATTTTCACCTACACGAATAACTGCAAGACATGGGACAAGGCCATATTTTTTCTGCAAAGAGTCGACATGATTATGTAATTTTCTTTTGATTCGGGCGGCATTTTCTTTACCGTCCAACAGTTGACTAGGCATCTTCACCTCTAAATAACAACTATGGGATTAAAAACTCATGACTCTTAAGGTAAGAAGATCAACCATTCTCTGCAATGAATACAAAGCCAAAATAAGAATTAAAGGTGAGAAGTCGAGCCCTCCAAGGTTAGGTAGCATCCGTCGAATTAATGATAAAACAGGCTCTGTTAGCCGATAAAGCGCTTCAGAAACCATTGAGATAAAGCGATTGTGAGTATTCACCACATTAAATACAATTAACCAGCTCAGAATCACAGAACTAATCACCGCCCATATGTAAAGGTGGATGACCATGCTGATGAGTTCCAAAAGGGGAATTAAAATAATTTTCACTAAACTCTCCCTGGTTATTTCTATCCCTTGAACTATACAGATTTAAGGTTCCATGACAAGAAAATACTGCAGTTCTAGCGTTTAGGCTTCGTTTTATTGTAAAGCGCAAACTGTAAGAGTGCTCTATGATTATTCATTACTGACACCCTAAAATAAGAATCATCGACTTTCTCTCAACACGCCATTTTTAGCGGAGAGTCGTGTAACAATCATGAGTGACAAGAGGATAAGGGCACTCCCTTGATGAGCCAAAGCTAACCCTGAAGGAACTTGGTAAAGCAAGGTCAAAACACCTAGGATAATTTGTACCATCACCATACCGCCAAGACCCCATACCCACTTACTTTCTTTACGATTCAATATCACATAAAAAGCGATTAAACCTAAGACGCTAAAAGCCAACATTCTATGAATAAATTGAACAACACCATGGTTTTCGAAAAAATTACGATAGAAAGGGTGAAGACTCCAAAATCCTTCTGGCAAAACACGCCCATCCATGAGAGGGAAAGTGTTGTATAGAAGGCCCGCCTTGAGACCAGCAACAAAGGCTCCATAGGCTAATGTTAAACATAAAAGTCCTAAAACACTGTAATAGAGCCGTCTTTTTTGCAAAGTATTCCCTTTTACTTTAAAGGCGAGTGCAAGCGTGTAATAAAGCAAAAAAGCGCCGAGCAAAAAGTGCACGCATAGCCGATAAGCGCTCACATGAGGATCATCGATTAAGCCGCTTTTAACCATAATCCAACCAAGAATACCCTGGCTAGCAATCGCTCCCACTAAAATCAACAGAGGCTTTAGATATCGTTGACGTAAACTTGAGATGCTGTAACCATAAAATAAAAGCATCAGAGAAAATAGACCTAAAGCCCTTCCCCATAGACGGTGAATGTATTCTAACCAAAAAATGTTTTTAAAAGACTCCAAATCCATCCATGAATTTACTTTGAGAAATTCAGGTGTTTTTTGGTAAAGCTCAAAAGTATGTTGCCATGCAGCTTTACTTAAAGGAGGAAAAATACCCGAAATTAATCGCCATTCAACAATGGATAACCCTGAGCCAGTAAGACGCGTTGCTCCTCCTATGAGGATCATGATTAAAATCATGCCATAGGCTATAAAAATCCCTAAGGAAAGCAGTTTTTCTGAGCTATCTAACTTTTTAGTCATAAAAACTTATTATAATAAGTACGATAGAAAGCACAATGACAAAGCCCTCTCCAAAATATTTGATAAAAAAAGTATTCTCAAATGAAGGAATTAAGGCTAAAGATGATGTCAGTCATTATTAATCATGAGATCAAGCAATGTCATCAATCAATATTTCTGAGAAATTATTTTTTCAAGACCTCGATAAGTCCGACGCTGAGAATATTGTAAACAACACATTAGAAAGCGCTGACGATGGAGAGCTTTATTTAGAATATTCTCAATCTGAAAGTATGTTTTTTGAAGATGGCATTTTAAAAAAAGCAAGCTCCGATACAGAGCAAGGATTTGGTCTTAGAGCTGTTTCCGGTGAAACCGTTGGTTATGGTTATGGAAATGAAATTAACTCCGCTAACTTAAAATCCGCCTCTGATATTGCACGAACGGCAGTTTCAGCCAAAGGAGGAAAATCACAAATTCCTATGGCTGCTCAAAAAGTTCTTTATCGACCTGACAATCCTCTTGAGAGTATGAGCTTTAATGACAAAATAAATTTATTAAAAGAGATTGATGCCTATACCAGGCACTTAGATAAATGTATACAAAACGTGACGATAGGACTCAGCGCGAATTGGAAAGTCGTTGGGATCATGCGTCAAGATGGTCATTACGTTGCAGACATAAGACCTTTAGTAAGACTGGCAATTCAAGCCTTTGCTAAAAAGGGGGATCGACAAGAAAGTGGTTATTATGGATGTGGTGGTCGTTATAATTATGATGTCCTCTTAAAAGGAAACTCTTGGGAACATGCGGCCGAAGACGCCGTGAGACAAGCTTTGGTTAACCTTGATGCTGTCCAAGCCCCAGCCGGTGAAATGGAAGTTATTCTTGCCCATGGATGGCCTGGAGTTTTACTCCATGAGGCTGTTGGTCATGGGCTCGAAGGTGATTTTAATAGAAAAAAAACTTCTGCTTTTGCTGAATTAATGGGGAAAAAAGTAGCTGCAAAAGGTGTCACCGTTGTCGATGATGGCACCATTCCCGATTGCAGAGGTTCTCTTACATTTGATGATGAAGGAACTCCGACTCAACGCAATGTTCTTATCGAAGATGGGGTCTTAACTGGTTATATGCAGGATCGTCTTAATGCACGTCTTATGAAAACACAGTCAACGGGAAATGGCCGTCGTGAAAGTTATGCCCATGAACCCATGCCAAGAATGACGAATACTTTTATGGTGTCCGGAGATCGATCCCCTGAAGAGATTATCAAATCAACCAAAAAAGGACTCTATGCGGCGAACTTTTCAGGAGGCCAAGTTGATATCACCAACGGTCAATTTGTTTTTTCTGCAACAGAAGCTTATTTAGTAGAAAATGGAAAAATCACACATCCAGTAAAAGGCGCTACATTAATTGGCAATGGCCCCAATGCATTGACTAAAATATCAATGATTGGCAACGACTCACAACTTGATACGGGCACAGGAATGTGTGGTAAGGATGGACAAATGATTCCCGTTGGTGTTGGCATGCCTACAACAAAAATCGCAAACATGACAGTTGGTGGCACCCAGGTTTAATTATTTTAAGAGTATTCCTATGTTAAAAAAAGTTTTCTTTGGCTTTGTAGCGTCATTGATTATAACACTTGCTTTTCACCCTGCTCAGGCCGAAAAAAAACACGGTTTGGCCATGCACGGAGAACCAAAATATCCTAAGGATTTTAACTGCTTTGATGGTGTCAATCCTAATGCCCCTAAAGGTGGAAATCTAAAACTCGCCGTTATTGGCACCTTTGATAGTACCAATCCTTACATCAATAAGGGCACGCCTCCAGCAGGTATTAGTCTGTACAGTGAAAAATTGATCTTTGAGCCTTTGATGAAACGCTCTCCTGATGAGCCATTAACCCAATATGGTTTAATTGCAGAAAGCATTGAAGTCGCCCCTGATCGCTCATGGATTATTTTTCATTTACGTCCTGAAGCAAAGTGGTCTGACGGCACGCCTCTAACGGCAGATGACGTTATATTTTCTCACGCTATTCAAAGAGATAAGGGACGATTTAATTTGAGATCCCTTTATCAGCGGGTTGAAAAATCAGAAAAGCTGAGCACTCATTCGGTTAAATTTACGTTTAAAAAAGACGCTGACGGAACATACGACGCTGAGCTTCCCATTGTGATAGGCATGATGAATATCTTACCTAAACATATTATTGAAAAAGGTGATTTTGAAAAGAATCTCTGGGATCCAGTGATCGGTAGCGGACCCTATCGCGTCAAAGAAATGTCTCTAGGTAAATATATTATCTATGAACGTCGCCCTGATTATTGGGGCAAAGACCTAACAGTTAATAAGGGGCTCTTTAATTTCGACACGATTCGTTATGACTTTTATTTGGATAGTCGTGTTGCGTTTGAAGCCTTCAAAGCAGGAAACTATGATTTTCGTGCGGAATCTGACTACCCTCTTTGGGTCACTGGCTATGATTTTAAAGCTGTTAAAGAGGGGAAAGTCAAAAAGCTTGAGCTTGAACATAAACAGCCCGTAGGGATGAAAGCTTTTGTCTTTAATACACGTAAACCCTATTTTGCCGATCGCACTGTGCGCAAAGCTCTTTTTTATGCTTTTGATTTTGAGTGGTTGAACAAAAACCTTTTACACAATGCTTATACGCGCACGCGAAGCTTTTTCGACAATACCGAGCTTGCCAATACAGCCACCCCTAAAGATCAAGAGCTAAAAATTCTTAATGAATTTAAAGATAAGCTACCCTCTGAATTGTTTGTGCAAGAATTTAACTGCCCTCAAACCGATGCCAGTGGTAAAAATCGCGAAAATTTAAAAATTGCCCGTGAACTTTTAAAAAACGCCGGGTGGGTCTTTAAAAATAATAAGTTGGTTAATGCCGCAACTGGCAAACCTTTCGTGTTTGAGATCTTACTTTACAGCAAGGATGATACAAAAACTGCTCAAGCCTATGCGCGCAACTTAAAGCTACTAGGCATTACGGCCAATATCCGTGTTGTTGACCCAGCGCAATTTGAAAATCGTCGTCTAAATTTCGATTTTGATATGATCATTCACTTTTGGGGACATAGCCTTTCCCCCGGCAATGAGCAAAAACTCTATTGGAATTCGGTTGCTGCTGATACCCCTGCTAGTAGAAACTATGCTGGCGCAAAAGATCCCGTTATCGATGAATTAGCGAAACGTTTGGTCGAAGCAAAAACGCGTGAAGATTTAGTGACTTATGCTCAGGCTCTCGATCGTGTTCTTGTCTGGGGATATTATGTAGTACCCTTATTCCATCAAAATAAGTATTATATTGCTTATTGGGATAAGATAAACCATCCTAAACACATTCCAGGCGCCCCCCTCATGGGCATTTCTTGTCTGTGGTCAAAGGATGCCGAAGAGAAAAAGCAAAAATAATCATAGTCGGGAGGTATTATGGCCGAGGTTAAGAAACATCCATACCATCTTGTAGACCCCAGTCCGTGGCCATTTGTAGGTGCGTTAGCTGCATTTATGCTTACGTTTGGCGGCGTTTTGTTTATGCACAAATCTGGTCCTATTGTTCTTATTGGAGGACTCATTTTATTCGTCATCACGCTTCTGGGTTGGTGGCGTGATGTTATTAAGGAGTCTAAAACTGAACATAACAAGGTAGTGCAAAAAGGCTTTCGCTATGGCATGGCTTTGTTTATTTTATCTGAAGTGATGTTCTTTGTAGCGTTTTTCTGGGCATATTTTGACGCCAGCCTCTTTCCAAAAGAGGCCGTTGGCAATATTTGGCCTCCTAAGAACATTGAGACTCTCGATCCCTTTGATTTGCCTTACCTCAATACTCTCTTGTTGCTCCTTTCGGGCACAACAATCACTTGGGCCCATCATTCTCTTTTAGAAAATGATCGTGCCATGGCGCTAAAACAATTGTGCTTCACTTTTCTGTTGGGGTTTATCTTCCTTGGTGTGCAGGCCTATGAATATAGTCACGCAACCTTTGCTTTTAAAGGTGGCATTTATCCTTCAACTTTTTATATGGCTACGGGATTTCACGGATTTCACGTTTTTGTCGGAGCGATTTTTTTAGTTGTCTGCTGGTTCCGCATGAGACTGGGTCATTTTAAACCAGATGATCATTTTGGTTTTGAAGCAGCTGCCTGGTATTGGCATTTTGTAGACGTTGTTTGGCTGTTTTTGTTTATCAGCATTTATTGGTGGGGGAGTGCTTAAGTTTTTAAGCCTGCTCAGATCTCAAAAAATCCCAACTCTGATGACCGTCGTAGGGTTTTGTATTCTTTTTTCTCTAGGCACATGGCAAATCAAACGTCTCACCTGGAAAGAAGCTTTGGTAAAAGAGATCTCTGAAAGGGCTAAACTTCCCTCTTTAAATGCTCAAGACATGGAAAAACTTACTTCAAGCACATTAGTCTTTCGCGTTGTTGAGCTTAAAGGCCATTTTTTACACGCCTATGAAATGCACCTCCAGAGTCGCCTCTATCAAGGACAAATTGGCTACCACCTGGTTACACCCTTTGAAACAAAATCTGGGAGTCTCTTGATGATTGATCGTGGATGGGTCCCCCTTCACGAACATCCTGCTATTGAAAGACCCTTAGGTGAAGTTTCCCTAAAAGGTCTTGTGCGCCTTCCAGAAAAACCGAGTATGTTTACGCCGTCAAATCAGTATGATCAAAATCATCTCTATTGGATTAGTCCTTCTGAAATTGCTGAGAAGAAATATTTAAAGAATGTGTTGCCAATTTATCTTATCCAGATAGGACAAAATGAAAATGGATATTATCCAAAAATTTCAAACGGTTCTTTTTCTTTACGAAACCTTCATCTTTCCTATGCGATAACTTGGTATAGCCTCTCGATTATTTTGCTGATTATTTATGGTGTTTACATATTCAAGAAAATGCGTTACACCCATCGAGCTTAAATTTTAAGGGGTTTTATGACAACGCGCATCTCAACATTGGCCAACGGCTTAAAGATTGTGACAGACACACTGGATAGTGTGGAGACTGCCGCTATTGGTGTATGGGTGAACGTGGGAACACGTAACGAAAAGACTGAAATAAATGGCATCTCACATTTTCTCGAACACATGGCTTTTAAAGGCACAACCAAACATTCTGCCAAACAAATTGCAGAGCGTATTGAATCTTTAGGTGGACACTTAAACGCCTATACTTCCCGTGAATCGACCGCTTATTATGCCCGTATTTTGGCTGAGAATCTGCCAACAGCTGTCGATACCCTCGCCGATATTTTGCAATTTTCAGTTTTTAATTCCGATGAGCTCGAACGTGAACGTGCCGTCATTCTGCAGGAAATTGGTCAAACCTATGATACCCCAGACGATATCATCTTTGACTATTTTCAAGGAACAGCTTTTCCTGATCAACCCCTTGGGCGTCCTATTCTAGGATCTATTGAGGTCGTTAATAGCTTAACGCGCGAGACCATTAAAGATTATATGCAGCATGCCTATGCAGCCTCACGCATGACATTAGTTGCTGCAGGAAAAGTGGATCATGATGCCCTTGTTGCCATGGCCGAAGAGAAGTTTCAGCATCTTCCCCATGAATCAATCGTTGAAGTAGCACCTGCCAAGTACGTAGGGAATGATTTTCGTCAAGCCAGAGAACTTGAACAAGTGCATGTCGTTCTTGGGTTTCCGGGCGTTGCCTTAGGAGGTCATGATTATTATACAGCGGCTGTTCTCAGCACTCTTTTTGGTGGTGGCATGTCATCGCGCTTATTTCAGGAAGTGCGCGAAAAACGTGGCCTCGTTTATTCTATTTGCGCTTTTGCATCCTCTTATAGTGACGCTGGCCTTTTCGGAGTTTATGCAGGTACTGGGGCCAATGAAGTAAAAGAGCTTATCCCCGTTGTCATCGATGAAATTAATCGTTTACCAGATTCTCTTAAAGAAGAAGAAGTGCAACGCGCTAAAGTGCAATTAAAAGCAGGACTGATGATGGCTCTTGAGAGCACCTCTGCACGATCAGAACAACTGGCGAATCAGATGACAGTTTATGGGAGACCGCTCGCCATTGCTGAAATTATTGATCGTATTGAAGCCGTCAATGTGCAAAATGCGGCCGCTTTAGCCCGTAGCATTTTCGCCAATAAGCCGACTTTTGCAGCCCTTGGTCCTATCCAAAACGTTGAATCTTATGATTGTATTCAAACACGTCTTGGAAAAGATTCCTTGAAGCAAAAAATAGCAATATAGTTTTTTCGCTAACTAAAAAAGATCAACGTTTACCCATAGATCTTTTAAGCATGACCTGCATCAGCGGAAAGTAGATCTGGATCAATGCCCAGTTTTCTGATAGCCCGATGCCAAGTTTGCGTCGCGTCTTCAGCGTAAATAAGGCCATTATCAGGTTCAACAATAAGCCAACTGTTATCATGGAGCTCAGCTTCAAGTTGTTTAGGACTCCAACCTGCATAACCTAAGGCAATGAGATATTCTTTTGGCCCCTCATTTTGACCGATCAATTTCAGCAAATCTAACGTGGCCGTCAGTGATGTTGTTGGAGAAACTTTAACGCTTGTTTCGTGTTGATAATCCGTTGAATGAATGACGAACCCTCGCCCCATTTCAACAGGCCCGCCATAATGAATAGGGCAATTTACTTTTACTTGAGAGTCATCAACTTCCATTTGTTTCAACAAATCCTTTAGATACAAAGAATCAATTACTTTATTAAGAACAATTCCCATGGCTCCATTATTATCATGACCACAAATATAAATTACGCCATGGGAAAATCGCGGATCTTGCAACTGCGGCATGGCTACCAAAAGTTGCCCTGTGAGCGTGCTTAAATTTCTACTGCTTTGAAAATTCGGATTCATTCACAACCTGTTTTTAGAGTATGATTGTTGAAACACACAAGGTATATAGTAAACATGACCAACAACTTTTTTTATAAGTTTTTCGAATATTTTATTATAGCAAGCTTTTTGTTAACGGTACAGGTAACAAGCCTTTTTGCTCAAGAAAAAAATACTGACTCTCCTGGTCATGTTTCCTTAGAACCCACAACAGCAGGATTAGGGTCTGACAACACCATTCGCATCGCCCTTGTTTTCCAACTCAAAAAGGGTTGGAAAATCTACGCCCCCAGCGAGCAAGAGGATTCTTTTTCGACCTATCCTCCAGAAATTGTTTGGAGTCCTCAAAGTAAGAATTTTAAGTCTGCTACCATTATTTGGCCTCCTTACAAGAAAGAGAACTTTGAAGGGTTCAAGGTTAATATCTATGAAGGACGTACGATTTTACCTATCGATATAACCATCCAAAACCCTCATGAACCTTTATTTTTAAAGGGGACACTATCATACCTTGCCTGTAAAGCAACGTGTATCCCCGTTGAAACACCCATTTTACTTTATCTTGCGCCTGGCGAAGCAACTCCTTTAAATCTCAGCGCTCAAGTCAATAAAGCACTTAAGGGAAGTAAACACGACTCTCTTCTTTTTGACGATGAAGAAGGGGAAATGAATCTATGGCTGATGATAGGAATTGCCTTTTTAGGGGGCGTTATTCTAAATTTTATGCCGTGTGTTTTGCCAATCCTAACATTGAAGATTATGACGTTAAAGAAAATTTCACGACATCAGCACGCATTCTCCTATCGATGGCGCTTTTTGTCATCCCTCTCAGGTATTCTTGTTTCTTTTATTATCTTTGCCCTTGGGGCAATTATTTTGAGGGCAATTGAAATTCAAGTGGGATGGGGTATGCATTTTCAAGAGCCTCTCTTCCTGACGTTTATGGCCATCGTCATGACAATATTTGCATGTAATTTATGGGGGTTTTTTGAAATTAACCTTCCGCTAACCTTTAACAAACAAATTGATAGTCTATTAGGACATCATAACGCACACGTAAAAGTATTAACCGGTGATTTTTTCTCAGGCATCTTTGCTACCTTCCTTGCAACTCCTTGTACTGCACCATTTTTGGGTACAGCAATTGGTTATAGCCTATCCAGAGGGCCAATCGAAATTTTGCTGATGTTCTTTACCCTAGGGGTTGGTTTTGCTCTTCCTTATTGGATTGGGTTGATGCTTCCCAGTCGCTTTTTGATCTTACCCAAGGCCGGACCTTGGATGCAAACGATGACCAGAATATTGGGCTTCGGCCTTGCTTTAACGGTTCTATGGATTTTATGGATCCTGAGCGAAGAAGTGAGTTTTCTTGCGACGATCATTTTAAGTCTTTTGTTAGTTGGGCTTTGCATTAATCTTTGGTACCGACGCAATCCAGTTCTAAGTACGGCTTTAATTTTATTTAGTTTTTTCATTATTTTTTTTGGTGACGATCTTCCAGAGGTATGGGAAGAAGACACTATAAACGCCTATGTGACGCCATTTTCTGAAGAAAAGATCCCTGAATTTGTAGCTGCAGGAAAAGTCGTTTTTGTTGATGTTCACGCTAAATGGTGCATTACCTGTCAAGTCAACCATAAGCTCGTGCTACAATCTGAAAAGATCCGTAAATTACTTGCCTCAGACAAAATTGAAGTCATGAGTGCTGACTGGACCAACCGAGATCCCAATATCGCTCACTTTTTAGCACGATACCATCGTTATGGCATTCCTTTTAATATTGTCTTTGGTCCAAGAGCTCCGCAGGGTATTATACTATCTGAACTCTTACAGCAAAAAGAAATTTTAGAAGCTTTAAAAACAGCTGGTTTAAAAGAATAAGAATAGGGAGAGATGCATGCGCTTCATAGTATTGGGAACACTGCTTTTATGTTGGACGAGCTTTCTTCACGCTTCGAAAGAAGAAAATCCTGATGAAAGAATAGGCAAGCAGTCTGGGCCTATAATCGTTTTCCTTGACCGCCCTTCCAATACAGAAGAACTTCCTTTTGATCCGACTCAACTTATGGCTAATGTAAGAAAAATGAACGTTATATTGAAAGAGTGTGATGGGAACCCTAGTGATGCCGAAGTTATGGAAATTGCGCGACTCTTAGGGGTAACAGGCGCAATGCCTACTTCGAGTGTCTCTCCAGAACACAAGAAGTAAACTAAAATATCAACGGAGATAATTAATGAGAAACTACGTATTAGCAACTATATTAATGGGCTTATTGATTCCTCAACAAATTCACGCCACATATGATCAAGATACTTTAAAAGAAGAGTCACAAAGTCGAGATTCACCTTCGATTCACTCTCTTCCATCTGTCGATGAAGAAGCTTTAAGAGTTGTAGAAGAATGCAGAAAAAGCCGTGAACGTATAACCAAAGAACAACAAGAACGCAATCATCAACAGCAACTTAGCATTCACATAACTCAAGTTGTCCTGGAACCTGAAGTTCTGGAAGCTATTTTCGCTGGTGAAAGTCCCCTTGATGCTGAGCTGCGCGTAAAAGCCAGACAATTTAGAGAATTGCAGATAGGCACACAAAAATTGATGGAATTAAAGGCAACTATTGAGGGAGAAGAGAATCATCCTCACAAAGATCGTATTCCGCAAATTTTAAGTTTAATTCAAACAAATATCGCTCATCTAAAAAGCCTCGAAACTGTTATTTCTCTTGGCAAAGCATCATCAAAACTGACGGCCAAACTTCACAAAAAACAGACAGCTCTGTCTTTGTTGAGAGAGGAGGAAATAGACCGTCAGGCAAGAGAAGACTTGGATAAAGAAATCAAAACTCTAACTGAGGCCCTCGCTAACAAGGAAAAGAAAATTCGCCAAGTGAACTTTACTCAGTCAACCTCTGAAGAGGCTGCTAGAGAGAATTTGTACAAAGAAGCTCCTGTAAAAAAAGAAGAAGAAGAAGATAAAACGCCTCAAGATAAACCCTCTTAAGAAGCGTTTTGCTTAGCCATGGTCGCTTTCATCACTTCCGTGACGATCGCATTCTTTGCTAACACATCAGCCCGTTCATTTTCTGGATGTTCATTGTGTCCCTTGACCCAGTGCCATTCAACTTTATGGGGGGCTGACAGCTCATCAAGCCGTTGCCATAAATCAATGTTTTTTACAGGTTTATTATTGTAAGTCTTCCAACCGTTTTCTTTCCACTTGGGAAGCCATTGGGTAATCCCATCTTTTAGATATTTACTATCCGTATGAAAAACTAAATGAAACGGTGATGTTCCTAAGATTTCAAAGGCTTTAATAGCAGCCATCAATTCCATTCTATTATTGGTTGTCTCAGCTTCACCCCCAGCATACTCCTCTTCTCCATCTGGACGCCTTATAATCACACCCCAACCACCAGGCCCAGGATTGCCACTACAGGCTCCATCCGTAAAAATTTCTATAGTCTCTAAGGAATTGCTCATAATAAAATGTGACCTTGTGTTATAGGAGTTGCTTCGATACATATGGGATACACGATTTTTCACGAGAGGTAAATGAGGTGTCCTTATGCAACTGCCAAAAATCACCCAAAAAGGTCCGTATAAAGTGAATGTTGAGGCCGGTAAAACCTATTTTTGGTGCACGTGCGGTCTTAGCCAAAATCAACCCTTTTGCGATGGTCAACACAAAGGATCAGGTTTGAAATCTCGACCTTTTGTGGCTGAACGCAACCAGACTCTTTACCTTTGTGGGTGCAAAGCTACGCAGGAAGCTCCCTTTTGTGATGGTACGCACAGTTCTTTGAAGGTAAACGACCCCTCTTAAATTTCCTTTGAATTTTAATGGATTAGATGTCATTTCAAGCAGCGCTTTTCTGTGTTGCTTGCAGGTCTTCGATTTTTTTTGATTTTTGATGCATGTTCAATGTATCATTAAATTAATAAATAATGAAGAAGACATGACTTTGAAAAAAAGAATAAACCCAAGAAATACACCAGTCCTCCCCCTTTATCATAAGAAAGGATTCCAGCTTGTTTATTTGATCATGATTATGGGGTTATTTTTCTTAAAAGCCTTGATGATGCTTCATCAATACAATGTTTCTGAACCCCTGCCTCCAATTTTTCCAAATCTCGCACATAAAGAGCAACAATTCGGGTTCGGAGCAGAAATTGTTAATGTGGGACTTTTCATAAAAAACTTTCCTGAATTTGATGTTCAGGCAGGTATTTTTTCTCTTGAGGGCGAAATATGGTTTGATTTCAACCCTCATTTACTTTCTCTGCAAACAATCGAAAATTTTCAGTTTGAGAAAGCTTCTCATTTTACCAAATCACCTCCATTAGTTAAACTCATTGGTAAAAGGCTTTTCGCGATTTATCCAATTTCAGTTAAATTTAATTCAGACTTAATGCATCATCTTTTTCCTTTTAACGATCATAGAATCTATTTAACAATGACGATTGATAAAGTAAGCCCCAAAGAGATACTCTTTGAAGCTAGTCAATCGGGTCTGCGCATTACCAATGAAATAAAGCCCCATGGCTGGACTCCTGTTGATTTTGACGCTAGGTCTGGTTACATTAAAAATTCCCTGGATATTCAGGACCAGAGAAAATTTTTATCTTATCCAGCTGTTGTTTTTGCCGTAACTTTTATAAAGCCTGGGTTTCGTAATGTTTTTGTTATTTTGGGTCCCAGCATTTTTCTTTTCTTTTGTGGGTTATTGAGTCTTCTTATTGAAGGAAAAGCAGGCACACGACTGACGATTGTCATTGGAAGCTTGACGGGTTTATTAGTCCATCGCTTTGTCATCGAACAATTATCGCCAAGTGTAGGATATTATACGCCTGTTGATTATTTGTATGTTCTTTTCTTGCTGTCTACTTTTATCATTCTGATTATCAATATTTATGAACTAGAAAAGCCTATGCAAAAGAATTTCAAAAATGCAATTTTTTACGCTATTCAAATTTTTACCGTTGCAATTTTTTATGGATTAACGTCGAGCTAAAGATGGCAGGAAAGTTTTTAATCGGTGCTATTGTTGGTTTTCTCTTCTCTCTATCTTCTGGGAATGCTTCTCCTATCACCTTAAAATCTTTTCAAGACGCTGCCAAAGAACTTCCAGAATTTCCCGTACCAGATAACGATAACCTTCTGAACCCAGATTACACGACTTATCATCAAACGATTACACCAGGTTTTTTCAAAGAAGTTTTTAATTTTTCAGTGTTTGTTGGAAAAGAGCCCTTATGGACAAAGAAAAAACTTACAAACAGTCTTAAGGAGGCCTTCAATAAAAGCGCGTATACCAATAAAGACAGCATTTTTATTCAACTGACCCCTGGTGATCAATTGGTTGTTTGGGGAGACATCCACGGTGCTTTCCACGCGCTCGTGCGGTCTTTGAACCAATTAAAAAAAGAAGGGTATATCGATGAGTCACTCAAAATATTAAAACCCAATATAAAGTTTATTTTTATGGGAAATATTATTGATCGCTCACCTTTTAATTTAGAAACATTAACGCTGGTATTAAGTCTTATCAATAAGAACCCTCAGCAGGTGATTTACTTACGAGGCAGCCATGAACATCATCAAGCCTGGCGATTTTATGATTTTCAAAGAGAAATCAAAATCCGTTTAAGAGACCTTCCTGAAAAGGATGCTTATTTTGTCAATTTAAAGAAATATTTCGATTCTCTGCCAACAAAAATTTTTTTTGAAGGTCCTTCTCCTCAAACAGGTCATTTGGTTTTCAATAGTCTCTATGAAACAAAAGCTGAGTCTCTTTCAGAGATCAGAAAACCTATTGAAGTTTTGATTGCTAACCAAAGTCGATCCAGAATGTACCAAGCAACACCTGGACTTAGTCAACTCCCTCCAACGAAGGGGATTCAAAACTGGACTCTCTTTTCAAGTCCCACACTTTCCTTTCAAAGACTCTATAATTTTTACAATGATAGTTTTTCTATTATAGACGTAGGACAAACCCTTTATGATTCAAATATAACTCTTTACTCGCATAAGGTCTCTGATCCTTCTCTTGAATTTTCTCAAAATACCTTTCATCTGATCTCAGGGGAACCCATGAATCGCACTATGCATAAATTCGTAAAGTACGGTCCATCACTTGGCTGCTCACTCGATCTATCAGGAGCCGCAAGAATAGTAGGAGAAAGAGCGAGAGCAGGCATAGATTTAAGAGTTCGTAAATTGAATCGAGAAGGTGGTATTCATAAAGAATTACTGAAAGTATATTTTGAAGATGATGAGTATTCTCCCTCTTTAACTTTGAAGAACGTAACGAACTTCCTAAAAACCTATAATACGGACATAGTGTTTAGCTTCAGTGGAACAACTGTTATAGAAACCCTTTTTCCTTTAATCCAAAACAAGAAAATACTTGTTTTGTTTCCGAGTTCCGGAGCTTCAATTTTAAGAAAAAATGAGTTATCATATATTATCCATTTTAAGCCTTCAGTCAGTAAAGAAGTAGAAGCTCTTGTCAAATATGCTGTCGAAACTTTATTGAAACGACAGTTCGCAGTCTTTTATCAAGATGATGACTTTGGACGCGAAGCCTTGACCACAGCCAAAAAAATGCTTAAAGAACAGTATAATGTTCCTGAAAGCCGTATCTGCCAAGTTTCTTACCCTCGCAATAGTGTCAATGTTGAGAAAGCTGTTGAGATTATTCAAAGTTGCAATCCTGATGTAATTTTTCTTTTTTCAAGATTAGCTCCCTCAAAAGAATTAGTAAATAAGCTAGGAATCTCATTTTTAAGCAACACAATTTTAATGGGCACGTCGATATTATCAGACCGATTTAAAGATTTTGTCTCAGGACTTGATAAAAAAGATCAACCCGGAAAAGGACTGAGTTTTATTATCTCAAGAACACTCCCCAATCCGGATAATGAAAACATTGAGATTATTAAGGAATATCACGACGAAATGCAGCGCGTTTATCCAGGGACTCTTTATGATACAGATTCTTTGGAAGGATACATTAATACTAGCCTTTTAATTGAAGTGTTAAAAAATCTCCCCTCCCCTCTTAATTTAGATAAAATTATTGCCTCTTTCGAAGCCATGAAGAACACACCTTTTAAAGGGCTGTCTTTGGATTTTAATCCTGAAACACGGGAGCTTTCTAAGAATGTATGGTTAGATGTCGGCAAAAAGGATTGGATTTTAATTGAGCCATCGATTCGTTAGATGCCTTTATGGAGTGGCGATTCGTTTTATCAATGTTCGTTTAGTAAGGAATTGACAAAACCTTCCTTGCCAACGACAATAGCTAAAAAATTCCCAGGAGGCGTAATGAAAGTATCACTTAAGATATTTGCTGGTTTAATGTTTTCCGTTCTTGTTACAAAATCACTTGTTGCACAACAGATATTAAGTCCTGCCACCCCTACTTATACGCCTGGAACGGATGTGAACGCTTCTGATCATACGCCTGAAACCTATAATGGTAAGCTCACTTGCACGGGTCTTCAGCCATTAATGGCAAATTTCAATTCCTTTGTAAGCTCTTTTTGCCAGTATGCAATTAGAGATTGTGAAGCAACAAAGTATTTTAAAGACTTAGATCCCAAAGATCCTCTTTGGGATCTTTTGTACGATCAATTACGCAATGAAACAAAATATCATCTCGAAATTTGTGAGCTCGCTATCAAACATCATGCACCCGAGTATTATACCAATAATTTAAAACGATAAGACGTAATACTTATCCGAATCCGAAAAATAACTGTGACACAACAAGTTTTGTGTCACGCTCCTTCGAAGGAGATGGAGGTTATTTCTCTACACCTTAAAAGTTAGCTTAATGGAAATCTGCAGCTCCAACGATATCAAAAGTCATTCCTGTCGAGTGTTTCATATCTCCAGTGCTGAGAAATAGGATGGCACGCGCCACCTCTTGCGGAGTCGCAAAATCATTTGTTGGCATGTCTTCACGCGCTTTTTCAAGCACCTTATCTCCGTACTTATTCTTGAAGGTTGTCACCATATCTGTTTCCGTAATACCCGGGGCGACAGTATACGAAAAAATGTGATCACGCGCATAAGCTCTGGCAATGGAGCGCGTCAAAGCTACTACGCCAGCTTTGGATGCAGCATAGGCCATCCCATCAGGTCCATATCCCCTAAAGGCTGCGCGACTTGATACATTAACTATAACGCCAGATTTTTTATTGTGTTTAAAATAATTAATGGCTTCCTTACAAAGATCTGCTACAGCAACGAGATTAACCTGTAGCGTTCGATGCCACGTGTTTTGCCAATCCTCTAAATTATCCGCAGGGTTGGTATATTCTAGAATACCAGCATTATTGATTAATACATCAATATGGCCTTTCCATTGAAGAGCTGTATGCCATAGCTTAGATGGCGCTTCGATTTTCATAAAGTCAGATTGAATTGTTAAAACGCGATCAGGAGAAAATTCTCCAATCTGAGAAGGACTGTTGCTATTGTACTGTAGTATAACGTAAGCATCCTGTTCTAAAGCTTGTTTGACGATTTCTGCTCCTATACCTTTGGACCCTCCGGTGATTAAAATAACCTTGTTTTTTAACGAAGCTGTATCTGCTTTTACATCATGTATAAGCGCTAAGAAAATGCTCACTAATAAGACACCTATGCGCACAACCTGTTGATTCAACATGCAATTCTCCTGATAAAACTTTAAGGGCCTTACTATAAGTAACCTTTCTCGAAAAAAAAGAAAATACTTAATGGTGGGTTCCGGCTATCCAGGATTTTGCGTTATAAAGAACTTATGAACTCAGGAAATACCATCTCCTAAGCTTAATTCACAGTCACTTTTCGGATAAGCCTATAAGACCTATTAAATTCAATTTTTTAGCTTGCCCTTTTCCAGAAAAAGGTTTATCAAGATACTCTTTTAAATTTTCTCAAGGCCTTCAATAAAAAAACCTAATAATACTCCGCCTTTGGAGAGGTCTTTATATTTTTTTAGTAACTAGGTTATGAAGCATATTTTACGAAATTTCTTACAATTGCCACAAAGCATTTGGGCAATAGGCATTGTTTCCCTTTTGATTAATGTCTCTTCAGTCATTGTCTTTATGGCATCGCCTTATTATTTAACGAAAGTATTTGGGGTTACAACTATTGGGCTTGGCTTTATAGAAGGCTTAGTCGAATTTACAGCTTGGGCAACGCGTATTATTTCGGGCATGACCAGCGATTATATGAGCAAAAGAAAACCAGCTCTTGTGGTCGCGTATGGACTCAATTTTATTTCTCGTATTCTTTTTGTTCTTGCTCCCGGTATCGGTCTCTTTTTCCTTGCGAGATCCATTGATCGACTCAGCAATGGCATTCAAGCAACGCCTCGCGAAGCTCTCGTGGGCGACTTGGCTCCAAAACATCTTAAAGGGGCATCTTATGGCCTTCGTCAAACTCTGAGTGTTGCTGGTTCAGTTTTAGGCGCCCTCGTTATGATTGCTTTCTTTTTAGAATCTGGTGAAAACTATTCCTATCTGTTTATTGCTGCAACGATCCCTCCTCTGTTTGCTCTGTATGTCATGCTTTGCCATGTTCGTGATGTACCGCGCGAAAAGATGATGGGGCCTTTACACCCTACAAAAATTTTTAGCTGGTCAAGTATCGTAAGCTTAAGCAATAACTACTGGCGTGTAGTGGCTGTTGCTTGTTTTTTTACTCTCTCTAACTATAGCGGTGCTTTTTTGCTGATTCATGCTGAGAAAGTAGGTATTAGCCAACACCTCATTCCTCTCGTTATGGTTGTCCAGAACTTTTCAGCCATGATCGCTTATCCTATTGGCCGTTTGTCAGACAGAATGGATCGTCGTTATTTGCTAGCCATTGGTTTTTTTATGGTTGTGATTTCGGGCGTTATTTTGGCTTTAGCTTATAATATTTGGATGGCTCTTTTAGGGGCGGCTTTCTGGGGATTACACATAGGTATCAACCAAAGCCTTCTGATGGCAAAGGTCGCGGATACAACCGTTCCTGAAACCCGTGGAACAGCTTTTGGAGTCTTTTACCTTTTGATCGGGATTACTCTCTTCTTAAGTAATAATATTATGGGGTGGATTTCCCATCATATGAGTCCTTCAGCCTCCTTTATCACAAGCGCGCTTATTGCTGGTGTCGCGATTTTCTCGCTTCCATTGATAAAATCCTATAAAAAGAAAAATATCGAAGCTTAGATATTTAAAAATGAGGTTAAGTATGGCTGGTTTATTCGAAACAGATGTTGCCATTATCGGGGCAGGTCCCGTAGGTCTTTTTACAATTTTTGAATGTGGCATGCTGAAAATGCAGTGTCATGTTATAGATAGCTTAGAGATGGTTGGAGGACAATGTACGGCTCTTTATCCTGAAAAACCTATTTATGATATCCCTGGTTTTCCAAAAATATTGGCAGCCGATCTTATTGATAATCTTAAAGAACAAGCAGCCCCTTTTAATCCCACATACCATCTTAATCAACAGGTCAGCGCTATACAAAAATCTCCTGACAACCGATGGCTAATTACCACCTCTCAAGAAACGAAAATAAAGGCGAAGGCTATTATTATCGCAGCAGGAGTAGGAGCATTTGGCCCCAATAGACCTCCTTTGGAGAATATTGAGCATTATGAGGGGCATAGTGTTTTTTACTATGTGAAGAAGCGTGAAGATTTTAGAGATCAAAATATTGTAATTGCAGGAGGCGGAGACTCAGCCGTTGACTGGGCTATATCTCTTTCGGAAATTGCAAAGCGTGTTTATGTTATCCATCGTCGTCCCAAATTTAGAGCTGCGCCAGAAAGTGTGGCACGCCTTGAAGAACTCGTTGCCAAGCAAAAAATTGAAATGGTCATTCCTTATCAATTGGAAGGGCTTGAAGGTGTCGATAAAAATCTTCACACAGTGATTGTTAAAACCCTTGATGGTGCAATTAAGAAAATTGAAGCAGATTGTCTCTTACCTTTTTTTGGACTCGCTATGAATTTGGGACCTATTGCGGAATGGGGACTAAACTTGGAACGTCATCATATTCTTGTAAACCCAAGCACCACCGAGACATCAACGCCAGGGATTTATGCCGTCGGTGATATTGCAATATACCCCAAAAAATTAAAATTAATTCTTTCAGGGTTCGCAGAAGCCGCTCAAGCAGCCCATGCCGCAAGAGAAATCGTTTTTCCTGGGGAAGCCTTACACTTTGAATATTCAACAACGCATGGTGTGCCAGGCCATAAATAGAAAAACGTTTTTTTTCATATACTTATGATTTTTTGCTTGATCGGTTATAGATATTTTTCTTATGTATTAAGAATCAAAATAGGGAGCGACAATGACAAAAAAGTTCATTAAAAAACTTATGCTTAGTCTGTGCACGCTCTGCACACTGTCCCCTTTGTATGCGGGTGAAACAGAATCTACAACCGAATTCTCTATCATTAGAGACCTCAGAAATGAGACTCAACTCTCCCTCCCTACGTTACTCAAAGGCTTGTCAAAACTTAATTTAGGTGTTCTCACCAATAACAACCAAGACGTCATTTTAAAATCGCGTCGCGTAAAAACCATTGTTGAAGCGGGCACCAATAAATCCTGTGGCGGACAAAATGGAACTTGGCAAGAGGTTGTACACTTTGACGTAGCTGGCAATGATCACCAAGTAAATCTTCTGATTACAGCTGATTGCAATAAAATTGATATCAAACACATGTTTTCTGGTCATTCTATGGTTTCTCCTGAAATGTTTAACGACATTGCTTTTCCAGCAATCCATAACCATCTCAAGGATGAATTTAATCTCAATATCCCTTCTCAAAATCTTGATGAATTTATGAAAGCTGTATCCTTTGAAATTAAAAAAGTATCAGAAAGCACCAAAGAAGTTCTGGAAGAGTGGACAGTTTTTTATAAAGATAAGCCCCATATTGTTCTTGTTAAAATTACCCCAGTCGATCAAGGTAAATTTACTTTTAGCATTCAACAGGGTTAATCCATCATCCCTATGTTGATGATTCACAGGTCTCGTTAATACTGATGAACGTTTACAGAAAATTAACCATTCGAAATTAATTCTGGGATCCTGGGTAGACATCGTGACATCAAAATATTATCTGAACCAACTATTAGACGAAAACATTTTGTTAACCCCCTGGGTTTTCGGTGCTTTCGTGTTCTTCGCAGGCATCGTTGTTTATGCTGTGTGGCTCCATATTCAAAAAGGCACCACAACTACTTCTTGGTCAGAAAGCCTTCTTTCTATTCTTGAATCTTCAAATCTTCCCTGGCTTCTTTACACTTCAAAAGGTAAAGGATTTAGATGCAGCAACGATCTCTCTGAATTACTCGGAAGCTCAAAAAATCTTGAAAATTTTAACGATGTTTTTGAGTTTTTGAACAAAGAAGGGGCCGAGAGTTTAAAACTTGCGCTTAAAAAATTGTTGCGCGGTCAAAAAACCATTCGCACCCAAGTCATGAATCATCGTGGAGAGGCGCTTTATGTCAAAGCCACTTTAGTTTTACCTCAGCGCCAAATACTGATCTGGTGGCAAAACTTAACGTCTGAACAAAAACTAACACAAAAAATTAATGAACAAGTGACGCTTCTCCAAGAAGAAAGAAAGCTCCTTCTATATTTACTCGACAGTTTACCAACTCCCGTTTGGTTTCGTAATCAGCAAGGATTACTAGAATTCTGTAATAAATCTTATGCCCAAGCTCTTGATCTTCCTCAGGAAACAATTATTACTCAAAATCGTTTATTATGGGGTTACAATTCAACATCATTTAAACAAGAGCTTTCTGAGCCTCTCAATACAGAAATAAAGAAATATCTGATATTTGATGGAGAGCGGCGTCTCATGAGTTTCCATGAAACGGCCGATGAAGAATTAGGAATTGCAGGGTTTGCTGTTGATCTCACGGAGCTAAAAAAAGCGCTTTCAGAACTAGAACGCCATACAGCTGCTTATCGTGAAGTTCTAGAGAATTTATCAGCTGGTGTCGCAATTTATGGATCAGACAAACGCATTAAATTCTTTAATCAAGCCTATAGCCGTATGTTTGATATGGATGAAAACTGGTTACACTCTGGACCTACTTTAGGAGAAGTTCTTGACGACTTGAGACAACGCCGTACTTTGCCAGAACATGCTGATTACGCAGCTTATAAAAAAAATCAGCTGCAAATGGTCACGACGATTCTTCATCCATTTCAGGAATTGATCCATCTCCCCGACGAACGTACTTTAAGAAAGATTACTTCTCCCCATCCCATGGGTGGGATTTTTTATATCTATGAAGATCTTACTGATTCTCTGATCCTTGAGCGCAAATATAACATTCAGATGGCCGTGCAACGCACATCCTTAGACAACCTCTTTGAAGGAATCGCTGTGTTTGGAAGCGATGGTCGACTCAGGCTTACCAACGCAGCTTTTAGACGCATTTGGGATCTTTCTGCTAACCAATGCAAAGAAGGTCTTCATATGTCAGCCATCCTTGATAGTTGTCAGAATTTCTTTGATGAACATAAAGATTGGAATTTGCGCAAAAGCAAATTATTAGCCGCAGCAACTGATCGAATTCCAAAGAAAAAACAAGTCTATCGCCAAGATGGTTCCGTAGTGGATTTTTCGTATATCCCACTTCCTGATGGTTCCCATCTCATGAGTTGTATTGACATAAGCGATACTTATCGTATGGAAAAAATATTAAGAGAAAGAAATGAAGCTCTTGAAAAGGCCGATCAACTAAAATCGGAATTGATTACACGTGTCTCTTCTGAATTGAAATCGCCTGCAGGAGAGATTCAGAAAGTAATTGAAATACTCTATAAAGGAACCCAAGGAGAATTGAATAAAAAGCAATTAGACAAAATGAAGTCTATTGATAAGTCTGCCATTAAGCTTCTTAAGTTCGCCGATGATATCCTTAACCTTGCGAAGGTCGAGGCAGTGAATTCATACTCAAAGGAAGAAAATATTTCTGTATGCCCTTTTTTACGGAATCTCATAGAAGAAATGACTGCAAAATATACAGATAAAAGTGGCATCAGTTTTACAATAGATTGTCATGAAGATGTCACAACTATTAGCACTGACCCTCTACAATTGCGTCAAATTTTTTCGAATCTTTTAGAAGAGTGCTTTGAACGCGCCAAGACACAACAAGAAATTCCAATTCATGTATCCCGTGAAAATCAAGATATCATTATGACATTATCGCGTTATGATGAAAAATATGATCAAAAAATGAACACTGAATCAGTAGCTCCAAGCTGGAGGCTAACATTGGTGAGAAATCTTATTGTTATGTGCCGAGGAACACTTGCAACGCAAATTTTTGAAAACGGTCTCCATGAAATTGTCTGTCGTTTTCCCATTAATATTAAGTCTACCACAACCCCTAAAAATATTAAGCTTGTACAAAGTGCTGTTAAATAATTGAGGCACCCTGCGGAGTGTCCTAGGGTATAAGAAAGGATCTATGCTTGTCTCGCACTGCACGACTTCTTGATTTAATCCAGATTTTACGTCGGCATCGATATCCTATTCAAGGTAGAGCTCTTGCAGAAGAACTTAGTATCAGTCCTCGAACACTCTATCGCGATATTAAGACGCTCCAGGAACAAGGAGCAAAAATTGATGGAGAACCAGGCGTTGGTTACATCTTGAGACCAGGTTTTATGTTGCCTCCTTTGATGTTTTCTGAAGAAGAAATTGAAGCACTCGTGCTTGGTGCAAAATGGGTTTCTAAGCGGACGGATCATCGCTTAGGAGCCGCTGGCCGTAATGCAATAGCAAAAATATCTGCGGTTCTTCCCCAAGACCTTCGAGAGACCTTAGACGTTCCAGGTCTTTTAATTGGGCCAGGAGATTTTGTTGCAGCCGGTGATACTGAGCTCGCTCTTATCCGTCAAGCCATTCGAAAAGAAACGAAACTCACGATTACTTATCTTACTCTTAAAGAACAAAAATCTGTACGAACGATTTGGCCCTTAGCACTTGCCTTTTTTGATCGCGTTAGGGTTGTCGTCGCATGGTGTGAATTACGTCAAGCATTCCGTCACTTTCGTACTGATCGTATTCTCAAATTGTCACCATCCAATGAGCGCTATCCCAAACGCCGCAAAGTTCTTCTTAAAGAATGGCGTCAAGTCGAAGGTATTCCTGCTCCATAAGTTCACACTACTGACAAAAACTGTCACTAGAAGCTGATAAAGTATTCTCTAAGTCCTCATATGAGGAAATGATCACTATAACCCTGGAGTATACCCCCATGTTTGACACAACCTTTGTGATTCTCTACGTTGATAATCCAACAATAAGCGCCAGTTTTTACGAAAAAATACTGGGAAAACCGCCCGTTGAAAATTTCCCTACGTTTGCCATGTTTGCGCTCTCATCGGGTGTTATGCTTGGGTTGTGGTCTCATGAGACCATAGCCCCTAAAGCAACTGCATCAGGAGGCGGCAGTGAGGTGGCTTTTACAGTTCCAAATAGAGAAGATGTAAAAAGCACTTACGATCAATGGAAAAAACAAAACTTACCTATTATTCAGGAACCAACTGAGATGGTTTTTGGCTATACATTTGTTGGCCTTGACCCTGATGGACATCGCTTGCGCGTTTTTTGTGAACGCAAATAATGAGAAAATATTGGGTTGCCATTGCATCGGCTGAGCACGTACGTCTTGGCCGCTTGCATGGCTTCATGCAAGTATGTCATGGAAAATCAGGCCCTCTCAAACGAATACATCCTGGTGACCTTGTTGTCTATTATTCACCCACCCTCGAATTTGGTGGAAAAAACAAGCTACAAGCCTTTACAGCCATAGGGATTGTGAAACCACGCGCCGCCTATCAAGTCATGATGGACAAGGGCTTTCACCCTTATCGTCTTGATGTTTCCTGGGCTCAGTCTCAAGATGCATCTATTTATCCTCTTCTTGAGCTCTTGGATTTTTCTCAAGGAAAGAAAAATTGGGGGTATCTTTTGCGTTTTGGATTATTTGAAGTGAAAGAGAAGGACATGGCCATCATCGCTAAAGCAATGCAGGCCTATGAACAGCTAATGAAATAATCTCTTATTTTACCGGAAAGTTAAAATAGGTTTCTGGATAAGGCTCTTCATTAATATTATAGTGCCACCATTCTTTGCGATAGTTTATGAAATTGTTCTCTTCCATCAATGTTTTCAAAAGTAAACGATTTTCACGCGCTTCCCCTTGAATTTCAGGATTTAAAGTATGGGACAGCTCATCAAGATAATCAAACTTAGTTCCCATGTTAAGCTCTTCATAAGAACCACCCTCTTTGAGTTTGACGATTGTCAAATCCACTGCCGATCCACGGCTATGGCTCGAACGCGCTGCAATATATCCCAAATTAAAAACTTCACGTTTATCAATGCGAGGATAATAGGCTTCCTTCATCGCTTGATCTTCAATGTTTCTGGCCCATTCTCCAAAATAATCAACTGTTTCTTGGGGACGATATGAATCGAAAACAAGCAAAGAAAGTCCTTGCATTTTCAATGTTTTCTGGATCTTAGAAAGGTTATGAGCCACAGCCTCCACAGTAATACAGACATCCGCCTCATAGCCTGGAAGAGGCCTGCCAATAAAGTTATCCTCTTTAAAATAGCGTATATCTGTCAAAATCGTTGCGTCGATATCATGCAGATACACAAACTTTTCGGGCAACGTCAAAGACATTGGGCTTACCTGCGGCTTAGACATGATCACACACTCCATGATTTAATTATTTTTTATAGATTAGATTTAAAACTATGGTAAATCAATATCTTACTCTCTACCAAAAGAACTTAGAAAGTCACGTAGGCTTTTTACTTGAAAAAGTTCTTAAACTTTGTTTATTCAATGAGAAACTTTTCGAACCATAAAGAGATACATGAAATGACCCAGACCCCAGAAAAGGGACTTGAAGAAAACCAGTTCCGCGCAGCAAGACTCACAAAACTGCAAGCGCTCAAGGAAAAAGGCATAGAGCCCTATCCATCGGGTTTTAAAAAACAGCATGAAATTAAAAACCTGGTTGAAAAATACGCTCATCTTGAAACAGGTCAAGAAACTCAAGATAAAGTTGTTGTTGCTGGTCGTATCATGTCTATCCGTAACAGTGGCATGTTCATTGATCTCCATGATCCTTTTGAAAAAATCCAAATTTTCTCCCATAAAAATCACCTTAATGAAGAACAACTCGCTCTCCTAGAGCTGCTGGATCTTGGGGATATTATTGGTGTGAAGGGTTTTATTCGCCGCACACCAAGAGGTGAGCTTACGATTAATAGCGAAGAAATTAGTGTTTTAGGGAAAGCTTTGCTGCCTTTACCAGAGAAATATCATGGTTTGGCTGATGTGGAGACCCGTTACCGCCAAAGATATTTGGATCTCATTATTAACCCAGAATCTAGAGATACATTGCGTGCAAGATCAAAAATTGTTTCTGAGATGCGGTCAGTGCTTAATAATGAAGAATTCCTCGAAGTAGAAACCCCCATGCTTCAAACAATCGCGGGAGGAGCAATTGCAAAGCCCTTCATTACGCACCATAACGCTTTGGACTTGACCCTTTATCTGCGTATTGCCCCTGAACTTTTTCTCAAACGTCTCATTGTGGGTGGGCTAAGTGATAAAGTTTATGAGATTAACCGTTGTTTTAGAAACGAAGGCATTTCAACACGCCACAATCCTGAATTTACAACAGTCGAGATCTATGAAGCCTATGCTGATTGTAAGGATATTATGGATCTCACTGAGCGATTGATTAAACACATCGCTGAAAAAGTCTTTGGTACCCTGACTTTTACCTATGGCTACCATACTTTGGATTTTTCAGGGAGTTGGCCAAGAAAATCAATGGTATCGCTTGTTGAAGAGTATACAAAAATTAATTTCCTGGATATTAAAACAGATGATGAAGCAAGAAGTGCAGGTCAAAAACTTGGCGTTCCCATTAGTGCCACAGACACTTGGGGCAAAGTCGTTGAAATTGTTTTTGAACACTTCGTTGAAAAGCACTTAATTCAACCAACTCACGTCACTGAACTCCCTTTTGATATTTCTCCTCTGGCAAAGCAACATACTGGCGATCCGAGACTTACAGAACGTTTTGAATTGTTCGTAAATACTTGGGAACTTGCGAATGGCTTTTCAGAGCTTTCCGATCCCATCGATCAAAGATATCGTTTCGAAAAACAAGTATCAGAAAAAGATCAAGGCAACGAAGAAGCGCATGAAATGGACGAAGATTTCGTGACTGCCTTGGAATACGGTCTACCTCCTACAGGTGGCCTTGGTATTGGTATAGATCGACTCGTCATGCTTATGACAAACTCACAAAGCATTCGTGATGTCATTGCATTTCCAACCATGCGACCAAAGAAATAAAAGAGTCTAGATAGTTTTCTTTGAACTATCTAGCAGAGGGGAGGATGGATTCTCCTTATCCGTACGATGTAAAATGATGCTAATACGTCGGTTTTTATCATCGGCTTTATTTTGAGGGACGAGGGGTTCAGTATCAGCTTTACCCACAACATAAATCATACGATCTTGCGGAATGCCTTGATCTAAAAATTCCCGTCTTGTGGCATTCGCCCGATCGGCTGAAAGTTCCCAGTTACTATATTTTTTATCATTCGAAAACTGGAATGAATCTGTATGTCCAGTAATTGAAATTTTGTTGGGGAGTTTCTTAATTACTTTGGCTACAAGCGCCACAAGTGTTTTGGTATGAGGATACATCTCAAATGATCCTCTTGGAAACATAGAATATCTTTGTTGATCAACGATTTGAATCCTTAGTCCTTCAGGAGTTTGATCAATAATAAGATTCTCAGCCAGCTCTTTTAATTCAGGAATTTCTTGAATAGCCTGCAATAATTCATGGGTTGCTTGCGTGAAAATTTGACTCTCATATTTTTGAACAATGGCTTGAGCTTTCACCAGTTCCTGAGGCTTTACGTCTTCTTTTTTCTGGTTATCAGCTTTCATTTGCATTTTAGCATTGCTGGTTTCATCGCCAGAAAAATCCTTATTTCCATCTTCTTCATCCTCATCTTCATCAGCGGTCATTTCGTTTTTAAGATGATTCGTATTCACACTCGAATCTGGTTTTGTGCTATTGAAATTTCCTTTAGTTTCCAAGGCAGATCCTCCTAAAAGGCCTCCGGTACCTCCCGCACCAATCCCTTCTCCCACGGGACCAAAATAATTTGAAATACCACGCCGTTGTTGTTCAGAGGTGGCATTTAAAAGCCACATCATAAGAAAGAAAGCCATCATAGCTGTTACGAAATCAGCATAAGCAACTTTCCAGCTCCCTCCATGATGACCTTCATGGTTACTCTTTTTGATTTTTTTGATAACAACGGTAAGGTCTTTTTCGTTCATTGTTTACTCAACCTTTGGAAGCCCAGCCACGGTCTTTTCAACATCATAAAATGAGGGACGAAGTTCGCTAATCAATGTTTTACGAGCAAACTCTAAAGCAATTGCTGGCGCATAACCATTTAAGTAAGCCAAAATTGCTGTTTTCATACATTGGTAGTATTTACTTTCTTCTTCATAAACGGCTTTGATCTTATTAGCGATTGGCGTCACACATCCATATGAAAGCAAAACTCCCAAAAAAGTACCAACAAGAGCACCCCCAATTAATCGCCCTAACACTTCTGGAGGCTGATCAATAGCACCCATCGTTTTAATAACACCCAACACAGCCGCAACAATTCCAAGAGCTGGCAGTCCGTCACCCATGGCTGTTACTGCTGCAGAAATACGTGAACGTTCATAATGATGAGTCTCGAGCTCTTCATTAATCAAATCTTCCATTTGATGCACATTTTGTGTACCCAGCGTTAACATACGTAAATAATCACACAAAAAAGTCAGAGCATGATGCTCTTGCATAAACTTTGGAAACTGATTAAACAGCTTGCTCTCATGGGGGTTTTCTATATGCGCTTCAAGAGCAAGCATCCCCTTGCTTTTAGCCAACTTAAAGATCATATAGAGTAAACTCAAAAGTTCTAAATAATCTTGCTTTTGATAAGGCGGACCTTTCACGGCATCCTTTAACGCTTGTCCTACATTTTGTAAAATTGACTTTGGGTTACTGATAATAAAGGCACCAATGGCGGCTCCCCCAATAATCACAAATTCAAAGGGCTGCCAAAGAACATGCATATGCCCCCCAAGAGCCATGTAGCCCCCAAAAACACATGCTATAACTACGCCGAGTCCCACAAATAACACGCGAACTCCCCTTATTTTTTATATCTGTATCATTTTGATACAGCTCGCGTTAAACTAACCTCTACCTCTAATTTCTATGGTTTGTAAGGTTAATAAAGTTTTAAAAATGCAGCGGTCTTTTTCTTCTAGTGACTTTCGCGCCACAATGTCTAAGTTTACCACAGGTATTTTGATCGTGGCCACAGCAAATCGTCAAGGACACCCAATCGGCGTGACCATTAATGCGTTCACTTCTGTATCCCTTGATCCGCCTTTGGTTCTTTTTTGTCTCAAGACATCCAGCTCTTCATTTAAGGCTTTTAAAGAAAATTCCGTGTATAGCTTCAATTTGCTCTCCTCTGATCAGGCAGTTATTGCTCAGAGTTTTTCTAAATACGAAACGAAAGACTGGAAGAACATAGACTATGATATGGAATCTCATGGACCTCCCATTTTAAAAGGATGCCTCGCAAATTTAATTTGTGAACGAGATAACCTTTATCACGGAGGAGATCATGGTATCTTTTTATGTAAAGTCGTCAGTCTCAAAAAAAATGACCAGCTAGAGCCACTTATCTTTTTTGACCGTCAGTATAAATCCTTCTAAAGTTCTTTAGATGGTTTATAGATTTCGACGCGGAGAATTGTATTTGAAAGACTTACAACTTTTACAATCGTTCCGGCGGGACAATCAGGACCATTCACCTTCCAAGTTGTGTCATCAATTTTAACTTTACCAATGCCATTGATAATGGGTTCACTTAAAGTTAAATGTCGACCAATGTACTGAGACCCTCTTAGATTTAAAGTTGGCTGATCATTCTTAGGAGGACTCTTTTTCAGATAGGCACGCCAAATCAAAACACTCGCAACAGAGAGTACTGAAAAAAGTAAAATTTCAACTTGAGTCGACATACCCGGAAAGATCCAAGCTAGAAATCCCATAATCCCAGCAGATACTCCCATCCAAATAAAGAAAGCACCAGGCACCATAATTTCAAGAAGCAACAGGATTAAAGCAAAAATCCACCACCACCAAAACGTAATTTCAGGAAGTTCAATCATTTTTGTATCCTTTATACGTTGGTCTTTTTAGTCGGTTTTTCCTGAGCGGGCGTCTTAAAAGACTCGCGCGCAATCTCGGCAATACCACCAATTGCACCGATAAGGCTTGTGGCTTCAAGGGGCAAAAAGACTGTCTTTTGATTGTTGGAAGTCGCAATATCTTTCAATGCTTCAACATATTTTTGCGCAACGAAATAATTGATGGCTTGTACATTTCCATGAGCGATAGCCTTAGAAACGCGTTCTGTTGCTATCCCTTCTGCATCAGCTAAACGTTCCCGGGCTTCAGCATGACGAAAAGCGGCTTCTTTTTCACCTTCGGCCTTCAAAACTAAGGCACGTTTTTCACCTTCTGCTCTTAAAATTTCAGCTTGTCGATGACCTTCAGCTTCAAGAATTGCCGCACGCTTTTCACGTTCAGCTTTCATCTGACGTGCCATGGCATCCACCAAATCCTTAGGAGGCGTAATGTCTTTAATTTCAACACGCGTCACTTTCAGTCCCCAAGGCGTTGTGGCATCATCCACAACATGAAGCAAAGATGCGTTAATCTTTTCACGATTTGAGAGCAGCTCATCCAAATCCATAGCTCCCATCACGGTTCTGATATTCGTCACCGTCAAGTTTGTCACTGCTAGCTCCAGATTCGTCACTTCATAAGCTGCTTTAGCAGCATCTAATACTTGAAAGAATATAACACCATCCACACGAACCATCGCATTGTCTCTAGTGATCACATCTTGAGAGGGAACGTTCAAAACGTTTTCACGCATGCTTATCTTAGATCCTACGCGATCAACAAACGGGATAATCAAATTCAAGCCAGGGCGCAGAGTTGCAATGTATCGCCCAAACCGCTCGATCGTCCATTCTTCTCCTTGAGGGACTGACTTTACAACTTTCATAATCAAGAAAAAGGCAAAAACTAAGACGACAAGCGCGAAGGTTGAAAAACCCCCTAAAGATTCTAATAACATCATATTCTCCTACGATTTGTGACTTATATACCACATTTTTTTACAAAAGGGAAATCGGGGAACTTTCTAAAAGATAAATAATTATTCTCGTAAGCCTGCAAGTTTGTTATTTTATAGATGTCCACAATAGTGATAGGCCCATGGCTCAAAAGAAACTTCCCCTCTGCGTTGATCTCGATGGCACTCTTATTCGCACAGATGTGGTGCAAGAATCGCTTGTTCTTCTTTTAAAAGAAAAGCCATGGGTATTATTTTTGCTGGTTTTTTGGCTTCTGAAAGGACGTGCTTATCTTAAAAAGCGACTCGCGGAGTTTGTGACTCTTAACATTCCCTCGTTACCCGTAAATCAAGAATTTTTCCACTATCTCAAACAGCAAAAAGCTCAACATCCCCTTTACCTAGTCACTGCTTCTGACATTAAACCCTCCACAATGATCGCTGCTCATTTTAAGATTTTTGATGACGTCATCGCCAGCGATGGCATCATCAACCTACGTTCGGAGAATAAAGCCAAAGCTCTTCAAGAACGCTTTGGTTCAAAGGGCTTTATTTATGCTGGCAACTCCCGTCATGATTTACCCGTGTGGGCAGCTGCAGCCGAAGCTCTCGCTGTTAATACTCCCCATGGGGTCCTCGAAAAGCTAAAAACGCTCAACATCAAAACCACTGTTTTTGATCCTCATAAAGATTTCTGGCGTCTTTTACTTAAAACTTTTCATTTTCGAGAATGGGCTTTTAACCTTCTTATTTTTGTCCCCTTTTTCTTGCAGGCGCACAGTCATGACTTAGGTCTTTTTCTCCTAGGATATTTAGCGTTGACTGCCCTAGTCACGGAATTAGATATTCTTAAAGATCTTTTAACGTTGGAAGAGAGTCGAAAGAACTCTATTCATCAACAAACGCCCCTTGCTAAAGGAGATTTACTGATTGCAACGGGCATCAGAACCTTTTTAGGCCTATTCCTGATCCATAGTTTCCTTCTGATCTCGTTGCCAGTTCTTTTCAGCTTTGTACAAGTACTTTATGGGCTTATTTTCACCCTTCACGCTCTTTATTTAAAACAAAATTTATGGAGCAAGTCCCTTGGGGTTATCCTTTTATGGGGCATAAGGCTCTGCGCTGGGTATGCCCTTCTCTCAGGCTTTCTCTTTGAATAATTGACATTAAAAGATTTTTCGCTTGAATCCTTAAGCGGAATTGGATAGTTATCCTGGAGTCTTCAGAAAAGCGCCCGTAGCTCAATTGGATAGAGCATCTGACTACGGATCAGAAGGTTAGGAGTTCGAATCTTCTCGGGCGCGCCACACTCCACAACCTTTACTTTACTTTTCTTTCCAAAAAATTCCGGAAGCAATACGGAAGTATTTGAAAAAATATCAGTGCGTTCTATAGAATAAAATTGACTTTTATCGCTGCTTTGTGATTCTCGCATAATGGAACCTTTTACGGAGTTCAGCGATCCCTGAATCCGTCACTTTGGTGCCGTTTAAAAAAACACTATCAAGACGTTTTAGCTCTTTTAAATGGACAATGCCTGCATCTGTGATGTCTGTGTTGGACAAGGACATGGATAAATAAGGGGAATCAATATTCTTCAGATGCACAAGCCCATTATCTGTGATTTTTGTGTTGGCCAAGTAAAGAAATTCAACACCTTTAATATCTTTTAGATAGGCAAGGGTAGCATCTGTAAATTTTTTCTCTACACTTCCATTCACTTGGATAGACTTAATGTGTGTTAGTTTGCTTACGAGTTTCATTGTCTCATCATCCACTCGATCGATATTGAGGGTCAACCCACGAAATGCTTCAAAGCTATAAACATTGTCTTTTGTGAGATCAGAGGCATATAGGATTTTGCTAGGTACTACTTTACGATTTAATTCATTTAGATAATTCGTGTGCTTTTCAATTTCTCCCTGCACATCCTTTGGAAGGGTCTCTAGAAGAGATTTTGGATTCGATGCAAAAGAGGAGTGTCCTGTCCCGAGCGCCATGCTTACAGCAAGCACTGAAAGCATTACGCTGTTTTTTGAGAGAAGATTTTTCATTTTAATTCACCCTGTTGATTCATGATGATTTGTTTTACAAAATAATGGATTATATTGCTCTATAGTATTAAATAATAAATTAAAAATATTAAGATAGTATTGATGTCTCTGTTGGGTGGTATTGGAGTCCTTCAAGCTTTGAGGAGGTGCAACAACACGTATTCCCCCATCTTGCCCCCATTTGAGCTAGAATAGAAGTAAGAAAGTTTATTCCTCTTATAAGCGCTCTTCTACAACAGGGAATTTGTAATGATGAATGAATTTCTGATTCCTTAAAGGTGTTGTTTGTTCAAAAGCGATTTTTAGATTTTCTTGGAGTTTTTCAACACTCTCTAAGACTGCCAAGAGGCTGTGATTATGCTCAGCCAAAGTTTGTTCACGAATACTTGGATCTTTTTCTATATCACTTCCAGAAAAACTAAGTGCTTGCTGTTTTTTTATCTGGTTAATGAGATGAGTAACCTTAGAGAGTTCTTGAGGCTCAGCAATAATCGCCATGGAAGAATCCGAGATTTTTTGAAGCAGGGGAGGCAGAAACCCTATGGCTTTTTGGGCTTGGACGAGGCTTTCATCTTCTCCTTTGAGAAGTGCTACGAGCTCAAGAGAGAGGGGCACATTGTCTTCCCCAAAAGTCAGATACTTCTGACCATTCACTGTGAACCTTCTGAGGAAGGTCCCTTGGGTATCCGTATTGGGAATGGCTTCTTGGTCATCTACTGTTTTAATCTTAGGCCAAGTCACGAGAAACCCTGGGTTTTCAAGAGCCTGTCAACTCTTAAAGATTCACAATTGCTGGAGATCTTTCTTATTTTGCTCATTGACGTAAGACGCTTCTTTGTAAAAAGAAGCGTCTTGGGATAGATTAAGACTAATCCTCTTTTTTTGTAAAAGTCACGTAGACATCATTAGTGCCCCAAGGATCTACTCCTTTTCTTATCGTCGTGCAGCACAACGGATCTTCTGGGTTAGATAAAACTCCTAACTCATTAACGGTATCAATTGAGAAGAACGTTTCAAGAGCTTTACGAGAGTCTGCATGTGAGTGTACATATTCACCAGCTGTAGCATAGCCAATAATAAGTTTACCTTTTGGTTTCAGAAGTTTTGCTAACCTTTCTGCTGCAGCTCCCTCATTCATTGCAATCATAAAAATGGTCACTATATCAAAACGACCGTTAAATTCTTCTCCAAGTTCTTTCACTGAACGCCTATATTGAAGAGATTCTTCATGCAAAGCCATATCAATGTTATGTATGTTAGCATAGGAACGTAAACATTCTTCAAAATTATCTTCAATTTTAGCATGATGGGCATATTCTGGCAGGACATGACCGCTTTCCACAGAAAACTTTATTTCCTCGAAGATGGGTTCAACTACCTCAACGATTGCTCCCCTACGCATCATTTCATAGGCATTGCCACCACCACCAGAACCTACATCCAAAATCCTTAGTCCTGCAAGGTCTTTGTCCTCACTACTTTGCCTTGGAAGGGCATGGCTCATACTAATCTTAGCTCGAGATAGATACTCTTCTTCCTTTGTTGTTAAATCAGAAGCCAAAAGATTTGAAAAAATAGTTAAAGAAAAAAAGTAGGCGGTCAGCAATAATTTTGATAAAGAAATCATAGGAATCACTTTCTAAAAATACTCAAAAAGTCTGAGTTCAAATTAAAAAAAGAATTAACACAAGTAATTAGTTATAAAAACAATATGACATTAAGTCAATAATAATTATATGAAAGATATATACTATTGTTACAATAGTACTGTCGTATTAAATCACTCTGCGCAGGATATTCACCCTTTGTTTTTGTCGATTTGCAATATACCTGTGAACTCCGCCCCCACAACCAAGTATTTCAAGCTTTTTCAAAAAACCTACACCCTCTAAAAATCCTTTGGGGAGACAGTCGACTTTGAAACGCAATCAGGAAGTTATAAATCTAATTGTTACGGTGACAATAAGAGACGAGAGGCATTATCAAAACTCAAGAGTAGGTGTTGTGATTGCTACCTTTGGCAATGCCTGTGATGTATGCAGTGAATTATTAAATTCACTGCATAGTGTTACAAGGTGTACTTATTTCTTAGATGCTCCGGGCATATCGTCATCTTCTTTTGAAGAAGAAGGAATAATTGCTATCGTTTCTCCCTTAGACTCTCCAGGATGATCATCTTCAATGTTAGGAAGAGTTTCTATTTCTTCCTTGCTTTCTCTTGGATAGAACTCATCGACAGATGTGACAATCCACCCTTGAAGCTTGGGGGTTAAAAAAGTCATTGTTTGAAAAGAGTTCACTGAAAAATCAGGCAAATGAAATATCTTTTGAGCAATGCTTCTAAAGGGCTTTTGTAAAAAGGCAGGAAGCAACAATTCGGTCTGGTTAAGAAGCTTGCTTATTCCTGAACTTTCTATACTCCTATAAATAGGAGCATCCCCTGGATTCTGAAAATCCACTAAATCTTTAGCTCCTGAAGCAATAACGCCAAATATCTTGTCATCTTGAACAATGGGACCGCCGCTCCCTCCAGATGATATTCCGCCTTCTAGAGGACTGGGCGTTTTCCTTTCATAAACTTTATTAAGCGTTTTACAACCCTGAGTTTTAGAAAAAGAAAATGAATCCTCATTCAATTTTGTTTTAAGAATAACAGCCCTGGGGTCTTTCAAGGCAGAATAATACTTTAAGAAATAATGACGCTCGCTTTTATCTTGAGGTAAATAATGACCACGACCACTTGCATTGTAAACACCACGTTTTCCAAAGCCTATCGCGGTTACAAAAGCATCTTCTGTGAATTCTTCACTTTTGCCAATCTTCATAGGTTTAATGTGAGCTGGGTAAGCATTCACTGTGAAAATAGCTATATCAACGTAACTTTTGGATATTACTTCGGCATCAAGGTAACGCTCATGAATTTTTAAAGCGCTAATTTTTGTCTTGGTTCCATCACTGAAACGAACTTTGCCTTTTCCTTGTGTTTTTTCATCAAGAACGTGACCAGCCGTTAAAATAAATTTTTTACCGTCATCTGTTTCGCAGAGCGTGCCGGTTCCTGCAAAGATTCCTGTAGAACCTTTCATAAAGATTTGACACACTGCTGGATATTTGCGCGCTTCCTTTATGTATTTTTCTTCATCAATGCCTTCAAACATAAGAGAAGCATTTAATGTACTTGAAAGAAGAGTAAGGATTATAGAAAAGAGCGAGGATAATTTCATAAGAGAACCTTTTGGGATAAATAATTTTGGGAGAAATATTTTAGATATTAAAGCATTTTTCTTATCCATTTATTGATTATTTGTCAATAATATTTTTAAAGTTATGCGAAAAGAAAGGGTTGATTGTCTAGCGCACCTGAATAACCTATTAAAAGACACCCTTCGAAATCGTTAACTCACAAATCGATGGAGAACGTTGGTCAGTTGCCCCACATCATCCGACTCTCCTAAGATGAGATCAAACTGATCTTTCTTCAGGATGTCTTTCGAAAAGCCTTGAATATCAAGATGATCTACTTTGGCGAGAGTAAGGTGAGGTGTGTACAGATCACCCGTATCGTTCAAAGGTTTGAGGTGATGATCGTACAAAAGCTGAGCAACAAAAAGATGAAGACGCATCAGATCAGAACTTCGTGCGACAGAAAGAGAAGCTCCCCATAACGGGGAATCGGGACTTTTACTAGAAAATCTAAGCCCTGTCAGCTGGATCGAAGGACTCTTCTCGGCTTTTTCAAGCCCCTTGATGAGCAAAGGAAGGGACGATTGCTCTGCCATAAATTGGCAGAGAGTGATATGCGGAAGGCTGTTGGGGCCAAGAATATAAGTCTGCGCATTTTGGGCAAAATGCTTCTGAGCAGCATGTACATAAACTTCTGGGTGTCCTGTTGAAAGAAGGGCAATGTTGTATCGATAGCGCATGAACTGCCTCGTTTTTTATAGGATTTATAAGCAGCGAACTTAAGTGTGTCAATGCTAGAGGATATTCGCCTTATTCTGCAAAAGCTCTTTCTCAAATCCGTGGTAGAGGGCAAAAAAATTATTGCGATAACACGCACATTAGTATAAACAGGACAACGCTGAGTTTTGGAGGTATTCTCCAAAGCTTTATGCTCCTTGCCGATATTAATCGGATTTGTTGAGCAGATTCTCAACCCAATAGCCATAAGGAGTACATATGGTTTTTTATGAATGTATATTTATTGTGCGCCAAGATATGTCGCCGGCGCAAGTCGAGTCTCTTACAGAGAAATTCGTCACTACGATCAAAGAACACAAAGGTAAAGTTGAACGCCAAGAGTTTTGTGGTTTGCGCACTTTAGCCTATCCTGTTCGTAAAAATCGCAAAGGACATTATGTTCTTCTTGATGTTGCTGCTGAACCAGTGGTGATGAAGGAAATTGAACGTCAAATGCGTTTAAACGAAGATATTCTCCGCTATTTAACTGTGCGCGTTGATGAACATGAAACAGGTCCATCAGCGTTGATGCGTGCTTCAAGATCAAAAGATGGTCCTCGTCGTGAATTCTTTGATGAGGAAGAAGGCGGACTCGCCTTAGAAGAAAGCCCTGCATCTGAACTTGAATCTGAAGAAGGAGCAGTCTAATGACCGAGAGAAAGCCTTATAGAAAATCATCTTCAACTGGTGGTAGAGATGGTGACAGCAGAAACAGTGCTGGTGGATCTTCAAGACGTCCTTTCTTTAGACGTCGGAAATCTTGCCCATTTTCAGAGCCAGGCGCCCCAAAGATTGATTATAAAGACATTAAGCTTTTAGAGCGTTATTTATCTGAGCGTGGACGTATTATTCCTCGTCGTATCACTGCAGTTTCAGCTAAACATCAACGTGCCCTTGCTCTTGCTATTAAGCGCGCACGTTATTTAGCATTGCTGCCTTATGTTGCTCGGTAAAGCGTGTCTGATCTAAAACAAAGACCTTTTTATTACGATGAAAGAGTCTTAAGTGTTGCAGGAGGGCTTTTATGTGCCCTCCTTTTTCATGCGCCCTATCTGCTTGTCCACAAAACCTATCAAAACGGGACCGCAGGTTTTTTAGTTATCTTTCAATTGATTTTTGTTTTTTTAGGTCTCTTCACAACACTCCCTCTTCTGCTATCAGGGTTGAGCAACGGTTTGAAATCGCTTCTGATTGGAAGCGGTGTGGCCCTAGGCATCATTTTTCTGTTCAATCCAAGCCTCTTAGGTCTCAATTTCCTTTTGTATTATATTGGTCCTGTTTTTATTCTTGTGCAACGGGGGCTATTAAGTCGAAACGTCAATAAGGATCAACTAGAATGGTACCCGAGCGGTTTGTTGCTCGCTAACCTCATTGCCTATGGGATTGGCCTCATTATTTTACAAAGCTATCTCACAGATTGGACCCATGAAACAGCTCAGCTTCAACTTCAATTTACTGAGCAAGCTAAAAAACTCCCTTCAGATCAACAGCTCTACTACAACCAGATGAGCTCAATGATGTTGTCTTTTTTCCCTGGGATTATGGCTGTATCAATTACGGGCTTACAAATCCTCCTAGCGCTCTTTGCTCAAAAAATATTGGAGCACAAGAATTTAAATCTAAGGCCTATGCCTCGTTTTATCGATATTAGCTTGCCCTGGTGGTTGTGGATTGCCCTTGCGTTTTGTGGAATTGGCGTCGTAGCCTTTTATGAATCCACAATTGGCCTGATTGCGAAGAATGTTATTCTCTTGCTGATTTTTGCTTTTTTCCTTGAAGGACTTAGCATTATTCATGCGTTTTCACGAAAAATCAAAAATGGTAATTTTAAGCTTAGAATTTTCTATTTGTTTGTGATAGTGTTCGGCTGGTTAATTATTATAGTCGCATTATTAGCGATTTTTGAACCCTGGCTGCAGTTGCGGCAAAGATTTTCTAAACTTAAAGGTTAAGTACTATGGAAGTTATTCTTTTACAACGTGTTGAAAAACTTGGGCAAATGGGCGATGTTGTTAATGTAAAGCCTGGATTTGCTAGGAATTTTTTAATTCCTCAAAAAATCGCTATTCGAGCAACCAAAGAAAAGCTTGAAGAGTTTGAAAAACGCCGTGCTCAACTTGAAGCACAGAATTTAAAATTCAAGAAAGAAGCAGAAGCAATTGCTGCTAAAATGACAGGTCTTTCAGTAGTCGTTATTCGTCAAGCCGGTGAAAATGGCCAGCTTTATGGTTCTGTTCGTCCTGCAGATATTTCTGACGTGATTACAGCCGCTGGTTTTACTGTAAAAGCAACGCAAATTCGTTTGGAAGTCCCTATTAAAGCCTTGGGTATCTATGTTGTAAAAGTTGCGCTCCATCCAGAAGTTATGGCTGATGTGAATGTTAACGTCGCCATGTCTGAGCATGAAGCTTCACAACAAGAGCTAAATCAAGAGATTGAAGCTCCTCAAAATTAATAACAACTAGAGCCTTTTCTTAGAGGTCTTTTTGTGTAGAATGTCAGGGCGAAAGAGTAATCTTTCGCCCTTCTTATTTTAATTATAACCTTGAAGAGTATGAGCGTTGTCATCATCAACTGCCCTAAAGATTGCCAATAATACTGCCGACAATTTGCCCGTGCGGCCCTTGCCCCATAACTATGAGGCAGAACAAGCTCTTCTAGCGGCACTCCTCTATGATAATGGGGCTTATGAAAAGATTTCTGAATTTTTGATTGCTGATCATTTTTCCCATCCTATTCATGGTAAAATTTATAGTGCGGTTACCCGTTTGATTGAAAAGGGACAAATTGCAGATCCCATTACTCTTAAAGATTTTTTTGAGCAGGATAAAAATTTAGAAGAAATTGGGGGTGTTCAGTATTTAGCTGAACTCGTTGGGGCTTTCATCTCTGTTATTAACGTTGAAGAATATGGACGCTTGATCCGTGATTATTCTTTACGTAGACAACTGATTCATCTCGGTCAAGATGTTGCAAGTCGCGCTTATACACCATCCCTAGAAATTTCAGCCTTAGAACAAATAGAGTTTGCAGAACAAAGGCTTTACGAATTATCCAGTCATGGCGTTAGCGAAAAGAACTTCACACCTTTTTCACAAGCTCTCACACTTTCTTTAAAATCCGCCGAAAAAGCCTATAAAACCGATGGTCATATTGTGGGCGTCACAACAGGATTAAGGGATCTTGATCGATGGTTAGGTGGGTTACATCCTTCGGATTTAATTATTCTTGCAGGCAGGCCCTCTATGGGAAAAACTGCATTAGCCACAAACATCGCCTTTAATGCTGCACGCTCACAAGCGAAGGAAAAATCTGGAGCTGTTGTCGCATTCTTCTCACTCGAAATGTCTTCTGAACAATTGGCAACACGTATTTTGGCTCAAGAATCTGGCGTTTTTTCTGATAAAATCAGGCGTGGCGATCTGAGGGAAAATGACTTTCCTAAGTTTGTTGAAGTTAGTCGTGAACTTGCGAGCCTACCTTTGTATATCGATGATACACCCGCTTTATCTGTTTCTGCCTTAAGAACACGTGCAAGAAGACTACAAAGAAAACATGGTCTAGGCATGATTGTAGTCGATTATTTGCAGCTCCTCCAAGCTCCTCATGAAAATGGTCGTCGTAGTGATAATCGCGTTAATGAGATTTCAGAAATTTCACGTATGCTCAAGGCCATTGCCAAAGAACTCAATGTGCCGGTTTTAGCGTTATCTCAGCTATCGCGTGCTGTTGAGCAAAGAGATGATAAGCGCCCTCAATTGGCCGATCTACGTGAATCAGGCTCTATTGAACAAGATGCCGATGTTGTCATGTTTATTTTTCGTGAAGAGTATTATGAAGCACGGCGTGAACCACAACGAGAAACCGATAAGCATCGCCAATGGCAAGAACGTATTGCGCAATTATACAACATGGCCGAAGTGATTATTGCTAAGCAACGTCATGGTCCTGTTGGCACAATCAAATTGTATTATGATGGTCCTCTCACTAAATTTGGAAACCTTGCTGATGACACACGTCTCCCTCAAAACTTCTGATGCTTTGCACCCTCAATCATTTGAGGTTCCAGCATCCCTCCCACTCCATGCCACAGCTTATCTGGAGCTTGATTTAGAAGCTGTACGACAAAATTATAAAACTATTCAATCAGTTCTAAAAAAAGGTTGTCGCTTGTCAGCTGTCGTGAAAGCAAACGCTTATGGTATGGGAGCAATTCCCACAAGCAAAGCTCTATATCAAGCTGGCTGTCGAGATTTCTTTGTCATCAACGTCGATGAAGCCTTGGATATAAAACCTTTTCTTCAAGATGCAAACATCTATATTTTAAATGGGGTACAGCAAGGCGCCGCATCAATTTTGTTGCGAGAAAAATTTATCCCGGTTTTGCTATCCTTAGAACAAATTGCTTTGTGGCAAGCTGAAGCACGACGTTTGGATCAGAATCTTCCTGCTATTCTCCATTTGGATACGGGGCTTTCCAGAGAAGGGCTAAGCTATGAAGAAGTTACCCAATTACACAACAACTTAGCATTATTGGATGGTCTTGATATTAAATACTACATAAGTCATCTCGCCAATGCAGATGAACCCAACAATTCTGAAAACATTGGACAACTGAATCGCTTTCAAGAATTATGCAGCAAGCTTCCACCAGCTCCAAAATCTTTTGCAAATTCCCATGGGATTATGCGGGGACAAAACTATCATTTTGATATGGCACGCCCAGGAATGGCAATTTTTGGTTATTGCGACTCTTTCAAGGAACCTAATCAATTAATGCCAGCCATTCGAATTGCTGCGCGCATCATTAGAAGACGTCCTTTAAGTTTAGGGCAACCTGTTGGTTATAATGCCCTTTTCAAAGCTCAAAAACCTATGCTCACTGCTACTCTCAATATAGGGTATGCCGATGGATTTTTAAGATGTTTAACAAACGTTGGTAAGATTAATATTCAAGGGTATCCAGCACGAATCATTGGAAAAATATCAATGGATTATACAGTTTTGGATGTCACAGACATACCAAATGATTTGACAGAACCCGGAACTTGGGTTGAAATTGTCCATGATGCCGACGCGTTTGAAGAGCTTTGCACACTTGGAGGCACCTGCACATACGAAATAGTGGCAAGACTGGGCCCAAGATTTCAAAGAGTTTATAAAAATGAAAATTAAACCATGACTTTTGCTTTACAATCTATTGGACATCTTTTTTTTATTTTTATAGCGACCACGGGTAGGCTCGCTCTTTTTATATTTAACGTATTACTCGTTTCGTTTAAGCCCCCCTATTACCCTCGACAAATAGTCCGTCAATTAATTGAAATGGGGTATAATTCTTTACCTGTTGTGGGACTGACCGCGACGTTTACAGGCATGGTTTTAGCCTTACAGAGTTTTACAGGATTCACGCGCTTTCAGGCAGAAGGAGCGGTTGCTACAGTCGTTGTGCTTTCCATTACGCGTGAATTATCACCTGTTTTAGCTGGCCTTATGGTTGCAGGTCGTGTAGGAGCTGCCATGGCGGCAGAGATTGGTACTATGCGCGTCACAGAACAGATTGACGCCTTAACGACTCTTTCCACCAACCCTCTCAAGTATTTGGTTTTCCCGCGAATTTTGGCAGGACTTATTACCCTCCCCATTCTTGTGCTTATTGGTGACATTATAGGTGTCCTTGGGGGATATTTGGTTTCCATTTATAAATTGGGCTTTAACCCCATTCCGTATCTTCAGCAAACTTTTGAATATTTAGAGAATATCGATGTGGTTTCTGGTCTTGTAAAAGCCGGTGTTTTTGGTGTTTGTATTAGCACGATGGGATGCTATCAAGGATATTATTCAAAAGGGGGCGCTCAAGGCGTAGGAGCTGCAACGACAAGTGCCGTTGTTTCCTCTTCTATTTTGATTCTTTTGTTGAATTATCTTCTCACTGCAATTTTCTTTAGTTGATCATGATGGCTGGTAAAATAAAACGTCTCACACCCAAAATAGCTCTTAAAAATCTTGATAAAAGTTTTGGGGAAAAGAAAGTGTTGCAAAACATTTCTTTAGAAGTTTTCGAAGGTGAATCTCTTGTGGTTATCGGAGGTTCAGGCACAGGTAAATCAGTCATGCTCAAGTGCATTTTGGGGCTCCTTACTCCCACGGCCGGTAGCATTAAAATTGACGGTGTAGAACTTTTTGGCGCTAAAATACAAGTTCTTGATCAAGTACGCCGTAAGATAAGTATGCTTTTCCAAGGTTCTGCTCTTTTTGATAGCCTTCCCGTTTGGGAAAATATTGCATTTCGTCTGCTCCAAGAAAAACGCTTAAACCGTTCAGAAGCTAAAGATTTGGCTGTATCTTGCCTTAGTGATGTTGGGCTCAAAGCTGATGTCGCGATGCTTTATCCAGCAGAACTTTCTGGAGGAATGCAACGTCGTGTTGCTCTTGCAAGAGCTGTCGCCAGTAAGCCGGAAATTATTTTTTTTGATGAACCAACAACAGGTCTTGACCCCATTATGAGTGGCGTTATCAATGATTTGATTATTAAAAACGTCAAAGAGTTGGGAGCTACGGCTATAACCATTACTCATGACATGGCGAGTGCACGAAAAATAGCTGACCGCATTGCACTCATTCATCAAGGCGCCATTGTATGGCAGGGGCCAGCCAAGGATATTGATCGTTCTAAAAACCCCTACGTTGATCAGTTTATCCACGGATCGACGAAAGGCCCCATCACTGTCGACGTCAATGTGCGAGCTTAAGCTCTATGGCACGACAATCTTCTCTTTTTGTTTGTCAAAGCTGTGGTTCTCCTCAAACCAAATGGGTTGGACGCTGTCCTGCTTGTGAAACATGGAATTCACTCGTTGAAGAAACTCATGACTCTAGCCCTTTAACCAGGTCAAAAAAAGCTTCCAAACGTACAGCTTTACCTACGGAAGATCTTCAATCTTCCACCCTTTCACCGCCGCGCTTTCAATGCACTTTGAGTGAGTTTGATCGCGTGTGTGGAGGAGGACTTGTTCAAGGATCCGTTATTTTAATTGGCGGTGATCCCGGCGTTGGAAAGTCGACGCTGCTTCTACAAGTAGCCGCCCTTCTAAGCAAGAAACATCCCACCCTCTATGTTTCTGGAGAAGAAGCCATTGATCAAGTGCGTCTTAGAGCACATCGCTTAGGATTAAAAGATACGCCTCTAAAGCTTCTCTCAAGCACCCATATTCACGACATCATCACAACGGTGGAACAAAAAGAAACATCCTATAAATTGGCTATTATTGATTCTATACAAACAATGTACTCGGACGCAATCGACGCAGCTCCTGGAACCGTGAGTCAAGTTCGTCTATGCTGTCAGGAACTTATGCATCTTGCAAAAACAAAGGGTATCATCATTGTTCTGATTGGTCACGTTACTAAAGAAGGTACCCTTGCTGGTCCTAGAGTTTTAGAACATATGGTTGATGCAGTCTTGTATTTTGAAGGCGAAAAAGGTCATTCTTATCGTATCTTACGTGCAACGAAAAACCGCTTTGGTCCAACGGATGAAATCGGCGTTTTCGAAATGCGCACAGAGGGTCTTCAACAGGTCTGTAATCCATCGGGGTTTTTCCTTTCAGAACGGCAAGGTATGATGAGTGGTTCCGCTGTTTTTGCTGGAATGGAAGGAACGCGTCCCCTTCTCATAGAAATCCAAGCTTTAGTTTCGCCTGCTTCTTTTGGCACACCAAGACGGGCTGTCATCGGGTGGGATTCTGGACGTCTTGCCATGATTTTGGCTGTTTTGGAAACAAGATGTGGATTAAATTTTGGGACAAAAGACGTTTATCTCAATGTGGCAGGAGGCTTAAAAATATCTGAACCTGCAGCAGATTTGGCTGTTGCTGCCGCTCTCATGTCAAGTTTAACAGGCGTCACACTCCCTGGAGATGCAATCTTTTATGGTGAAATCTCTTTGACCGGCGAAATTCGATCAGTAAGCAATGGTGAGGGACGCCAAAAAGAAGCGCAAAAACTTGGTTTTAAGCACGCTTTTACACCACGTGAAAAGTCTTCGGCTCTCTTTGAACCAGAACGCTTTAAAAGTGAAAGCTTTTCATTTTTGAGGGATTTTGTATCCTACTTCCACACCCATGATACAAAAGGAGCGCGTTATGCCTGAAACTCCCCAAGAAATAGTTAGTGGCTTTAATGTCCTTGATGGAGCCTTATTGGCATTGATTGCCATCTCTGCTGTTATTGGTCTTATGCGAGGCTTTACCCGGGAGATTTTAGGAGTAATCAGTTGGGGAGGTGCAGTCATCACCACCACTTATATGCTTCCTTTATTGCGGCCATTGGCGCGTGGTTATATTAAAACAGCGATTCTAGCAGATAGTGTCTCTGGCATTATCATTTTTGTCGTGGCTTTAGCTCTTTTAATTCCTCTTTCTAAAATGATTTCCAAACGTGTGCTCGACAGTGCCTTAGGAGGGCTTGACCATTCTTTAGGACTTTTATTTGGCGTCATAAGAGGGGGTTTTATCCTTGCCCTCGGTTTTCTTTTGACGACTTTTGTTTGGAAGGATAATGAACGTTCTTACATGGTTAAATCAGCTAAATCATTCCCTTTCTTGACTTCTGGTGCAAAAACTATCAACAGTATTTTACCTTCTTCCTTTAAAGCCCCCACTGAACATGTTCAAGAACACACAAAAGGTCTTCAAAAATCAGTGGAGGCTATTAACCGCTTGAAAGAAATGGATCAGTTGGTTAAAACTCTTTCCAAGCCTAAAACTGCTCAATCTGATGATTCAGAAAAAGTACAAAAAGGCTATCGTGAAGACTACCGCTCAGAAATGAATCGGCTCTTTAAAACACAATAACCAGGTTGAAATTCCGCCCATGGCTGTGAAAATTAAAGACTTTAAGCTTCCTCTACAGCTTCTCGCTGTACTTATTTTCTCTGTCGTTTTTGGACCTATTTTACCAGAAACGGTAAAGTCCTTTCTTTTTGCGGTCAGCATCACAATTAAGGAATGTTTGATTTTTTCTCTTCCTTTCCTAATCTTTTCTTTTTTGTTCACAAGTTTGGGGCATCTCAAGAACAATGCATTGTTTTTTGCTGCACTTCTCATTGCTCTTATTTGTCTTTCAAATTTCACTTCCACAATGACCTCCTATGGGATTGGACGTTTTACACTGGAGACAATTGCTGTCCCCTGTGTACCAAAAGATTTTGATCATCCTTTAATGGCCCTATGGAATTTTAAGTTACCAAAACTCATCAGCAACGATATGGCTCTTTTCATTGGGTTTATTACTGGTCTTATCGCAACTTTTAAATTTCCACATTTACAAAAAAGTTGGGGGCAACATCTTCTAAAGGGAAGTTATTTTCTCTTGAGAAAAGTATTCGTTCCCTTGATGCCTATTTTTATTTTAGGGTTCTCTTTAAAACTGCAAAATGATCAAATTTTAAATGTCATTCTTTTAGAATATCCAAAAGTTCTTATGATCATGGCCCTTGTTTGCTTTGGATACATTTTTATTCTGTATAGTATTTTTTCCAAGCTCAACCTTTCAAAAGCTACAAAAAGTATCAGCAATATGAGCTCACCCATGCTTGCAGGTTTTAGCACTATGTCCAGTGCCGCCGCGATGCCTTTGACAATTTTGGCCTCTGAAAAGAATGTTGAAAGACGTGAAATCGTTGATGTGGTTGTTCCAGCAACCGTAAACATTCATTTGATTGGTGATTGTTTTTCCATTACTTTTTTTGCCCTAGCGGTTATGGTCTCTTTTGGTCAAGGTATTCCAGATCTCAGCACTTTTTTGATCTTTGCTGCCTACGTTGTTCTTGCCAAATTTTCTGTCGCTGCAGTGCCCGGCGGTGGCGTTCTCGTGCTTGTCCCTCTTCTTGAACAGCATTTAGGGCTCTCTTCATCCATGAGCTCTCTCGTCACGACGCTTTATGTGATTTTTGACCCTATCATTACTTCGGCCAATGTTCTCGGTAATGGAGCATTTGTCATAGGTTTTTCTAAGATTTATCAAAGATTTGAACGGTATTTAAAAGGCTAATGCACTTCTAAAGTACAGTTTTTGGCATTCACAGTAATCTCCATTGTATGAATATTCTGTGTCTTAGTGGGACTATATGAACAGATAAAAAACTCTTGGACACCTTTATTTTCTTGTCCTATTTTCACTCCTTTAAAAGAAGCCACCCAATAACGTGGATCCCCAAATATGACGAGAAGAGCCTCTTGATCCATTGATTTCTTTTCGACACTTCCTTGGCGCGGTAAAAGAAAAAGCGCGGAAGGGACAACGCCTTGTTTATTTTTGATATAAGCATGGGGTTCAATATATTGGTCTATATCAATTCCGTTATTTATAATTGTGATATTGACTTCCTTAGCCAGGACGACATTGAAAACCGTACTCATCATAAACACAAAAATATGAGTTTTAATTCTCATGGATTATTCCTGCTTGGCGCAAAAGACTTATATTTTTTCCATAGTCTGCATTTTTAAAAATAGCCGTCCCAGCAACAAGAACGTTTGCTCCACATTCAGTTACTTTTTTTGCAGTCTCACTATCAATACCGCCATCTACTTCAAGGTCTATTGATCTTGACCCAATTTTATCACGCACACGTTTTATCTTTTCTAACATGCTGGGAATGAATTTTTGTCCGCCAAATCCTGGGTTAACAGTCATAACCAAGATCAAATCAACACTCTCAATCACGCAATCAATGACATCTGGAGGAGTCCCCGGATTCAAGGCTAAACCAGCCTTTTTCCCTAAAGAACGAATGAAGTTAAGAGTACGATGAATATGGGGACCTGCCTCAGGATGGACTGTAATAATATCTGCCCCTGATTTAGCGAAGTCTTCAATATAGAAATCCACAGGAGAAATCATGAGATGAACGTCAAATGGTTTATCACTAAAAGGTCTAAGGGCTTTCACAAAAGAAGGACCCAAGGTAATATTGGGAACAAAATGACCATCCATTACATCCACATGGATAAAGTCTGCACCCGCCTTGGTTATAGCCTGAACTTCATCTCCAAGCCGTGCAAAGTCAGCTGATAGAATAGAAGGGGCAATTTTTAATGTTTTTTTTGTCATAGCACTTTATAGTAGCATCACATATTTTTAAGATGATTGTATCATGACTCGGAAAAAAATTCTCTACTTGGTTGCAGAAGATCACTATTTTTTAAGCCATCGCTTTGAACTGGCAAAAGCCTCTGTCAATCAAGGATTTGAAGTCGTCTTAGCAACGAATGTCAGTAAATATCTCCAACAAATCCAATCAGCAGGTATTCGTGTTGTTCCTTTAAAGCATTTTCATCGCAGCAGTTTAAACCCCTTTAAAGATTTAAAGACTCTTAAAGAGCTTTATAAGATCTATAAAAATGAACGTCCTGATATCGTACATCAAGTAGCTTTAAAGCCTGTTCTTTATTGCACTCTCATCGCGCGCATTTTAAAAATTCCCCATATAATTAACGCCATTGCAGGTATGGGACATGTTTTTACAGACCAAGGCTTAAAAACTCGAGGGTTACGCATTATCTTAAGCCAACTGTTTCGTTTTATTTTAAAATCTCCCCATCAACATATCATCGTACAAAATCCAGATGATCGACACTTGATCTTGAATCTCTGTTCCATAGAACCAACGCGCGTGGTTCTCATTCGAGGAAGTGGCGTAGACACCAAACTTTTCAAAAAATCCCCTGAAAAACCAATTGATAGCAAGGGTCCTAAAGTAGCTCTGGTCGCGAGGATGCTATGGTCAAAGGGTATTCGAGAAGCGATTGAAGCTCAAAAAATTCTTAAAGCCAAAAATAAAAAACTCCAACTTTTTTTCTACGGCAACAGTGATCCTAAAAATCCAGCCGCTGTTCCCAATGCCTTATTAAAAACATGGCAAAAAGAAGGATTAATCCACTGGGAAGGGCATTGTGATCACGTTCAGGATATTTATAAAGACACACATATTTCCTTACTGCCTTCATACAGAGAAGGTCTTCCCCGTTCTCTTCTTGAAGCTGCCGCTGCAGGTAAACCCATCATTACAACAGACACACCTGGCTGTAGGGAAATAGTTCAAGATGGCGTGAATGGTTTCTTGGTCCCCATAAAAAACCCACAAGCTTTAGCAAATGCTTTGGAAAGACTTATCGATGATAAACAATTGCGTCAAAAAATGGGACAAAAGGGACGAGAGCTTATTCAGAAAGAATTCTCAGATGAGATTATCATTTCCCAAACGATACGTCTTTATAAAGACAAAAGCGTTAAGGTATCGGCTACAACAGGCTTTCTTAAAATATGAATTTGATGCCAAATTGCATAAAATAGAAGCGTCCACGCTGCAAATTGAGCATGTTTATCTTTTGACATAAAAATGGCCTTTACGTCTTCTGGAGCAAATACTTCTTGAACTCCTGGCTGTCGAGCAACAAAAGGACCCACCCGCGTTGCTTTTTCAGCAATCCATTCTCCAACAGGCACAGTAAATCCGCGCTTTTTTGCAAAGGGCTCCGCGATGGGCAAATTCTTTTCAAGCCAATGACGTAGGAGCCATTTTCCATGACCCTTCGTAGCTTTTAATTTATCAGGCAGAGAAAAAGTATGCGCAGCCACGATGGGGTCTAAAAAAGGTGTCCGACCTTCAACGCCATGCGCCATAAGGCAACGATCTAATTTAATCATAAGACCATTTGCAAGCCAGGTTGCGCAATCAATGCTTTGAGCGACTTGCATTTTTGTGAACCCTCTTGAAGAATATTCTTTTTCGAAATTCATCAGAACAGACTTCCAGTGGTCGTCGATTTTTCCTGTATATTTAATTTTATCAAAGGTTCCAGAAACTTTGGTGATACGTCCCCCAAGCCAACGAGGAAGCCATGTTTTCCGATAGCGCCCATACCCTGCTAATAATTCATCGCCTCCTTCACCACACAAAACAACTTTAACGTCTTGCCGCGCCATCTCAGCCAACTTAAACGTGGGCAGAGATGCCATATCTAATTGCAAATCATCAACAGCAGAGGCGACTTTAGGAAGAATCTTCCAGAAATCCTGTTCACTAAAATCAATCTCCGTATGATGCGTACCAAAATGTTGTGCTAAACGCTTTGCTTGCTCACGCTCGTCATGCACTTTTGTTCCTGAAAAACCTACCGTATACGTTCGAATAGGTGTATCTGTATGACGCTTCATCATCGCTAAAACAGTCGCTGAATCTAGGCCCCCAGAAAGAAAGAGGCCATAGGGAACATCCGAACGCAAATGCACACCCACGCTATTTTCAAGAGCAGTTTCTAAATTTTTGAGAGCCTCAGGCAAGGTTACAGAGGCATTTACAGCTTCGGGTAAATGATTAAGGATAAAACGATCCACGATTTGACCATTCCTAACGATCAAAGTTTCCCCAGGATTGACTCTTTGTATATTTTTAAAAATTGGTGAAGATCTCAATGTATATCTCAGTTGAAAAGCTTCACTCCGAACCTCTGGATCAATTTCAGGCGTTAACAGTTCTGCTGCAAAGAACGCTTGCGGTTCTGAAGCAAAAGCAAAAAAATCTGGATGTTCAAAGAAATATAAAGGCTTAATCCCAAAGGGATCTCTGGATAAAATGAGGTTTTTCTGTGTTGGATCATACAAAGCTAAGCCATACATTCCTCTTAAGTGTTTTGTAAACTGCGCTCCCCATTTTTGATAAAGTGGTAGAATCGGTTCGCAATCTGAAGTCGTCTTAAAAGGGTAGTCTTTTAGTTCCTGACGCAATTCCACATAATTGTAGATCTCACCATTAACGACGAGAAGATTACCAGCCGTATCGACAAGAGGTTGATGCCCAGAATTAAGGTCAATGATTGATAGCCGTGTATGAACAAGCCCAACTTGATCTTTGATAAGGATCCCTTGATCATCGGGACCACGATGATGCAGGGCTTGGGCAATCTTTTCCAAGACGGTCGTCTTAGGTTTGGTCTTGCCTTTCATCATGATCCCTGCAATACCACACATCCACTAAACCCTTTTCTTATCAATTACACGCGCAAAGAATTCTCTGTATTTTTGGGTCACAATCTCTTTAGAGAACTTCTCTTTAAAGGTTTCTGCTCCCCCTTTTATGATGGTACTCCTCAATGTTTTATTTTGAATCACTTCTTGAATAGCCGTGGCTAAAGCTCCATCATCTTCAACAGGCACAAGCAAACCATTTTTACGATTTTCAATCAATCCAGCAGGACCAGCGCTGGCTGCAGCAACAATAGGGCTCTTATGAGACCATGCCTCAATAACCACGTTTCCTAAGGGCTCAATCCTTGATGGACAAACATAAAGATCTGCAGCATTGAAAAGCGGCGTTACTGAACGCTGCCAACCTATAAAACGAATACGCTCTAATACACCTTGTTTTTCAGCCAAGTTTTTCAAAAACCCTTCACGTTCTCCCTCTCCTGCAAGCCAAAGATAGGTATTATCCAAATACTTTAAAGCTTTAATGAGGACATCAAAAGCCTTATCGTCATGAAAACGTCCTAAAGAGAGGAGAAGCGGGACATCATCTGGCGTATTAAAGGCAGAACGAGGCATTGATTTTGTCGTGTCTGGCTCAGGGACAAAATTAGGCAAATAAACTGCATAATCCTTATTCCACCCCTTACCCAAAAAATAATTGAAGATATCCTGAGTATTACCAATTAAATAATCGGCTTTTTTATAGTACTTCAAATCGTAATATCCCCCCAAACGAGCAACATGTACAAAGGAGCCTTGAGGGCAGAGATGACTGGCACGGCTCATCCAAGTCATTACAATGTCTGGACGAAATTCTTTGATCGCTTCTTTGAAAAGACGACGGGTTTTTAGATCAAACAACGGCTTAAAGGGTGCAATCGTATAAGGTATTTTAGCTTGATCAAAGAGCTCCATCCGTTCAGCATGAGCCCTCATTAAGACTTGTTGAGACAAACCATCTGCATGAAGAGCTTGGATCAGGCGACCAAAAAATACTTCAGCTCCCCCCACCTCTGCTCCAGCCATGACTTGCAAAACCCTCATTTTCAGGGCCTCCTAAGAACCATAGCTGTTTTCATGAGATTTACTGCTGCTTTAAAAACATCTTCAGGTTTTAAAGAACTCATCAAACCTTCACTTTGACCTTGTTTATGAAGCTCCATCAAACGCTCATAGGGTTCGGGCGTTCTAATAAACGCCGTTCTGACCCCAAAAGGGGCATAATGTTCTGAACGACTCGGGCCAAATAGCCCAAGGGTAGGCGTTCCAACAGCTGCAGCCATATGCATTAAACCTGAGTCATTCCCTATAAACAAACTGCTATGTTTAAAAAGAGCCGCTACATCCAAGAGATCAATTTTACCCATGAAATCAAGAACACGCTCTTCTGGAAAAGACGCCAACAGTGGCAATACACGTTGGCGTTCATGGGGAGCCGCAAAAAAAGCAATCTTAGCGTCTGGTAGAGGGCCATCCGAAGCTATGAGAGCATTCAGAACTTTACTAAAATGTTCTTGAGGCCATTCTTTTCCTGGCCAATTTGCAGCAGGAGATAAAGCAATAATTGGCGCATCAAAAGGCAGCCATTTTTTGACTTCTTTCAATCTTCTTTCTGAAACCATGAGAGATGGCGCAGGAGGTGGAAATACTTTAATAAGATCACCTAACTGAGTAACACGATGTTTTAAGCTCGGAATGGAACGCCATACGACACGCTTTCCCGCCCAAAGAATATACGCCAAAATTGAACCACGCAAATCCACCACCAAATCCCAGCGCTTGTCAAAAGTTTGACGCCACAGATGAAGCCAATGACTAAGATTACGCTTATTACGAAGAACAATCAGTTTTTCAAGGTTCGGAATATCTGTAAAAAGAGGTGATGGAGGTTCACCACAAGCGATAGTAAGCGCTGCATTTGGATATTGGCTTAGATAATGATTAAGTATCCCTGTAGACAGAACGGCATCACCGATCCGCGTGGAAGTAATAAAAAGAATTTTGGGTTGACTCATCTATTCAATACTCTTTGCCAATAAAAAATTACCTTATTTGTTAAAGCTAAAAGGCAGCGCTTGCAAGCATTCCCTTATTAATTTTGTAGACCAAATGGCTTTTTTCTGATTATTAAATAGGTTGTGCCATGACTAAGCAGAATATTAAAGCTATTTCCCATACAAATCTGGGGCTTCTCAAAATTGACGGAGCCGATGCAGCGTCATTTCTTCAAGGTCTCATAACCAATGATATAAAAAAACTTACAGAGTCTAACGGTCTTTATACAGCTTTCTTGACCCCCCAAGGGCGTTATCTTTTTGATTTTTTTATAACAAAGCACACTAACACCCTTTTTCTAGAAGTATCGAAAGATCGTATTCCAGAGCTTTTAAAACGTCTGACACTTTATAAATTGCGTTCTGATGTTAAGCTCTTTGATATGAGTGATCAGTATGGTGTTTTTACTCTTGAGTTTCTCCAGACTCTTTCAAAAGAATTCAAAATTTATGAGGATCCACGTCATAAATCGCTCAACTACCGGGGTTATGGACCTCTGGATAGCTTCAATTCTCTGGACTGGCAATGGCTTCCTTATGAAGAATATGAAGTGAAACGTCTTACGCTTGGGATACCGGAAGGCATTATTGACCTCATTCCAGAAAAATCAATCCCTCTTGAGTGCAATTTAGATGAGCTGAATGCCATCGATTGGCAAAAAGGATGTTATCTCGGACAAGAGCTCACTTCTCGAACAAAGCATCGAGGTCTTGTACGCAAAAGGCTCTTTCCCTATCAGATAGAAGGAGGCGCTCTCTCCCCCTTTACCCCCCTTTACTTTGGGGGTGCACAGATTGGAGAGACACGCTCAAATAGAGGTTCTGTTGGTCTAGCCATGGTCCGTTTAGAAGCCTTAGAACAATCCACGATCCATGCACCAATAACGACAGAGCACAATAAAACATCCCTCTCTTTCACAGTGCCTTCTTGGCTCAACCTTGCTTAAGAAGCTTTTTCTATAAAGTTTTACTAACACCATCTAAAGAAAGCTGGCAGCCAAATTGATTGTGTAGCAATTGTTTGTTAAAGTTTTAAAGATAAACTCTCTTTAAACGACTAAAAATGTGGTAGGAATGCAGAATAAAATAAAAAAATCGTATCCAGTCATAGCCCTCTTGAGTATTGGATTGGTTGTGGTGGCCTTTCTCTGGTATTTTGAATGGCGCAATACCGAATCAACGGATAACGCTTATACGCAATGTAACTTTTCTGTTTTGTCCCCTAAGGTCTCAGGATACATCAAAGAGGTGTATGTGAATGACAACCATGTGGTGAAAAAGGGCCAACCATTGATTAAAATTGATGATCGCGATTACCTCTACAAAGTTAAATCTCTCGAGGCATCAATCAATGGTCTTAACGCAACCATAGAAAGTGTTACGAGAAAAATTGAGCTGCAACGGGATATCATCAAGCAGGCTAAAGCAAACATAGACAAGAGCCAAGCCAATCTTGACTTATCCAAAAAAGACTATGAACGCACCAAACACCTGGTAAAAGATGATTTCACGCCTCAACAGCAATTTGACGCTAGAAAAGCCGGATTTATTACGGCAAAATCCGATCGACTTAGCGCTGAAGCGAATTTAGAAGTTCAAAAAAAGCAACTTCAAGTTCTTGAAGCCAACCTTAAAGAGGCTCAAGCACAGCTAGAACAAGCGCATCAAAGTCTTAACCAAGCAAGGTATGACCTTGAAAACACGACCATGTGTGCTCCCTATGATGGCGTCATCGGGAACAAAAGCGCTCAAATAGGTGAATTTATTACCACTGGCAGACCTGCTCTCAGTGTTGTCCCTGTACACGACACTTATGTGGTAGCTAATTTCAAAGAAACACAAATTATGAATATGCGCCCTGGACAAAAGGCCCATCTCACCTTCGATACCTACCCTGGAAAAACCTTTGTTGGTAGAATCGACAGCTTATCACCTGCGACTGGCGCACAATTTAGTTTGCTCCCCCCTCAAAATGCCACGGGAAATTTTACAAAAATTATTCAACGCGTTCCGGTGAAAATCACCTTGGAGAATTCAAGCAAAGAGTGGGATTTATTGCGCCCAGGTTTATCTGTTTTTGTTAAAGTTGATACGCGCAGTACGCCGAAAGCATAGGTTGAAATTTGAGCCAATCAAAAAATACCCCTCCTCAAACAACGACAGAAAAAGATGTCACAGTAAAAGATTGGCTAGCTTTTATGTCCATGGTTTTTGGCATGTTCATGGCTATTCTCGATATTCAGATTGTCGCCAGCTCCCTCAATGAAATTGGTGCGGGGGTATCAGCCACCAACGAAGAAATTTCATGGGTGCAAACATCCTATCTCATTGCCGAAGTCATCATGATTCCCTTAACTGGGTTTCTTTCCAGACTTTTATCGACGCGCATTTTATTTACAATGTCTGTTATAGGTTTTTCTCTTTCAAGTCTTTTGTGTGCCCTGTCTTGGGATATCAATTCAATGATCGTTTTCAGAGCCTTACAAGGGTTTATTGGGGGCGCAATGATCCCAACGGTTTTCGCAACGAGTTTTCTTATGTTCCCTGACAGTAAGCGCGTGACTGTGAGCGTCGCCATTGGTCTCGTTGCCACGATGGCTCCTACACTTGGCCCCACAATTGGTGGCTATCTTACACAAACATTCACTTGGCACTGGCTGTTTTTGGTTAACGTCGTTCCTGGATTTGTCGTTGCTATCATTGTTTGGAGACTTGTAAATATCGATAAGCCCGATAAAAAGCTTTTAGAAGGCTTCGATTTCATTGGTGTCAGCTTCTTGTCTCTCTCTTTAGGGTCGCTTCAGTATGTTTTAGAAGAGGGTAACCGCAAGGACTGGTTCGGGAGCAACATCATTGTCACTTTTACAATAATTTCAGCAGGATCAGGCTTGATATTTCTATGGCGCGCGTTGACCTATGAAAAACCAATCGTTGATCTCACTGCCTATAAAAGCGTTAATTTTACTATTGGCTCTTTTTATTCTTTTGTTCTTGGTGTCGGTCTTTATGGATCAGTCTTTTTGCTGCCTTTATTTCTTGGAGAAATTAGAGGGTATAATAGCCTGCAAATTGGTCTTCTCATGATTGTAACGGGCGCTTTTCAATTTGTTTCTTCTCCCCTTGCCGGTTTCGTCTCAAAAATTTTAGATCTACGTCTCATGCTTTTCTTAGGTCTTTCATGCTTTGCTATGGGTGTTTATTTAAACAGTTCTTTGACTTCAGAAGCAGGGTTTTGGGAATTTTTTCTTCCTCAAGCTTTTCGCGGACTTGCTTTAATGTTTTGCTTTTTACCTATCAATAACGTTTCACTCGGCACTTTGCCACAACATCAAGTCAAAAATGCCAGTGGTCTCTATAACTTAATGCGCAATTTAGGGGGTGCCATCGGTCTTTCTGTCCTCAACACCATGCTCACGCAACGAACAAAAATGCACTACCAGTATATTTCAGAAAAGGTTAACACCTCACGTCATTTAGTCATTGATCAATTCAATACCCTAACCAGTCAATTATCTGCTATCCCGCCGGGCAAAGATTTAATGGTGGCAACAAAATACCTTTCAATGATTGTTCAAAAAGAAGCCGCAGTCATGGCGTTTAATGATTGTTTTATATTGATCACCTGTATCTTTTCCTTTTCCCTTTTGTTAACGCCATTTCTACAAAAACCACAATTAGCTATTGAGGGTGGGCATTGATTTCGGCAATTCTTCGAACACCATTTTATTGTGTTCTGTTCTGTTTTTCTCTGTCTTCTCTCAACGCCAGTTTGACGAAACTAGAAGACATTGAATATTGTTTAAGAAAAACGCCCCCTCCTAAAACGAAGCTTATCATTGGCGGTGTTCGCAAAAATTCTGACCCTCATTGGATCATCAGTGATGATGACAGTATAACGATTAATACAGATAAATACTGTGGCGCAGAGATCATTTCTAATGGATTAGTGGTCCATTGTATGACGCCTCACTACAAGGCATTTTTAGAAAGTGCAACGGGAGGAAATCGCTTACATGGCTTCATTCGTACAATTGTTTTTGAACATGTACTCTCAAGAATTACGCCAAGTCATTTAGAGAGCTTACCCTTGTATTTAGACGTTTTACCTCCAAAAGGTCACTTTGAGGCTTCAACGAACTGGTTCTACTCTCCCTATGCCCTTGAAGATATCACTGGCCTCGACCAAGATCCTCTTGACGCTTCTCATAAATCCTTTGCAGATATTCTTGCTGCTTTTGCAGAACAGCACCCGGATTTCGCGATCGAATCCTTTTCCACGCCACGCCTTATCACAACAATGAAAATAGAGTCAGAGATGATTGGAGCCTTTAGCAGAAAAGAGTCTCTTCTACACAAACTTTATACTTATTTGCATGATACACTGAATCTTCGTGACATAGAGTTCTTTGCGGAAATTACCAATGGAGGCCAAAGCGTTTTTACGCCTCTTTTTGCCTTTAAAGTCCGCGCCGTCAAAAACGCCGCTAAACTCTAAGCTTCTTCTATCTTGGAGAAGTCGACAACAGATTCTAAGGTGTTACGAATTAAGGCCAACGTATTCAGACGATTTTTACGTATCTTTTTATCTTCTACGTTTACCATCACCTTTTCAAAATATGTATCGATGACACTGCGTAAACTGGCGAGCGTCTTCATCACCTTTGTATAGTTATGATCGCTCAACGCTTTCTCAATATCTTTTTGGCTGCCGAGGAATTTTTCATAAAGAGTCTGTTCGGCTTTCTCTGCTAAGAGAGCTTTATCAACTTTTCCATCATAAGAAATTTTATCTTTCTGTTCTTCTATTCTGAGAATATTCGCTGCCCGCCGATAGCCCGCCAAAAGATTGACACTATTTGCATCATTGTTTTCAAAAAACTCTTTAAGAGCTATGACGCGTTTGAGCATCAATCCTAAAGACTCCTCCTTGCTGACAGCAAAAGTTGCAGCAATATAATCGTGACGAATGCCCCGCTCACGCCAATAAACTTTGATGCGATCCAGGAAAAAATCGAGCAGATTATTGGAAGTATCTTCTAAAAGTAATATCCCCTTTTGCTTCTTAAACTCATCTTTATAGAGCTCATAAGCTTCTTTAAAAAGATCTGTGAGACAAAGTTCTTCATCTTCTTCCAAAAGGCGAATAATGCCTAAACAAGCGCGCCTTAAAGCAAAAGGATCCTTTGATCCCGTCGGCTGCACACCGATAGCAAAGAAGCCCACCAAAGTGTCTAAGCGATCCACTAGAGCGAGGAGGCGACTTAAAGGATTTTTTGGACAAGGATCATCGGGACCTTTGGGTGAGTAATGTTCGGCAAGAGCTACCGCAATATTTTCAGAAAGACCTTCTGCTGCGGCGTAATAACGTCCCATAATGCCTTGGAGTTCAGGAAATTCCCGCACCATATCCGTTACCAAATCAGCCTTACATATCAGGGCTACTTTTTTAGCGTCTTCCTTTTTAACGCCAAAGTGATTAGCCAGAGATTGGGCAAGAGAACTCAAACGCTTAGCTTTCTCATCCATGGTTCCAAGGCGTGAACTAAAGGTAATCTCTTTCAGTTTTTTGGCGTGTTCTTCTAACGTTTTTTTCAAATCATTTTCATAGAAAAACTTCGCATCGGAAAGACGGGCTCTTAAAACGCGTTCATTGCCTCTCACCAGCACTTCACCTCTGTCTCGGGGATCCGTATTGGCAATAACAACAAAATGAGGGGCTAATTTCCCGCTGGAATTTTTTAAAGTAAAATAACGCTGATGAACACGCATACTTGTAATCAAAAGCTCTGGTGGCAACTCCATAAATTCTTTTTCAATTGAGCCCAAAAAGGCTTGCGGCCACTCCACAATCCCGACGATTTCTTCCAAAAGATCATCATCACGTTTTAAAGTCAGTTTTTTATCCTGCGCCTCGAGCAATTCTTTAATCTGCTCTTGGATAAGCTTGCGACGTTCATCCTGATCAAGGATAACGTTGCTCAGTCTTAATTTGTTTTTATACTCTTCAAAACTCTTCACTGTAAAAGAGCTCGGTGCCAACAACCGATGTCCTTGGGTCGTATCAGAAAAAATTATTTTAGGAGCTTCAGGATCATCGCTTTCGCCAAAACTCACTTCAAATTTAAGAACTTGATTATCAAAAATACAAATTCCCGATTGCAAAGGACGAACCCAGGTCTTGAGACCCCTTCCCCAATTCATGGATTTTGGCCAAGACATTTCATAGAGAATCTCTTGAATAATTTCAGGAATAATCTCAATGGTGGGTCGTCCAGTATTATGAACATCCGCAAAGTAAAAAGTACCTTTAGGGGTTACTTCTTGCCTGCACTCATTGATCTTTTTTCCCACAGATTTTAAGAAACCATCAATTGCAGCCTGGGGCGCATCCACACGAGGGCCACGTTTTTCTTCTGTTGTTGATGGTTGCTCTCCAGGAATGTCTTGAAGAACAACGGTTAAACGGCGTGGCGTTGAATACACTTTTGGTTTTGTGAATTGCAAGTGAGCTTTCATAAATTTTTCAGTTAAAAGCCTTAACAAGTCTTCCCGTGCACGGGTATGCATACGGGCAGGAATTTCTTCAGATAAGAGTTCTATAAAAAGTTCAGCCATGGAGAGACCGGGGGGTAAGATTTTTCAGATAAACTTCACAACAACCTTTAGCGAGCGTTCGTACGCGCTCAATATAGCTGGCACGCTCAATCACACTAATCACGCCGCGTGCATCGAGCAAATTAAATAAGTGACTGGCCTTTAAGCACTGATCATAAGCGGGAAGTGCCAAATTTTGATCAAGCAAATGCTTGCATTCTTTTTCAACATCTTTAAAATTTTGGAGTAATTTCTCAACGTTCGCATACTCAAAATTATAGGCGGAAAACTCCCGTTCATTACGATGGAACACATCGCGATACGTCATTTTATTGACCCCACTAGCTCCATTCCAATCAATATCATAAACGCTTTCAACCCCTTGGATAACTTGTGCAATACGCTCAAGACCATAAGTGATTTCTAATGGCACAGGATAACAGGCCATACCCCCCATCTGCTGAAGATATGTGTATTGAGTCACCTCAAGGCCATCACACCATACTTCCCACCCAAGACCGGACGCTCCTAAAGTGGGACCTTCCCAATTATCTTCAACAAATCGAATGTCATGGACATCAGAATCAATACCAATTTCTTTCAGGCTTTCTAAATATAGACTTTGGTTGTCTTCGGGAGAGGGTTTTAGAATTACTTGAAACTGATAATAGGATTGCAAACGATTGGGGTTATCTCCATAACGACCATCGGTTGGGCGTCTGGAAGGCTGTACATAAGCAACACGCCAAGGCGTTGGATCAAGTGAACGCAATGTTGTTGCTGGATGAAAAGTTCCCGCTCCCATCTCAACATCATAGGGTTGAATAATTACACACCCTTGTCTGGCCCAAAAAGCCTGCAATGTTAAAATAATCTCCTGGAATGATTTCTTTGGCTCAGCCATACCCGCATTCTCAAAATGTTTTATAGAGGTCAGAGCCTAAACACTTAAGCAAAAAAGTCAAGGCCCCCTATAGTTTTAGGGCAGCCCCATGACGCAGAATTTTATCTACTTCAGGATAATAAGTTCCATCACGATCGTGCAGCACGAGACCTGCCAAAAGTTGCGGTGGACCTTTAGCGCCATTTCGTCCTTGAATAATAAATCGTTTAGCGGGTTCTCCCCTCTTTGACCAAAGAGGGAATATTTTAATATCGCCCACCTTACCGTCGAGGGTCTTTAAAATCTCAACTATTCCCTCAGTTCGATAAATGAGGGTGATTGTACCTTTTGGACGCACATGCTTAATACAAAAACTCACCCAACGTTGGAGATCCCCTTTTTCAATCATGCGCCCAAGTTTTTTAGATGAAAGAGAGGAAACTGTGGTTTTTTCACTTTCAAAAAAAGGGGGATTACTCAACACATGGTTAAATTGAAGGCCTTTAATTTGATCTATTTTTTCAAAAATATCCGCCTTGATTATCGTGAATGTTTGGTCCAGGTTATTCTGCTCAGTGTTTTGTAGAGCAAGGGTTGCTAAATTTTCTTGAACTTCTACCCCTACTCCCTTGATGCTGTTATCTCGCGCTGCTAAGCACAAAAGCGCCGTACCAACACCTGTACCCACGTCCAAAACGTGTTCTCCTTGCTTGATGGGAATAGAAGCGGCCAAAAACACAGGGTCGTTTCCCGCTCTATAGCCTTTCAAAGGCTGCGTTAACTGTAATCGTCCTCCTAAAAGAGCATCTGTTGTTGTATCATGCATGTTCATTTAGAATAAAATATGTTAATAAACTCTCGCTTTAATTGTTCCCGCTATTGTGGCAGTGTTTTATAAAACATGAAAGGCATTCGTTAATGACAGCGCTTTCTCAAATATATGAGAAGTCTAATATAGGCTCTGATTTATTAAAACCCTTACAAACTCTTGTCTCTTCAGATCTAGAGCGTGTAAACGCAATTATTTTAGATCGTCTAAAAAGTCCAATTGATCTTATTCCCACCTTAGCAAGACATCTTATTGCAGCAGGGGGAAAGCGCATGCGTCCCATGTTAACACTTGCCTGCTCTGCGTTAGTTGAGCATAACAGCGATCGTCCGATAAGATTAGCTGCTGCCATAGAATTTATTCATGCAGCTACATTGCTTCACGATGATGTTGTCGATGAGAGTGAATTGCGCCGGGGTGTCCCCACAGCAAATTCTGTTTGGGGAAATCAAGCCAGTATTCTGGTAGGCGATTTCTTGTTTTCAAGAGCCTTTGAACTGATGGTTGAAGATGGCTCCCTCGATGTTCTCAGAATTCTTTCAAGTGCCTCCAGTAAAATTGCCGAAGGTGAAGTGATGCAGCTTGTCTCATCAAAAGATGTTACAACATCACAAAATACTTACTTAGAGATTGCAACTTATAAGACAGCTACCTTATTTGAAGCCGCTTGCCAAGTTGGTGCCGTTCTGGATGGACCCAACTTAGAGAATGAACGTGCTTTAGCGAGCTTTGGACGCAATTTAGGACTAGCCTTTCAATTGGTCGATGATGTTCTGGATTACCAAGCTTCTTCGGAAATGATTGGAAAAAATGTTGGCGATGATTTTAAAGAAGGGAAAATTACCCTTCCCGTTATTCTGGCTTATAAAAAAGCAAATGAAGATGAAAAAAAATTCTGGCAACGCACATTGGGAACAAAACAACAAAATGCAAAAGATTTTGGTCAAGCATTGGCCTATTTAAACAAACATCGCGCTCTCGATGAAACGTTAACACATGCACAAACATACATTCATTATGCTCAAGAAAGCCTAATAAAATTTAAGCCTTCGCCTTATTTATCCGCTCTCTTTGATCTTTGTGAATTTTGCTTAAAGCGTGCTTTTTAACTCATTAATCCTGCATAAAAGATAATAAAAGCAACACCCGACATCGGGAAAAACCAATAGCTTTTATTCAAGACATAAGGAAGACACGTCAAAGGAAAAACAGAAATTATCGTCGTTAAAAACTTAAGTTCAAATGTTTGTTCATCAAACAAGTCTAGAACAAGTTCCATAACCCCCGTCAACACAACAACTGCAATAATACATAAAAATCCAGCTAAAAACCTTTGAGAAAACTTAATCTTATCTTCATGGTAATTCACATGTTTGCATATATTCAAAGGGATTCCATTTGGACTTCTGCAGAATTGAAAGAGTTCTTTTAAGATAAAAAGAGAGGCTAAACCCAATCCTGCGATCCAATTCACAAAATAGCCAATCAGCAATCCTAAAATGATGGCAAGAACTTTGCCAACTCCTTCACTAAAGCTGTTGATATATTTGTATTGATTCATAAAGAATCTCATTATTTACACCTTTTAGTATAGACTGAAGATGATTAAATAGAGATTAACATAGGACGATTTGCAAGATTAACTTATCGTACGGTTAATCTTCTTCAGAAAGGCACATGAGTGTTGTATTACCTCCCTGAGCCGTAATGTTGTTTGAGACTGCTTGTTCGGTCATAAAACGATGAAGATAATACGGGCCGCCAGCCTTGGGACCCGTGCCTGACAATCCCCGTCCTCCAAATGGCTGAACACCTACCACGGCACCAATAATATTGCGATTTATATAAAGGTTGCCGACAGCTAACTCTCGACTAACCGTTTCAATGCGACTTTCAAGACGGGTGTGCAGCCCTCCCGTTAAGCCAAATCCCATATGATTAATTGATTCAATCAGCGCTGGTAAATCTTTGTTTTTATAACGTAAAACATGCAAGATGGGCCCAAACACTTCTCTGGTCAACAATGAAAGACTCGGTATTTCATAGGCGACAGGCGCTATAAAAGTACCTTTTTTCTTCAAAGCCGGATCCATGGGCACTTGAGAGATTAAGGTCGCTTTCTGTTCAAGCAATTTCACATGTTCTAAAAGATTACTTAAAGCCTCATTATCAATGACCGGACCGATATCAGTTGAGAGCTGTCCCGGGTCTCCAACAGTAAGTTCATCCATAGCCCCCTTCAATAACGCGATGACATGAGGTGCTATTTCTTCTTGAAGCAACAATATTCTCAAAGCTGAACAACGTTGACCTGCACTCTGAAAAGCCGAGCTCAATGCATCTTTAACAACTTGTTCTGGCAATGCTGAAGAATCAGCTATCATAACGTTCTGTCCACCCGTCTCTGCAATCAAAGGAACAATAGGGCCCTTTTTTTCAGCCAACGTCTGATTAATGCGCCACGCAGTCTCGACAGAACCGGTGAACACCACACCCGCAACACGCGGATCACTCACTAAAGCCGCTCCGACGCGACCATCTCCTAATAAGAGGTGTAAAACATCTTTAGGAATACCCGCTTCATGGAGCAATTTTACAGCCATGTATGCTATCATCGGTGTTTGTTCGGCTGGTTTAGCGATAACAGTATTGCCTGTGACAAGGGCAGCGGCAACCTGTCCTGTAAAAATCGCAAGAGGGAAATTCCACGGGCTAATGCAAACAAAAACACCTCGTCCTCGTAACTTGAGTGAATTTTCTTCACCCGTAGGACCTGAAAAAACCTGAGGTTTTTCAAGGTTTTTAATGGCTTCATGAGCGTAATAACGACAAAAATCAACAGCCTCACGAATTTCCGCTACACCATCAGCAATTGTTTTTCCTGCTTCTTTTACACACAAAGAAATAAAGACTTCTTTATTTTTTTCACAAAGATCAGCAAATTTAAGCAAAGCCTCAGCGCGCTCTTTTACCGGTGTCTTCTCCCATCGATTCCAAGCAGCCTCTGCTATCCTTAAGGCAGCTTGGACATCTTGAGCATCTGCATCCATCACTTTCCCAAGACGTAAAGAATGATCTTGAGGAGAAGTGACGATACGAATTATTTGCGCATCTTCTTTACTAGGCACGCCATTAATTAAAGAAACAGCATTCCAGGTTGATGTTCTGTCTATCTCTTTTAAAATCGGAGCAACATCAGAACTTGAAGATAAATCGACACCCATAGAATTTTGTCTTTGAGCCCCATAAATATCTTTTGGCAAAGAAATAGAAGGATGACGTATAGATTGAAGATTCTGTGTTTTCTTAATGGGGTCTTCAAGTAGCCGCTCTAAAGGAATCGCTGGATTAACAATATTATTCACGAAAGAGCTATTCGCTCCATTCTCAAGCAAGCGCCGGACAAGATAGGGTAAAAGCTCTTTATAACTCCCCACAGGTCCATAAATACGACACTTTAAATTTTGATGATCTTCCATAACTTGTTGATAGAGAGCTTCTCCCATCCCGTACAGACGCTGGAATTCATAGTGTTTCCCTGCTCCTAGTTCAAGAACTGAGGCGACAGTCAAGGCATTGTGCGTGGCAAATTGAGGATAAAAAGCCTTTGTATTGTTCAACAATTTTCCGGCACATACCATATAAGACAAATCGGTTGAAGACTTGCGCGTATAAACTGGATAATCTTTCAATCCTATTTCTTGGCACCATTTAATTTCACTGTCCCAATAAGCTCCTTTAACCAAGCGCACAGGAAAGCGTTGTTTCGTTTCATGGGAGAGTTCAGCAAGCCAATCAATTACAAAGGGAGCACGCTTTTGATATGCTTGAACAGCAAGACCTATTCCGTCCCATCCTTTAAAGGAAGGATGACGTACTACTTTTTCAAAAATCTCCAGAGAAAGCGTTAAGCGATCAGCCTCTTCCGCATCCAATGTGACTGAAACGTTCGCTGTTCGCGCTGCTCTTATCAACTCAATCACAGTGCTGGTTAATTCTTTTAGGACACGTTCAGATTTTGGCACTTCATAACGCGGATGAAGCGCAGAAAGCTTAATAGAGAGACTTATAGAATCAGGATTAGATCGAAAAGTAGGAGATAAACTGACTGCTTCAATAGCGCCAAAATAAGCTGCAAAATATCGATCCACATCCTGGGATGTAAGCGCCGCTTCTCCTAACATATCAAAGGAATAATAAAAGAGTTTATCCTTCTGAACCTGCTTAAGACTTTCTTGGATTGTCTCTCCCACCACAAATTTATTGGCGAGTAACTTAATCGACTGCATAGTCGCTAAATGCACTACCGGCTGAGATGTTTTAGCAATAAGTGCTTTTGCTTTATCTCCCCAACTTTGAGGCTCTTTTGCTGCATCAATCAAATTTTGCAACACTGTTAAAGCCTGAGTCGATAGATTGACTAAATTTGAGGCACTGCCTCCCTTATGTTTTTTAAAATCTCCTTGACGTAACTTATCCTGAATCAATTGATTCATTGTCTCACGATCAGGAATACGCAAAAGAGCTTCCGCAAGACACATCAGTAACAGCCCTTCGTTACTAGACAAGTCGTATTTTTGCATAAAAGCATCAATAAGCGTCGCCGGTTTTTTATTACTTTTTCGCAATGACTTCACAATATTTTCAGCACTTTTGTAAACTTTTTCACGCTGATGTTCATCGAGCAAAGAATTAGATAAAAGACCAGTTATTGCGTCGTCTTCTGCAAGACGATAAGATTCTTCCAATCGTTGCCAGATTTTCTTATCAAGTGCTTTGAAAGCCATTCGTACCCCTTAAATTCTTTATGGTTTTCTTTCTTGTGTCTTTTTTCTACACTGGCCTTCTAAAATTTACAAAAGTTAAATATTGATGGCACAAAGGTTTACTAACACGCTTGGGTTTAAGGAAATTATCATTCAAGACTTGTCCGAAGCTCTGGCTGTTTTGACAAAAATAAAAGATTGCAACCCCCTAATTCAACTAACCACCGATGAGGAAGCTGTTGGATATGCTGGCGTACTATATTTCCAAAATATTGAGAAAACCTTAAAAAAAGAAGGTCTTTTGCAGCCGCTTATCTACGATTGTGGATCTTTAACAGGGTTTGCATTGGAAGCTTTATATCAACGATGTAGAATCATTGGTTTTGAGGGGTCACCCCAAGCAACCCAAAAACTCAAATCCATTGCTAATCAATTGGAAAGTCGTATTCTCACGCCGTCAGAACGTCCAACCCGTAAATTTGTTGTCCGTCACCACGCGCGTCTTGAAAAAGATCTCTTAGATTTTATTGCTTTGTAAAGTGGTCAATCATCCTGCATTGATTGAATAAGTTTTTCCACATTGTAATGCATCATATCCAAATAATTTGCAGCAGGGCCATCGGCGTCAGACAAAGCATCTGAATATAAAATATTTTCTGAGATATCGATTTGCGTTTCTTCAGCAATTTGTTCCATCAACTTACGATCTGAAATATTCTCAATAAACACCGCTCGAATATCTTCAGATCGAATCTGCTCAATCAAATGGGAGACATCATGAGCTGAAGCTTTTGATTCTGTGCTTACACCTACAGGCGCTAAAAACTTAATACCGTAAGCTTCTCCAAAATAGCCGAAAGCGTCATGGGCTGTAATTACCTTACGTTTGTTTAAAGGAATTTGATTCACCTCTTTATGAATCCAGGTTTCTAGATCTGAAAGCTTTTTCAAGTAATTTTTTAAACGTCCTTCGTAATATTTCTTATTTGAAGGATCAATTTTTTCAAGGCCTTTTGCAACGTTTTGCGCATAAGTTTTATAAAATTCCACACAATGCCAAGCATGGGGATCTGTAATAGTTCGATTATCTTTTTTATCAGAAACATTGCGTGGTTTGATGCCTTCTGTTGCTACGACTACGACTCCCTTATAGTCTGAAGCTTCCATAAGACGGATTAGCCATCCTTCAAAATTCAATCCGTTTAAAAATACAATATCCGCTTCAACGACTGTTTTATTTGTAACTGGCGTAGGCTGAAAAACGTGAGCATCTCCATTGGGGCCAACCAAAGATTTTACTTTGACGTTCTTTCCACCAATTTCACTCACAAGATCCCCAAGAATACTAAAACTTGCGACAGCGTTTATTGTTGAATTTCTTTCAACCGCCTTCAGAGATGACAGACTTAAAAAAACAATCAGGAGACTAGAAAATAATTTGATCATCGAGGATGAAGCACAGCTTGTCTTAAACTACCATAATAACCGAAACATAGGGAAACAATGTAAAACCCCCCTGCGACCAATGATATTGCTGGCCCCGATGGCCACACGTAATGATAAGAAAATATTAAACCAATATACCCCGATAAAAGAGCGATCCCACTAGCAATTAAAAACAAACTCCAAACCTCACGCGCCCAAAATCTTGCCGCAATAGCCGGCAACATAATCATACCTAAAGACATTAGAGTGCCCAACGCCTGAAAAGCGGCAACAAGATTCAACACCACTAAAATCATAAAAATAACGTGATAAATACTGCCTTTGCCACCAATTGTCCGCATAAATAAAGGATCAAAACATTCGATAATAAGAGGACGATAGATAATAGCTAAAACAATAAGTGTCGTCGTTGAAATACCAGCAATCATCAAAAGGGAAGCTTTATTGACGCTTAGAATATCTCCAAAGAGAATATGAATTAAGTCAACGGAGTTGCCTTTAAGAGAAACCATGACTGCCCCAAACGCCAAAGCTATCAAATAAAAACCAACGAAACTGGCGTCTTCACGAAGATGGGTAAAACGTGTCACAAGAGTAGCAAGAAAGGCAACAATAAGTCCTGCTAAAATCCCTCCTGCCCCCATAATCGCTAGAGAAAGCCCAGCAAAAATATATCCCATAGCCACGCCAGGCAAAATCGCATGGGAAAGAGCATCGCCTAAAAGGCTCATTCGACGAAGAACCAAAAGTACTCCGATCGGGGCACATCCACAAGCAAGAGAAAGACTCGCTACAAGCGCACGCTTTAAAAAAACAAATTCAAAAAAGGGAGCAATCAGCAAATCAAACATGATTATTCTCTTGTGTGTTCTCATCTTGATCTGCAAAAGCATCCCATCGGCGGGCCATGTGATTAGCTTTCGCTAAGCTTTCCAACGTAACAACCTCTTTCGTTTTTCCCCAAGAAATGATGCGTCTCGCTAACAAAATTGTTTCCTGAAAGTGCGTGCGTACGACATCAAGATCATGACTCACCACAATCAATGTCTTTCCAGCCTTGTTCCACTCACCTAAAATTCGTAAAAGATCATCCATCGTATAGGAATCAATCCCCGTAAAAGGCTCATCCAACATAATCACGGATGCTTTTTGTAAGCTCACACGCGCAAAAAGCATTCTCTGAAATTGACCTCCTGAAAGAGTATGGAGAGCTCGATCTCCATAGTCACCTAAACCCATTTTATCAAGGGCATCACTTACCTGAGCCTGTAATTCGTTAGAAATACTCTTAAAAAATCCCACACTAGGACAATGTCCGAGGGCCACAACATCTCTAACTGTCAAAGGAAAACTTCGATCTACTTCAGACAGTTGAGGTAAAAAAGCAATATCCCGACGTTGAATTCCATGATATTTAATGCTGCCTTTTTTTAGCCTGATAAGCCCCATAATTACCTTTAAAAGCGTACTCTTTCCTCCTCCATTGGGTCCCAAGAGAGAGTAACTTCCTCCTCTTAATAAATCCCCATTAATGTTTTCAAGAGCAAGATGATTTTTATAGGCAACAGAAACGTTTTTGAAGGATATGACAGGCGAAGAAACATTTTTTTTCAGGGTTGAAACCATTGTGATGTCCTTAATAAGCCCACCAAACACCAAGCCATAGAAGTGTAATCGCTAAACCCACAGCTAATATCCGAGCTCGAACACTCCACAACAATGGGGACATAATCTAATACCCTTAAGTTTTAATGTTATTATGAAGGGCTTTGGTCAAGTGTCAATGGAGAGCGCTTCTTTCTCACTTTTAATTTTTCCTTGGGACATTTTTTACGCGTATTTTTCTTCGACTTACGCGTATTCTCTTCTAATTTTATTCTTTCTATAACTTTCTGAATATATAGTTTGCGTCTTTGACTTTTTTCCTCACAAACAACAAAAGGCTCTGTGCGACACGCTTGAGCTTTCCCTTCTATAGTCAATAAGAGACTCAGAAGTATCAGTAAGCAATAATACTGCATGCATTCCTCTAAAGAGTTAAAAATTTGTTTTTACTGTATTTCAGGAAAAAATAAAAGAGCATCAACTGATTAAATAGTTTACTGCACTCTCAAGATCGTCAGCAATATAAAGAGGCTGCAAAGATTGAGGAAGATTTTTTTCCATCTTTTGTCCATGCCCTGTTCTAACGAGAATAGAATGACAACCTGCCCTTTGAGCCGCCTCTAAATCCTTTATATCATCACCAATTATTATTGTGTCTTCTGGGGAAATTTGAAAATTCTCCATGGCTTCCTTGAGCATATGAGGATTAGGTTTACGTCTAGACTCTGGCGTGAATTCAGAATCGACAGCATACAAGATATCATCTACATAGGCTGCCTTCTCTTCCAAGCACATTTTAAAATGATCATGAATATTCTTTAATTGTTCTTCGCTAATTAAGCCTTTTCCAACACACCCTTGATTAGTAACCACCACAACGATGACTTTAAGATCATTCAGCTTTTTAATAGCTTCTGGAACACCTGGATACATTTCAAATTGAGACTTATTCAATACATAATAGTGGCTGTTATCATTAATAACGCCATCACGGTCAATGAGAATCAGCTTGTAATGTTTCATCAGGTGCTCCACATTTCTTTAAATTAACTTATTGCCATTAGGCACAGATAAATCGGGCTTTATAAGACAGATATCTCCGTTCTGATCAGCAAATCCCAGCAATAAAAATTCGGACATAAAGCCCGCAATATTGCGCGGGCCAAGATTAATACAACCAGCAACTTGGCATCCTATTAGTGTTTCAGGCGTATAGTGAACGGTCACTTGAGCAGACGTTTGCTTAACGCCGATGTCAGGGCCAAAATCCACCCACACTTTATAGGCTGGTTTATTCGCTCTGGGAAAAGGTTCGACTTTAACGATCGTTCCCGAACGAATTTCAACTTTAGCAAAATCTTCATAGGTAATTATATGCATCTTAGGTTCCTTAATGAATCGATTAAAATAAAAAATAATGGCCAGATAATGGTCATTCCTAAGACGCTACTGCTTATAGAGAAAGCAAGGATTTGCAGAACATTTCAAATTTAAAGTCATAATATTTAATATAAAGCGCGTTTTCAGTTTGTCAAATCTTAAGCCTCTGAATTATCAGCAAGGTTGCCATTTTGCGATAGAATAATGTTAAGCAACAGGATGATTCGTAAACAAATAGACTTTCTTATTATTTTTTATCATACGAAACTGAGGAAACATCTCTTGAAATGTTTTTTGTTGCTCATGAAAGACATAGACCCAGAGTGATGAGAAATCAGTTTTGTTTTTAAATTCTTCTAGGGTTATAAAAAGTCCATCTACATGCTTCTCGCGTTTGGCAAATAGTAAGTCGTTGCTTTGAGAATCAATAATTTTAACAGCGCGATTTAAATAAAACCTCAAAGACGACATTTTTTCATAGTCACGAAAAAAATAAACTTGGTCGGCTTCCTTAGGAAGAACCAACGCCATCTTTTTACTCGTTATTTTATCTTCATAATGAGGCACAATGAATGCAGCAGATGTTATTGTAATAATTATCAATCCTGAGGCAAAAAGATTCACCCATCTTTTAGAAGCACAATAAACCCCTATCATCATGGCAACAGGCGGCATCATAGTCACGATATAATAATTTGCTTTCGCACGCGAAAGCGTAAAAAAGACAAAAAATACCCCCGCCCACACCATAAAAAAGTGCCCACTGATTTTTTCTTGTCTGTCCTCAATCCTTTGAAACTTCATGAAAAATATCAGAATTGTCCAGGGTACAAAATAAAGAAGCAATCGTGGGATGTAATAGTAAAAAGAACCACGGTAATAATCTCTCGGTTCACGCAAATCAAGAAACCTTAAAATATGTTCGTTGATAACATAAAAATTAAAAAACTCTGGTTCCTTTGACATCGCCAAGACATGCCAGGGCAAGGCGATAAGAAAAAAGAGAGCAATTCCCCGAATATCAAAAAACGCTTTCGCCATAGACATGGGACATTTCTCTATTATCCAGAAAAGTCCGATAACACCCCCCCCGAGAATCAAAGCGATAAACCCCTTTGTTAAAAGGGCAAGAGCTAAGAATAAATAAAAAAGACGAAGATATGTTTTGGTTTCTTTCATCCACCATATCAAGAAACACAAAAGTGCTACCGTCAGCCACAGCGTTAATAAAACATCGAAATAAACCATCCGTGAAAAAATTAATAACCCCACGGATGAGCTCAGAATAAAAGCACCTTGAATGGCTTTTTCTTTCAAGCCCAATTCAAGAAGCCCCCAATATACAATTGTAACGCAACCAACGCCTGCAAGCGCTGGGATAAAACGTGCGGTAATTTCACTTACCCCTGCAACTTTATAGGTTAAAGCCACCATCCAGTACAAAAGAGGAGGTTTTTCCAGATAAAGACCTCCATTTAAATGAGGTAAAATATAGTCTCCCCCATCCAACATTTCTCGGGCAATTTGGGCATATAACCCATCGTTATTGTCTAAAAGAGGATAAGCTCCTAATCCATAAAAGAAAACAAAGAGGGTATACAACATAAGCCCGAGTAGAGCGATGTAAGACTTTCCAAAGTATTTGATACTTGCACCCATGATTTTGTCCTGGTTTTATGGTACACATCTTTAACATGTTTGCGATCTTGGAGCAAAGCGAACCAACATCATGTCCCAACCAGTCCTAATCATCGGTGGACCTTCTGCAAGTGGAAAATCTGCTCTCGCCATGGATTTGGCCGAGTCCCTTAAAGGCGTAATTATCAATGCGGACAGCCTGCAAATCTACAAAGGCCTCCCTATTTTAACTGCCCAACCAACTCTAGAAGATCAAAGAAAAATCCCCCATCGTTTATACAGCAGCCTTTCCCCCTTCGAACAATGCACTGCAGCAATTTGGCGAGATTTAGTTCGGCAAGAAATTGATCTTGTGCATGCTACTAAAGCACTTCCTATCGTTGTCGGAGGAACAGGTCTCTACCTCAAAGCCTTAACTGATGGCCTCTCATTTATCCCGCCTATTCCAGACTTTATTCGAGAGGAATCGCGTCGCATCCAAAAAGATAACCTTCATCAACTCTGGGAGGATCTTGAACACTTAGATCCTGACTCTTTAATAAAACTTCATCCCAAAGATCAGCAACGCATCGCCAGAGCCTGGGAAGTTTTAAAAGCCACAGGAAAACCTCTTCGTTATTGGCAAAAGAAAAAATCACCTGTGAATCAAGACTATAAAATGCTGCCCATTGTAGTTTTGCCTCCGCGTAAAGAAGTTTACAATAAATCTGAAAAACGTTTTGATGAGATGCTTACTTTAGGGGTCATGGACGAAATAGCCACGTTTGCTTCTGCCTACCCCTTAAGAGATTTACCTCTTTCTAAAGCTTTAGGGGCTCTTCATCTGTTAGATGCTCTCGAAGGCAAGAGTTCCCTTGAAGAAGCTGTTATTTTATCTAAAACAGCCACTCGACACTACATTAAGAGACAATATACTTGGTTTCGTCATCAATTTTCAGCCTTGATCAGCCTTGAGACTTATTCTACGCAAGAGGCTAGGCAGCAGGTCAAAAAAGTATTAAAAGAACTTTAGTTATTGAAGAGAAATGAGTAAACTCTGCTCATTCTCTAGTTTTGGTGTTTGATCAATTGATTATGATAAAGTGAGATTCCATGTTTGGTAAGTTACTTAGAATGTTGTCGTCTGATATGGCGATCGATCTTGGCACAGCAAATACGCTTGTTTATGTAAAAGGGCAAGGCATTGTCTTGAACGAGCCTTCCGTGGTGGCAATCACAGATTTTAAAGGCAAAAAGCAAGTGTTAGCCGTTGGCGATGAAGCAAAACAAATGGTGGGAAAGACTCCTGGCAATATCCAAGCCATTCGTCCCTTGCGTGAAGGCGTTATCGCCGATTTCGAAATCGCAGAAGAAATGATCAAACACTTTATTCATAAGGTTCATAATCGCCGCAGCTTCGTCAGCCCTCAAGTGATCGTGTGCGTGCCTTCTGGTGCAACAGCTGTTGAAAAGCGTGCTATCCAAGAGTCAGCTGAAAGTGCTGGTGCTGGTCGTGTTTATTTGATTGAAGAGCCAATGGCAGCAGCGATTGGTGCAGGCCTTCCTGTTACGAGTCCCACGGGATCTATGGTTGTTGATATCGGGGGCGGCACAACGGAAGTGGCAGTCTTATCTTTAGGAGGTATTGTTTATTCTCGTTCCGTACGTATTGGTGGTGACAATATGGATGAGGCAATCATTAGTTACATTCGCCGTCATCACAATCTTCTGATTGGCGAGAGTACCGCTGAACGCATTAAAAAGGAAATCGGATCCGCTGTTGCTCCCGAAAAGGGTACGGGCAGAACAATGCATATCAAAGGCCGCGATTTGCTCAATGGAATTCCAAAAGAAATTATCATCAATGAAAAGCAAGTTGTTGAAAGCTTAACCGAACCTGTCTCAGGAATCGTTGAAGCCGTAAAGGTTGCCTTGGAAAATACAGCTCCTGAATTGTCAGCCGACATCGTTGATAAAGGTATTGTCCTTACAGGTGGTGGAGCACTTCTTTCTAATATGGACACAGTTTTAAGACAATCCACAGGTCTTCCCGTTTCTGTGGCTGATGATCCCCTTTCATGTGTTGTTAACGGTACCGGTCAAGCCCTTGAGCATATGTCTACTTTAAAGAGTGTGCTAATTAGCATGTATTAACCCAACTGGGGAATGGGGAGAGATAGCCGTGTTATCAAGGCCCAATCAAAATATTTTTAAACGCGGTTATCTCACGTCCCTTTCATTTTTCTTTATCTTTCGTCTATCATTTTTTATGGGTCTTGCGCTCTTCTGCTTTATATCGAGTGTTTTACAAAAACCTTTCATCGAAAAAATTCGTCAAAACCTTTTGGATGTTTCGACAGAAGTCGTGATTGTGAGTGCAAAACCTCTCGAATACATCAATCTCATGTGGCAAGGTTGGACCTCATACTTACAGCTTCACAAGAAATATGAAGATCTTACGGGACGCATTTCTGAACTAGAACATTGGGAACAAATTGCTCATCAATTCAACACTGAAAATAGTCGATTACGTTTGCTTTTAAACATGGTGCCTCAACCACAAGTTGAATTTACAACAGTAAGGGCCTATGACAATCCTTCTCAAACGACAAGTCGTAGCCTACTTATTAATGGTGGAAGCTTACATGGTATTAAGAAAAATCAAGTTGTTGTTGCGCATACGCAAATAATTGGTCGTGTTATTGAAGTCGGCTATCGCTCATCGCGCGTTTTATTATTGATTGATAATACGTCGCGTATACCTGTCGAATCTGAAACATCGCATGTTCAAGGAATTTTAACGGGTAATCATACTCCCTTCTTGGATCTTGTTTTTGCCCATGGTGAAGGACAACTTAACCCCGGTGAGTTATTATTTACATCAGGCAAAGGGGGCGTTTTCCCAGCGGGTTATAAGGTTGGCGTCATTCAAAATATGGAGGGCGACAAAATCAAAGTTCTTTCAGGCGTTGACTGGAAATCTTTAGACTTTGTGCAGGTTCTCACTTCATCAGTGATTGATGACTTAAATGAAGAAAATGATGCGCAAGAAGAGGCTGCTCAATGAACCCCATAAATATGTTAAAAGCAGCACATGTAAGTAATTTTTGGCGCTTGTTTGAAAGCATTTTACCCTCTCTCAGCTTGGTGATTATGTCGATCATATCGCTGGTCTTTTTAGCACCTTTAAGCCCCCTTATTCCTGATTTTACTTATATTCTTCTTTTTTATTGGGGCATTCATATGCCTGGCGCAGTTCCTTTAAGTATTTTATTTATCCTTGGGCTTTTTCAAGATTCCCTTGGAGGGTTCTATCTTGGAACACACCCTCTCATTAATATTGCCACCTGGTTATTGCTCTTGAATGAACGCCGCTATCTCTACAGTCAGAATTTCTACCAATTTTGGGCGATGTTTGCTGTTTTAGTTTTTATTCAGGGCTTCCTGAAGATTGTTGTTGCTTACTTTTCTCAGAATGCTTCCTATGACTTTACCATCCTCTTTTTACAGGTCATCATTACCATTGCAACCGCTCCACTTGTGTTTCTTAGCTGCAACGCCATTAGTAGAAAATTTAAATAAACCATGGAAGATAGGAGTGATCTTAAAAAAATATTTACCCGCCGATCTTTCATTCTCGCGGGGGGAAAATCTGTCCTCGCATCAGCCCTCATTTCGAGATTATATTATCTTGGTATTGTTGAATCTAACCATTATCAAACCTTAGCTAATGGCAACCGCATTCGATTAGAAGTCCTCTTACCCCAAAGAGGTAAAATTCTTGATCGTTATGGCAATGTCATGGCCACAACTTCTTCAAGTTATCATCTACAGATTTTACCCGAAGCAACCAAAGATGAAATTGCGATTCTGGAGAATCTCGCCAAGATTATCGACCTAGAGCCTCAACGTCTCGAGCAAGTATTAAAAGATATTAAGCGTCGTCCTAAATTTATGCCTTGTACAGTTATTGATGGTCTCACGTGGGACCAAGTCTGTGAAGTTGAAGTCCATATGCCTGACTTACCCGGATTACAAATAAAGCAGGGACTTTGCAGGACTTATCCTGATGGGGATAAAACACCTCATTTTATTGGGTATGTACAAATCCCCTCCGAGAATGATCGTAATAATGAGGATTCGCCCCTGTATCGAGCGCCTAACTTTAGACTGGGCAAAGGCGGAGTCGAAAAACAGTATAATGACGTACTCTGTGGAAAGCCCGGCTATCGTGAAATTGAGGTCAATGCGTATGGCAAAGAAGTACGACAACTCTCAACGTATAACAGCATTTCTGGACAGGATGTTCATCTAACCATCGATGCAGATCTCCAACACTATTGCCAAGAGCGCATTAGCGGCGAACATGAAGGGGGCTCGGCAGTCGTTATGGATATCAAAAATGGCGATGTTCTAGCCCTTGCTTCAGTTCCAACCTTTGATCCTAATTTGTTCGTTAATGGGATTAAAAAAGATGATTGGATGGGACTGATCAAAAACCCCTATGGTATTTTAAACAATAAGGCGGTGAATGGTTTGTATTCGCCCGGCTCAAATTTTAAAATGATGTTTGCCGCTGCTGTTCTCGAAAGCGAGAATCTTCCTCATAACTTTGAAACTTACTGCCATGGTCATGTGGAAATTGGCAACCATCGCTTTCACTGTTGGAAAGATGAAGGTCATGGACATGTCCATTTTGAGCGTGCCCTACAAGTTTCTTGTGACGTTTATTTTTATCAGCTTGCTTGCTTGGTAAAGATGGAACATGTCACAGCGGTGGCGAAGCGTTTTGGTTTTGGTCAACCGACTGGTCTTGAACTCCCTCAGGAAAAGGTCGGCCTCGTTCCCTCAAAATCATGGAAAAAAGCACACACGGGAACAGCGTGGCATAAAGGGGACACCGTTCTTCTCAGCATCGGTCAAGGATCAATCCTTGTCACGCCCATACAGCTTAATCTCATGATTGCTCGATTGGCCGCTAATAACTTGGCTATTAAACCAAGGCTTATCAGAGGTATCGATCACCAACTGTTGCCTGTGCCAAACTTTAACACACAAAAAATGGCCCTTGATCCAAAGCATATGGCGCGCATTAAAAAAGGTTTATTTGACGCCGTTAATTCTCCCGGAGGAACAGCCTATGCCTCTCGCATTACCAAAGAAGGTCAGGAGATGGGCGGCAAAACCTCAACCACGCAAGTACGTCGTATCACCATGCAAGAACGATTAACCCATGTCCCATCTCACAATGAATTACCATGGCAAGAAAGAAATCACGCCATGTTCTGTGGATTTGCTCCTTTGGATGATCCTCGTTATGCTGTCTCTGTTGTGATTGAGCATGGCGGTGGAGGGGGTAAAGTTGCAGCACCTATTGCTCGTGATATTATGTTAAAAACGTTTGAGCGGAGAGCTTAAAAGATGCAGCTAGTTTTATCTTTTTTTCAGCGTTTGAGTAAGATTAATTGGTTCATCTTGATCATCTTATCGCTTATTGCGTCCATTGGTCTTGTCACGCTTTATTCAGCCGCTGACGGCCATTTCTCCCCCTGGGCCAGCAAACAACTTTTACGTTTTATTGCGGGGTTAGGGGTGCTGGTTGTGCTAGGCGTTGTTGATATTCGATTTTGGTTAGCACAGTCCTATACCCTTTATTTTATATCCCTTTTCCTTCTCATCGTCGTTGAGCTCATGGGGCATGTGGGAAAAGGGGGCCAACGCTGGATTGACCTCTATATCTTTACACTTCAGCCTTCAGAGATCATGAAAATAAGTTTGCTCATGGCCCTTGCTCGCTATTTTCATAATAGTCAGCCCGATGATATGAAACGCCTGCTCTTTCTCATCCCCCCTGCGCTCATGATCTTGGTCCCAGCGGTTTTAGTGCTGCGCCAGCCCGATTTAGGGACCATGATTCTTCTCGTTGCTGCAGGCTTTAGCATCTTCTTTGTTGCAGGCCTCAGACTTTGGATTATGGTGACGGGAGGCATTCTTGGTCTCAGTGCTCTCCCGATTATGTGGAATTTCCTTCATGATTACCAAAAAGACCGGGTTCTGACGTTTCTTGATCCGGAACGAGACCCCTTAAAAACAGGCTACCACATCCTTCAATCAAAGATTGCTTTAGGCTCTGGAGGCTTCTTGGGCAAAGGTTTTCGAGAAGGCAGTCAAAGTCACCTTAACTTTTTGCCGGAAAAACAGACGGACTTTATTTTTGCGATGTTTTGTGAAGAATTCGGTGTTTTAGGCGGCAGTTTTCTTTTAAGCCTTTATATTATCTTGATTATTTATGGTTATAACGTGAGCTTAAAGAGCCACAGCCCCTATGGGCGCTTTTTAGGGTTAGGACTGACCACCCTCTTCTTCCTCTATGCTTTCGTCAATACTGCCATGGTGACCGGCCTTCTGCCCGTGGTGGGTATCCCTCTTCCCCTTGTTTCCTATGGGGGCACAGCGATGATTACCCTAATGATGGGGTTGGGTCTTTTGATGTCTATTGAGATTCATCGACATGTGCGGGTCAGCCGAACCTCAAAATAATTGATAAAAAATGTCGACAGTGGGCTCAAGCTTTGGTAAAGAACTCGTAATTCCCCCCAATGGGGCGCTTAGCTCAGATGGTAGAGCAGCTGACTCTTAATCAGCGGGTCACAGGTTCGATTCCTGTAGCGCCCACCAATAAATACGGTGGTTTCCACGATTTTCAAGATCCTGTAAAATTTTTCCGGAAGCAATACGGAAGCAAACGAAGTAGATTCAGATATAGAAGTTGGCTAAGAGTACATAGTAATTCCAAGCTTTCTCTCCAGCTCCACAACACTCGCGCTTCTTTTCTCAGCATCCATCTGGTTCACATTATGGAGTTTCCATTTGACGGCAGGGAGATCTTTGGCATGAGTGATAGGAAAGAGATCCCATTGAGGATCCCCTTGTTCAAAGGATATCAGGAAGTCTTTATCCTGAGGACTCAGCGCTTTATTAAGCATCTCTATTAGCCTCACCCGGGCTTGTTCAAGTTGCACATAGGTAATAGGCTCATCAGTCATGCTTTCAAACTCACTTTCATAGATGGCCTGTTGATCTAAAAGAGACGGTTGTAGAATTTCATGGATGGGTCGGCTGGTACTCAACAGATAAACAAGAAAGGCGTTCTTGAGTTTCTCTGTAAGCGCGAACTTCTCAAAGAAACAAAGAACATCAAAGAGGTCCCGAGGATGTTGTCGATCAAGAGATGCACAGAATTTACCGGCGTAGAGATCTTCAAAGCTGAGGCCTTGAACTGTGATTTCCTTTTTGTAAAGAGTTCTAGCCTTTTCACAAATCTCTAAAGGGATAGGATCAAAGACAGCGCCTCTGATCACCAGGTTGAGTTCAATTTTTATGCTGATATCATTTTGCTTTACCAGGATCTGTTTTGGAAGACGATCTTGGGTATATTTCGTCTCTACCTTCAGATTAGGATATGAACTCAGTCTTTCCGCGATTTCTGTCATCACATCATGCATGGCTTTTAAGGAATCCTCACGAGGAAGGATTTTCAGATAAGCCAAATCAATATCCACTGAGAGTCGTGGCATATCCAATAAAAACAAATTGATGGCTGTACCACCCTTAAGGGCAATGTCAGGTGATCGCATGACATCACTCAGAACAGTGAGCAATAAATCAACTTGCTTAGAATAGTGGGGTTTCATCATTCTTCTTTAAATCCTTAGGCAGGGTTATCCTATACTTTGCATTAAAAGTCCCTCCTTTAAAGAGGGAGAGCTTTCCTTTTCCCAAATCTATTTTGCTCATATCAAGTTTATGTATCCAGGGATGATTATAGTATTCTCCTAAAACAAGGAAGAGCCTTTTCCCCTTGTAAGAGGTACAGTTCTTCAGAAGTTCCTGCACGAGATCCGAGCGCAACCAGCTCAGGTGCTCCATGATGTTGGATGCCTCACTAAAGGAAAAGTACTCAGGAGTGAAACAGAGCATTTCAAGGATCGCTCGTTCTGCTGAAGAAACTTTGATCTTAAATTCCTCTACAGTTTCTTCCTCAACCCCAACATCACTTCCTACAACGTTTGTTCGTATGTAGTGAAGAGGCTTTCCCCAATCATGGTCTGTAAACCACTTTTCTATAGCCATATGTGGCCTTACAAAAAGATAGAGCGGAGCATTCTCCATTCTTACGTAATGGCCTTCTCCTTTCCTCTCAAGAGCTGAGCGTCCACCCACATGGATATCTTTATGAAGTTGGTATTGAAGAGCATGGAGACCTCCTTCCCATGTAACGCGATCGTTAGGCCGGATAGTAGCTCCATTTCCAAAAGGTAGTATCCATCCGGATTTCTTATAACTCCTCCTAAGATCATAGCCTACCCCTTGTTCTACAAGCCATTTAGCAGTAGCGACCGCATTCTTAGGCCAAACTTGCAAAAGGGAGTTTATTTTAGACATCACAACCTATCTTTTAATCTATTTATAATTACTAATACTAACAAATTTAATTTAAGACCACCACATATAAGTTTATTAATATCATCTAAAATGGTTCTATAATCTATTTTTAAATATAAAAGATAACTATTGATCTGTTAAAAACTACCTTCAGAAATGAAACATCGTTGTTAAAATCCTTATCTTTCAAGGCTTTATAAATGTTGGGGCGAAACAAGTTGAGAAACAAAAGATCGAAAAAAGATTAAATACGCTAACTCTTAATCAGCGGGTCACAGGTTCGATTCCTGTAGCGCCCACCAAGGTAGATGGTGGGTTCTCTTTAATTTCAAAGGCTTCTTCAAGAATCACGTCATCAGGTGAGATGAATTAAGACATATCAGAAAAGGTTAAAAGCTGAGTATTGGGCGCTTTGTCTCTACTCCATAAGTCTTTTTCCGAACTTTTCATGTCCATGCTATCAACATATCATTAAAACGTGTCGAAAAAATATGAGAAAATCGACATGTCAGGATCATGTGTCGATTGGGTAAACATGTAGGATTGAGGAAGAATATAGCTACTTTCTTAATATGTCCAATAATCCAAGATTAAGGTAAACCATCTCTTTCCCAATTTTTGTGCCTTTAATTAAACCAAGTTCTTCAATTCTTTTTAGATACTCTGACGCGGTTTGTCTCCCAACAATCTCTGCATCTGTAAGAGACAAAATACGGCAATAAGGCTTAGAAAATAACACCTCTATAAGATCTTTTGAGTATATCTTAGGATGCTTTTCCTTAATAATCTTAGTAAAGTTATTCATAAGATTAACAATATCATCTATCTTTTTCATAGTCTGACATGCCGTATGTTCCACTGCATCAAGCATATAAAGGATCCAATTACTCCAATCGTTCTTTTCTGTAACGTTTCTTAGTCCTTCATAATAACCTTTTCTATGTTTAATAAAGTACCTACTCAGGAAGAGCACTGGAGTATCAAGAAGGTTTTGGTGAACCAGATAAAGAATATTGATAATTCTTCCAACACGCCCATTACCATCAGAAAAGGGATGTATCGCTTCAAATTGATAGTGAATAATTGCTAATTTAATAAGCGGGTCAATGTCATCATTGCTGTGAATAAATTTCTCTAAATTAAAAAGCTTTGTACGGATTACATCTTCTCCTTCAGGAGGAGTATAAATAACTTTATCTTGAGAGTTAGCGATTTTTGTTCCCGGAATACGGCGTACGCTCGCATTATTTTTTTTTATTATTTGTACAAGTTCAATAAATAAATTGGTGGATAAATCACGCTTTCGTAGGTACTCGATACCGTGCCATAAGGCTTGCCGATAACACTCCACTTCTTTTGTGCTTGGATCGGCGTTCTTTTCGCCTAAAAGAGAAGCCTGATATAATTTATCATGTGTTGTAAAAATGTTTTCGATTTCAGAGCTGTCTTTCGCTTCAATAAGCGTTAAAGTATCAATCAAAATATTTTGATTGGGAATGATAGAACCTTTACTCTTTAACTCTGCCAAAGCCTTATTTGCCTTAATAGCTTTTTTTAATATAGCCTTGGTTTCCACCTCGCATTCTGGAGGAAGTAAGGGAAGATCATTATGAGGATTATCTTTATTAAAAACCATATGTCCTTCTCTAAATTTATTTTTAGAGTATCACAATGAACTAGGCCCCTCAAAGGGCTTCAATTTTTTTATAAAAGGTACCCATAACAAGCAATAATCAACATCAGCGGGTCACAGGTTCGATTCCTGTAGCGCCCACCAAGGTAGACGAGGGTTCACAGCAGATTTAGACTTTCCCGAAAAACAGTTAGGTAGCATATAGGTAGTAGTTTATTTAAATTCACGTATTCTTCGTTCACAACGATTTTGAATGAGTTTTGCGACAGCCGTCGAAACCGGATGATCCATTACAACTTCTGGAAGCTTAGACAGAATCATTTGAGCGAGGTCAGGAACACGCCGTTTTACGAACGGTTTAGAGAGGCCCGCTTCTTCAGCTAATTCCTCAAAATGTTTTGGTTGGATTTTCTCAGAAAGATATTCATCACCAATTTTCATGGCCATTTTTTTTGAAAGGGTCGGATAATAATCGGTACTCAATATATCATATAGAGGTGCTAGTCTTGTATTTGACGTCGTTAAATTATAAAGCAAAGAAAAATTTTTCCCATGGGCGTCATGATTCCCGACAAGAAAATTAAAAATGACGGCATCTAGTAAACGTTGAAGATCAATTACTGGCGCGCTAGACACCTTTCGCAATATTTCAAAGCATTGCTTTAAAGAAGGCCCTTCCTCACTTTGGTATTTTTTTTCTGGAACAATACCCAAAGCTTGGCAAAAATCCTCTTGATGCAATCGTATTAATTGGATTAATTCAGGATTTATACGAAGCATCATTCTGTCATAACGTTCTACAATAAGATAATCTATGTCTTCTGCACGACCAATTTCTATTTTTGCAGTTGAAAGACCTATTGCATCAGCGAGCCCCATGCAAAGAGCTTCATTAAAAACCGTCCCCTCAAAGCGCTCAATCGCTGGCTTTAGTATATGTGTACTGGGTGCTATGCCATGAGGTATAGAAATTTTGTCATTCAAAATGCGTACAGCGACTTTGTCTTGTACGCCCGCCAGGGAGAGTCGAATGTCTTGCTCACCAGCCATAAGTGGTCGATGAGGTAATTCTCTTAGGATTTTTGCTAATTCTTGCTCATTTATTTCCTGATAATTAAAACTCGTTTGTAGTTTCTCGCCGGAGGGTATGAATACAACAGCTCCAGCGCACTCTCCTCCTATGCGCTCTAACATGGAAAAATCATTTTCAGAACTAATGCCTAAAATAGTAGCAACCGTTTTTCTCATGCTTTGCTCTGGTAAGATGCCTGCAAAAAAACCGCGACATTCTTTAGGTGAAAAACGATCTTTGCGCAAAGGTAAAGACTGAGATAAAGGAATGGCGTTGGGGTTCTCAAGCCATATTTCCGCATAAGAAAAGAGCATTTGGCCGTGATTATCTTGGATGAGATTTCCTACGAACTTATCTTCTAAATAGACATCCAGTGATTTTGCCATGTCTTATTATTCCTTATTTTGCATTAAGCTGGGGGAAATAATGTCATATCTATTCCAAGAGTGTATAAAACGGTTAATACCTTACTCAATTGGCAAGTCGGTTTACCTTTTTCCAACTCAATAATAAAGCGTAGCCCTGTGCCAGAAGTAAGTGCCAATTCCTTTTGTGTCACTCCAAGCCGTTTACGTGTTTCTCTAACGAGTTTTCCAATTTGCTCAGTTGTATATTTCATGGCTTCTCAATATATTCCCGTACGGTAATATTATGATAAAAAGGCCTCTAATTCAAGCGAAATATTACCGTTCGGGATTTTCTTCTCGAAATTGAACGAAATACGTCAAAATATTCCCGATCGGGAATATAGCGTGAGAATAATTTAGACGTAAAAGCAGTAATTTGAAACAAGTTATCTTTAATATAGGAACAGAGTCGTATTAACCGGGATAAAGAATCAAAATCAGCGGGTCACAGGTTCGATTCCTGTAGCGCCCACCAAGGTAGACGGGGGGTTGTTTCACGAATTCTAAAAGCTTCAAAAATCCTTCGAGATACCCTGGACTTTTGAACTGATGCTAGAGCAATAAATTCAGATCAATTCGATATAATTGAAGGATGTCGCTTAATTCACTCTTTATGGACAGAGGTTGGCTTAGATGAAAGTGATGGCTATTACTTTTTAAAGCCATTGATTCTGAAACTGAAGCCTTTCCTAAGGGATCTCTAAGAAAGAATTTTGCTGATGAGTATCTTCAAAAATTGGATGAAGAAAAAAAGAATACTTAGAAAAAACGGCTGAAAGTATTAAGAAAATTTGTAGGGAATTAATTAATAAATACTCAAATTAAAGGAATTAAGTGACTTCTTCTCTCCCCTCTGAAACTGCAAAGATACTTAACTAAAGGACGATAATGGGATAAATTCTTCATGGCTACCAGAAACTAAAGAAAAATTAATTGATAAGCCGCCATGCCTCCCATACCAAAGTTCTCGAGAACACTCACCGTACTCAAAGGAACATTAAGAACAGTTCCTAAGCATGCGCACTTGGGCTTTTGTCCAGAGTAGACGCTCTTAAGGACACCACTGCCGCTCACTGTCATCACCACAACAGTGATCCAATTAATTAAAAAAGGATCAAACTTTATAAGATAGGCTATTCCTAAACAGAATTCTATAAATGGATAAGAAAATCCGTATGCTCGCAATCGTTTTGTAATCAAATCGTAGGTGGAAAAACCATTCACAAAACCCTTCAGATCAAAGAACTTAAACAGGGCTAAGAAAATGAAAAAATAGCCCATAAAAGAGTCCATAAAGTGATGCACTGCAAAGTCGCTATGGAGCGCTGATAAGAAGCCACAAAAGAGGAGGATGATAATAAGAGGCTTATAAGTTATGCCTATTTTCACAAGCGTCTTAAGAGGGCCTGGCTCAGCTCTTTCTTCAGGAGCCAGGTGACATTTTAGTGATTGAGATTGTCTATCCATAAGTTTTTTTCAGTTAGTCAAATCTTTTAATAAGGGTACGGATCTCTTCAATTTTTTGTTTTTGCTTCGCCTGATCGTTTTGATGAAAAACATCGGTCACACAATGAGAAAGATGAGTATCTAAAATTTGTATTTCTAGATTACGGACTGCAGAGCGAACCGCGTGTAACTGAGTTAAAATATCAGGACAATATCGTCTCTCTTGAATCATCTTTTTGACACCTGCAATCTGCCCTGCAATACGATTTAGACGGGGTAATTGTTCATCATGAGAAGGATGGCCCTTATCTTCACCTTTTTGACGCTTCATAGCTCTTCAATTCCTCTACTCAATTTCTACATCACGCATATACCCCATTAGGGTATATGTAAAGAAAAAAGAAGCAATCCTCCACCACCCAAAGATATACTCACCTCGCCGATGAGCCTCTGAGAGCCGCAGCGGCGTTATTTGGGGAAAAGATTGAAAAGTTAGGCTTAAAAGATCCTCGTTGACATCAGCTAATCCGCTAGTTTTGGAAAAAGTTTTCTTCTCTGCCATAAGAAATAAATAACCGGAACAACGATCATTGAGAAAAGAGGTGCAGTGATCATGCCGCCAATCATAGGCGCTGCAATGCGCTGCATCACTTCTGAGCCTGTACCATGTTCGAACATGATTGGGATAAGGCTTGCTAGAATAACTACAACGGTCATAGTTTTAGGACGCACGCGAAGAACGGCACCTTCTGTAATGGCAGAGAGAAGATCTTTGAGATTCTTAAGCTTTTTCTGCTTTCCATAGTTTTCTATACTGTGATCAAGATAAATGAGCATCACGACGCCAAACTCTGCAGCAACGCCCATTAAGGCAATAAAGCCAGCGGCAACAGCGACTGAAAGATTGAACCCCAACACATACGTTAACCACAGTCCTCCACTGAGTGCAAAAGGAAGTGAAATAAGAATAATCAAAGGCTCTATGAAATTTTTAAAGGTAACCCAAAGAAGGAAAAAAATAATAAAGAGGGTTAAAGGCACAATAAGGATTAATCTTTCAACAACCCGTTCCATATATTCATATTGCCCTGCCCATGACAAAGAATATCCTGAAGGAAGTGTGAGTGCTTTTGTTAGAATCTCCTTTCCTTTTGCAATATAAGAGCCAGGATCTTTTCCTCCTATATCAACAAAGATCCAACCCGAGGGACGTGCATTTTCTGTTTTTATTTGCGAAGGTCCATCTGAGATAATTTGTATATCTGCAATTCTGCCTAAATTAATTACTGAACCACTGGGGGTGAGGAGCGGAAGGTCTTTAAGTTTTTGAGGAGAATCTCTGAGCTCCCGTGGAAATCTTATATTAATGGGGAAACGCTCAAGACCATTGACTGTCTCAGCGATGTTTTCACCCCCAATTAGATTATTAATAATTGCACTCACTTCATCAATATTAAAGCCATACCTTGCAGCCTGAAGTCGATTAAGAACAATAGTCACATATCTTCCCTGGGCATTAGGCTCTGAATAAACAGAAACGGTTTGAGGAAGAGATTTGAGAAGACTTTCAATCTTTTTGCCGAGAGAATCAATCACTTTCAGATCTGGCCCTGAGACTTTAATCCCTATCTGGCTTTTGAGTCCTGTAGAAAGCATATCAATGCGATTACGAATGGGCTGCACCCAGAGATTCACAAGTCCAGGGATTTTTACTGTTTCATTGAGGACTGCAATTAATTTTTCATAAGTCATGCCTAAGCGCCATTCTTTGGGATCTTTTAATTGCACAACGGTTTCGAACATCTCAAGAGGCGCTGGATCTGTCGATGTATCTGCCCGACCTGCTTTACCAAAGACGCTTTTTACCTCAGGAATCTTTCGGATCAATTTATCTGTCTGTTGGAGAGTTTGTGCTGCTTTACCAATGGATAACCCTGGAAAAGCACTCGGCATATAGAGAACATCTCCTTCTTTTAAAGGCGGCATAAACTCAGATCCCGATTTTATCAGAGGATAAGCAGTTAAGGTCATAAGAGCAAAGGCAGTCAAAAGAATTGTTTTAGGATATTTAAATATCTGTCCTATGGCTTTTTCATAAAGAATAATAAAAAACCGATTGAGAAGGTTTTTACGTTCCGAACGAATGTTTCCACGGACAAAATAGATCATTAACACAGGGACAAGGGTGACAGAGAGTCCTGCCGCTGCAGCCATTGCATAGGTTTTAGTCAGTGCAAGAGGCGTAAACAAAAGGCCTTCTTGAGCCTGAAGCGTAAAGATCGGAAGAAAGCTCACGGTAATAATCAGAAGACTAGAAAAAAGCGGAGGGCCAACTTCTTTTGTGGACTCAAGAATTAATTTGACATGATCTGTAAATATTATTTTTTCTGAAGCATGCTTTTTCCGCCATGCCTCTATATGTTTATGGGCATTTTCAATCATCACCACAGCCGCATCTACCATAGCACCGATAGCAATCGCAATGCCGCTTAAAGACATAATATTGGCATTAATACCTTGATAATACATAATGATAAAGGCACATAAGATTCCGAGGGGCAGCGTTAAAACAATGACCAAGGTTGAGCGGAAATGCAGCAAAAAAATAAGACACACCAAACCTACAATAAGACATTCTTTTATAAGAGTTGATTTTAATTGATCGATTGCCCTTAAAATTAACTTTGAACGATCATACGTTGTAACAATTTCCATCCCTGAAGGCAGACTTTTTTTAAGACTTTCAAGTTTGTCTTTTACGTTCTTAATGACATGAAGAGCGTTTTCTCCAAAGCGCATGACAACGATGCCTCCAACCGTCCCACCTTCACCATTGAGCTCAGCAACACCTAGACGGACTTGAGGCCCAAGTTGAACACGTCCTATGTTCTTAAGAAGGATAGGCACTCCTTCTTTACTTATTCCTATGGGAATTTCTTCGATATCTTTGATGGATTGGAGATACCCTGTTCCGCGAATCATATAATCCGCCTCCCCCATTTCGAGGACAGAGCCACCACTTTCTTGGCTGGCATTTTGAATGGCTTGTTTAACCTTGGAGGGAGAAATTTTAAGAGCAATCAGTTGATAAGGGTCAAGAATCACTTGAAATTGCTTGACCATACCGCCTACAGTGGCAACTTCCGCCACACCTGGAACCGTGCGAAGGTCGAATTTTAAAAACCAATCTTGTAACGCTCTTAGCTGCCCAAGGTCATGCTGTCCTGTGCGATCAACAAGAGCATACTGATAGACCCACCCCACACCAGTGGCATCGGGGCCAAGCTCTGGTCGTACTCCTGAAGGAAGCTTACTGATCGCTTGATTTAAATACTCAAGAACACGAGATCGAGCCCAGTATAGATTGGTTTTTTCATCAAATACCACATAAACAAAAGATTGCCCAAAATAAGAAAACCCTCGAACGGCTTTGACTCCCGCCACCGCTAACATTGTAGTAGTCAATGGGTAAGTGACTTGACTCTCAATCACTTGCGGTGAACGTCCAGGGTAGTTTGTTTTTATGATTACTTGTACATCAGAAAGATCAGGGATGGCATCTATGGGGATATTCTTGGTGGCATAGATTCCCCACACCATCAGAGAAAAAGAAAAAAGCAGGATAAATACGCGGTTTTTAATGGACCATTCAATGATATGTTCAACGAGAAATAACATTAATGACCTTTGTGCATATTGAGAATAGGGGTGTCTTGAAGAGTATCAAGACTCGAAAGTCTCTCAAGGCTCGCTTTTAGATTGGATTCTGAATCGATAAGAAATTGACCTGAAGTGACTACTTTTTCACCTCCTTTTAATCCCGCTAGGATTTCCACATCCTCTTCTGTTTCAATGCCCGGCGTAACGAGACGAGGAGAAAAGCGACCTTCCCCTAACGACACAATAACATAATTTTTGGAAGTACCATAAATAAGAGCTTCTCTTGGGATGGTCAGAGCTTTTTTAGGAGAAGTTAAGATCCTTGCATTAACAACCATATTGGGCCTTAAAAACCCCTCAGGATTCGGTAAGAGAACGCGCACTTTAACTGTACGAATAGATGAGTTTGCTTCAGGATAAACATATTCTATTGATGCACGCCAGATTTTTTCTGAAACATCGGGAATGCGAATTTCGACCGTTTGTCCCGCTTTAAGAGAGAAAGCCTCTTCACCAAAGATTTCAAGGATTGCCCATACGGTCGAAAGATCTGTGATTTTTAAAAGTGTATCCTCTGCCTTCACTTGTGATCCTTCTCGAACGTTTAGCTCTGAAATGACCCCATCCATAGGAGCGTAGAAAGGGATTGTGTCTTGGCGTGATTTAGTCGTCGTAATGTTTTCTATTTGTCTATCGCTTAGGCCTAAAGTTTTAAGGGTGTTTTTCAAAATCCTTACATTCCCAGATTTATTCTCCTGTTTTAAAAAGGTAAGATATGCTTGCTGAATTTGAACAATGCGTGGAGAATAAAATTCGAGAAGAGGCTTATCTTTCTCAACAACTTTACCAAGCTCATTGGCATAAAGTTTTTTAATCCACCCATCCACACGACTCGTGACGCTCGTAATGTTGTCTTCTTTAACAGCAATTGAGCCATAAGCACGTATTTTTTGAAAGAGTGTTGATTCTTTTACTTCTGCAGTTCTTACGCCAAGCGTATTGGTAATTTGGGGATCAATGTGAATCTCGCCTGGAGACAAAGAGGGTGATTTGCTTTCTTCCGCGTAAACAGGAACAAGCTCCATTCCCATCCTGGATTTTCCTGGTTTATCATACCGGATGGTAGGTTCCATAGCATCAATCCAATAGAGGATCTTTTTTTTCTTTTCAGTCTTTGAAGAAGTTATGTCCCTCGATTGAGAAGGAGAGGATGAAACTTTTACTATGTTAGAAAACGTTAAAAAGATAACAAAGAAAGCAATGAGATTTTTAGGGAAAATGTTACTCATCTTGATTTCAAATCCCGCGTTATATTTTGATTTTTATCACATAAATATATTAATTAATATTTAATTATGGTCACAATATCACTGTAGCCTTAGATCACTCTGCGCAGAGTCCTCACCTATGATTTTTGAGGATTTGCAATAACACCTACCAACTCCCACCAACACGCACGTGTCTCTTGTTATCCTCCAAAGATCTTGAGCCAGGAGAGTCATTAAGTTGTTCTTAAGTTTTGACGGCTACACTTACTTTAGGATCAGGACTTACGAAGCGTGAAAGACCTATGGCAACGGCACTTGCAATCCAAGGCATTGGAGGGATGAACAGCTTTTCAGCTGGCTTTTTGTATCATTTGCGTCAAGAAAAGTTCAAACTTCAAATTATCTTTGTAACGAGTGGCGCTATACTCTGTCTCTATGACTTTCTCTCAGATGACCCAGAACCCCCAGGAATAGGACATAAAAATTCTTCCTTTTTATGTTATTTAATTTTTAGACAGAATTCTTAATAAACAAGAAAGCTTCAACAGATTTTAATCCCACTACATATATAAAAAAGATGTACGCTATAAAACAAAGATAACCCATAAAAATAAGAAGACCATCCTCTTCTAAAATCCCGATGCTAAAAATAGCAAGCAATCCTCCAAAAATAAAATTACTAAAAGGGATAGGCAGCATGAGCAAAAAAGCTAAGCAAAGAATAGTTATGCCATTTATAATTTCTGTGATGCGGTAAGTCATAAAGACCCATCTTGGTTTTGAAAAGCGCTCAAATCTCACAATATAAGGGAGCACGGCAGAAATAATCCTAGAAATTTTTGAATGAGAAATTGTCTTATTTCCAATGGATTTTGGTAGCCAAAGAGATTTCCTCCCCAAAACCATTCCTAATGCAAAAATAACAATAGGCAGACTAAAGATAACAGCAACTCCAGGTATAGCGAAAAATGGCAAAAGACTTGGTAAGGAAAAAAATAATATGGCGACCCCAAATGCGCGGTCACCTAAAGTCTGCAAAATATACTGATAGGTTAATTCTCTTTTCAAAATTTTATTTTTCACAATCTCCATGAGAATCTCAGAAGAACGTTTAGGGACTGTTTTATGGTTTTTATTCTTCATGCAATTTTTCTAGTCTTTTTCTGTATGAGAAGGTTTATTCTTCAGCCCTTTGTATTAAGACTTTATCAATTCTTTTGCCATCTAGATCAACAATTTCAAATTTAAATCCATCCCAATAAATACTTTCCCCTACCTCTGGGATCCGCTTAAAATGAACAAGAAGAAAGCCTGCGAGAGTGTTAAAATCTTCTGCTTCAAAAGCGCGGACAATCTTTGTTTCAAGAAGATCTTCGATATCATCTATAGGAGTTAATCCATCACACAACCATGAGCCATCTTTGCGCCGAGTAATTTCATAAGGTTCTTTTTCTTGAGATCCTGGGACATCCCCTACAAGGGTTTCAAAAAAGTCAACAAGAGTTATAATTCCCTGCATGGCACCATATTCGTCGACTACTATACCAAGATGAGTTTTATATTTTTTAAATTGTTCAAGCACCTCAAAGCCAAGAGAATCTTCCATTACACAAGGTGCCTCTTTGACCAATGATTTTAATTCAAAAGAATGTCCTTTCATTTGAGGAATTCTCCCGGATTATCCATAAGTTGATGAGCGACTCTTGCGCCTTTATTTGTTTTTGCCATGTGACTTATTTTGTTTCGATTAGATGAAACAATGGCAAATTCAGTCATCGCTAAAATACCATTTGCGATAATTAATAAAAAGATTATACCGAGATCTAATAAATACACGTAAAGCCTTTTATTTTGAATTTCTTATAAATCTATAGGTAAGCCTTCTATAGCGCAAGACATAGATGGGGAACGATTGAGGCTTCAAGAAAGAGCGGGATGACAGTTTAATGACACTTTTAAAAAGCATTCACCGAACCTAGTCGTCTTGAGGAGAGAGTTTCCCCAATCGATAAAAGTCCTCCTGTTCACTCATACAAACATCAAGATAGCTTTCTTCTCCATCAGCTCTCTTCTCGATGTAATATCCTACAATATTGGCCATTTCTTTATGGACTAGGAGCTCATTCTTCCACTCAGCCGAAGCCAAGGTTCCGAATAATCGAGTGCTAATTGATTGAGGCACAGCGTGATGATGGGTGATCATGATATTTTTCAGGGTTGAGAATAATGTCTCTATCTCAGTAATGCTATCCCAATGATAGAGAGCTCTTACAATGTTCCCAGCAGACGTTTTTCCTCGTATGCAAATTCCATGACAATGAAAAAGACTTTTTGTTTCAAGCAAAACTGTTGAAGATCTTTTAAAGGATGGAACAGTTTTTTGAGGCTCTCCAAAGATAATTTTGGTCATTTTGCCGCGGCTATAAACGACTCCTTCATCCTGATCAGCTTCGATCGTTTTGATTTCATAAGAGGCACGCAAAAGGGTTTCAAAGAAGAAAAAGACGACTATAAACAACAAGTATGAATTTATAGCCTCCTTATAAAAACGTATCGTTTTAAACATGTCTCTTAAAAAACCCCTCATCCTAACAAGATGGAAAGGTATATAGTATCTGAGACATCGTTGTCAATTTCTGCTTTTAGCCAAGATTTCTGTTGCCATAGAAATGGCCCTGCCAATAAACTTAATCATCCCTTTCGTCCCGACTCCCGCACAAAACTTTTTATGATAGTTTTTAACTCCAGCAAGTCTGCAGCACACTCGTCGTCATTAAGCTCATCTCTTCTCAATCTTTTTTCGCGCCATTTTTCGGCTGAGGCAAAATCTTTTTTATAATGCATCAATGCTTCAGCTATCTCACATATATTTATTGCCCTGTTATAAGAAGAAGGAGTCTTCCCAACAAGGGTTACAAACGCTGCTAACACTTGTTGATCAAGCTTAGCAATTGCTTGGGGCGTTTGGAAGTCTTTGAGAGCGTCAACAGTTTGTAGATAGTCTTTCACCTGCTCATCAAGATCACAGAGACGGTTATAGGCCTCGCGCGTAGAATACTCTACAGCTTTGGAAAAGAATGCCGACGCCTTGTCCAGATTACCCACTTTGAGATAGCTTTGCGCGGACTGAACAAAAGCCATTAAAAAATTTTCAAATGAGTAAGACCCACAAAAATCTTTCTTCATCTCATAAGCATGCTCTAAGAAAGTGACGTACGCCTCTCGTAAAGACGCAATCTTTACGTGATCTTTTTTCTCCTCTTTTTCTAGAAATTGAGCATAAGTTAAACAAATGTTCGCTAAATTTAACCAATCTTCTACTGAAAGATCGTCCTTAAAAACCTCATTCAGCTTGAGAGGAAAGACTGCTTTGTGACATTCTTCAACAATCTGCATTCTAGGAAAATTTTCACTTACTATCAGACCCTCGTCACACATATCATCTGTCATAGTTCGGCTAAGAAGCTGGAGGAAGTCCTGCGCATTTTCTTTGGATACTGGGAATTGAGTCACGTATTTCTCAAAAAACATGCGCCATAGAGCTTTTATCTTTTCTTCGTCTGCATCTAAATCGTCAGTTTCATCCAATAATAATTGATAAGTAATTTTAAGATCCGGCACTGTTATTTTACCTTTGCGAAGGTCAAGCATACTAAAGGCCATCTCTCGTATACTGGTAGACGTCCTTGCGTCTCGATTGTGGCGCTCAGTCCAATAAGATGTATCGAATAGAGATTCTAAAGCATCTATCGCAGAGTTATAAATTGTATCCCTAATACTAACATCACCGAGCACTAAACTTTTCAAGAAAGACAAAACAGTCTCTTGGAGAGGAAGACGTTCTTGTTCTTCTTGCAAAGATGGATTTGTAAGACTAACAGAGCTTGTTAAGCTTTTTAAAGCGTTTGTAAAATGATTACATGCGTGGGCATAATAACTTTTGTAAATTTCTTTTTTTAAGGGACTCGATTTACTAAGATCAGCCCATCTTAGATACATCTCACCAAGTCTTCTCTCGTACTCTCCAACTTTTTGGTGATGGTTAAATTCTTTTTCTGGATTGATCTCTTCATTACCGTTTGCTTCCCCATTGTCTATGAGGCTTTCCTTAGAGTATTTTATTAACAATCTAGTGTCTAGTATAAAGAAATCAAAAATACGTTCGATCATTTCCAAACGTTGAGCAATAAGAGATTTAACAGTTGCCTTATAATACCCAGCGCTATCACAAAATTCCCGATTAAGGATTTTCATCTGTGCTTCCGCTATATTTATGAAACGCTTATAGTTAAACAAAAGAGTTTGTTCAAATTTTTCAAGGTCTTCAGGCCGTTGACGACTCAATGAAACAGAATCATTCTGCACGATTTTTCCCATGGCTCTTAGCATTTGGTGCAAGTACAAAGCTGGTTCATTAGCCCCCAAAATGTTTTCCATTTTTTGAGCAGATACTTCATGACTGAGAAGCCCAAGACGCCGGTCCATCGTAAATAATAATTCATCCTGATCCTTATTAGGATCCGTGAGATAAGAAGCGATCAAAAAAGGAGGCAAAGCGCTGAAAGGATGGGCATTTAAGCGCCCTAGAATTGAATTCTCTATCGCAAAAAACTCCGCTTCAAAACAATGAAGATCCAAAAAACAAGCAATTTGATAGGGAAGAAATAGTGCTAGCCTTCTTCTTAATTCACCTTCCGCTGCCTTTTGCTTATCGTAAGCTTCAAGGCTTTTATTTTCAGACGCTCTCAATTTTAGATATTCTTCATAGAACATCTTAAACTCCGGAGTAAAATCAACTTTATTTTTCGTCACATCGTAAGCAAAAATTTTATCTTTATGCAAAACATCAAAACGTTCGCTAAAGCACGCTTTCCTCAAAAGATTTTGACCGTCTGCCGTATGACGATTTCGATAAAATAAATCCTGGAAAAATCTTTCTTGATCAACCTCAAGTGTCTCTTCATTGATAAATCCCTGAATCCATCGGATAACTAACTTCGGTTCTTGGGGAATAAAAAGTTTAGGTTCCCCTGAAATACCGTGCACTCTTTTGCATACTTCTCTCAAAGCCCAAAACGTTTTAAGATCTGAAAAATATAAAATCTCGATTAACACTTCATTAGGAAGAATCAAAAGCTGCATCTCATTTTCTTGTCTTGTTTTTTTTAGGTCAGCTGTGGAAATTTCTTCTATATCTGCGTCCTCCCTCACTTTCGTTCTTTTGGGTTTTGACTCTTTGTCCTGACTTCCCTCATCCTCTCTCTTGCGTTTAGCAGAAGATTCGGTACTTCCCCCTAAAAAGTTGTACAAATGTGGGTCGATAACGGGCTCTGTCTTTTCTGGCACAGAAGAATTTTGAGCTCTCTTTGGGTTTGGAGAATTTTGGTTTTCATCACCATCCATTGTATTCGATGCATGAAGGAAAGAAAAAGAGAAAACAAATAAAAATAAAAAAAGGATTTTATACATAGAAATTACTCTAGAAAATTTTCGCAAAAATCTCTCATAATTTAAAATCTATAAATTGTCAATTTGTTTCTATATATTATATAACACAGAAATAATAAAGGAGATTTTTTGACAATCCCCTATAAAAAATGATTTAAACAACCTTTATTTTTATGAGACTTGGGTCACGGAGTTGCGCCCAGTCAAGCTTAAACTTTGATTACCAATTGCTGCTAAAGATTTAATGCGATTGAGAAAGGTGATTGATGAATTTATTCCTATATAGCGCGCTTGGGGTATCTGTCCTCCTCATTGGAGGACTACTATGGAGACTCTCTTCCAATCGCCACAAATTGCCCTGTCCCTCTTGGCTCGCATGGCTTGTTGAATTAGACAATCCTTTTGCACATGCTCATAAAGCTTCTTCAATCATCGAAGCACTGCCAATTTTTGACGGCATAAAAATCCTCGATATTGGATGTGGTCCAGGCAGAGTTGCTTTACCCTTAGCCCAAAGAATTGCTGAAAAAAACGGCTGGGTAACAGGCTTGGATATTCAACACAAGATGATTGAGAAAACGCAAGCCAAAGCACAGGTGCTTGGGCTCACGAATATTGATTTCATTCATGGGGCGCTTGATACAATCAACCTAAACAAGAACACGTATGATGTCGTTCTTATGGTTTGCATTTTGGGTGAAATCCCCGAAAATGAAAGGGTTACCGCGCTGACAAGCCTTGCAGACGCCGTAAAGCCAAATGGGATCGTTTCCATCACAGAAACCATCTTTGACCCTCATTTTCAAAAAACGCAAACAGTCGTCGACTTAATGAAGAAGGTTGGCTTTGTTCAAAAAAAGTTTATCGGAAACAAGGGTGCGTACACCCTGCACTTTGAAAAGCAAAAATCTTAGGGTTTTCTAAATCGCTTTTAAAACAGGAAACACCACTTATAAAAATTTTTTCTCATTTTAGCTTTTCAAAAAACTTCTGAGCTTATTTTTCAATATTAAAAAATAACTTCTATTCCACTGTAGCTCTTATTTTTCTCCTCTAAAATGATAATAGAGATCGCAAAGACAGAGGAGAGTGACTATGCCTTATAAGACCCTTTCTGACTTGCCGGAGCCTGTAAAAAAAAATTTACCTATACACGCCCAAGAAATTTATAGGGCCGCGTTTAATAATGCTCTAGAAGAATACAAAAATCCCAAAAGAAGACGAACGTCTTCTTCAACACAAGAACAGGTAGCGCATAGGGTTGCCTGGGCCGCCGTTAAAAAAAAATATCAGAAATCTAATGATCATTGGATTTTGTCCACACGAGAAAACATACCATAAAGTGACCATCTTAGATTTAAGAAATGAACAACAAAAGGAGGAGAAAACCATGGTGACAAAAGTTGGATTACAACAAGATATCTTTGATGCGTTAAAAGACTTAATAGAGTTAGATCTCGATGCGATCGAAGCCTATGATGCCGCTCTTAATAGACTTGAAGACACCTCATACAAAACAACAATGAGCAGCTTCAAGGATGATCATCATCGACACGTCAAAGAGCTTTCTGATTATCTTATCAAGCACAAACATCAACCCCCTCAAAAAGGAGATCTCAAGAAAATTCTCACGCAAGGCAAAGTCATTATTTCTGAATTATTTGGAGACAACGCCATCATTGGTGCCATGAAAAGCAATGAAGTAGACACAAAGACCGCCTACAAACGGATGTTGACCTATGACGGAATAGACGATGCTCTCAATGAAATTCTTCAACGTGGCTTTAATGACGAACGGCGACATTTTGCATGGATGGAAACTCACCATGACAAGAGTTTCGACTAAAGTTTAATGCAGATCGAAAGAGAGAAAAAACGTTTTTAAATAAACTAGTCCTCTTTTTTTGAATGATCAATGATCAAACCGTGACCACTAAAAAAGGCATTAACTTAAAAAAGGAGAAACAAATGATGACCCTAAAATTAATACGCAATATTTCTTTTATATTTCTTGCTTTAAGTCTTGTTAGTCAAGCAACAGCAGGAACGGTTAATGTCATTAATGAAAATAAAAAAAACCTTAAGATACGCATTAAAGCAGAAGGCGATGTCATTAGCGAAAATCTCGCCTCCTATGTCCAAATTATTCCTGGTGAGTATTTGTATTCTTTCAAAGTAGATGCAGGGAATCTGAAAGGAAAGACTCTTTACTCTATTAAAGGGGATACCAATCCATTTACGATGGGAGACACTTGTGAGCATTTAAGTGTGTATGAAGATTATCGTGTAACCTTTATCAATGATACTGCAGGAACAACTTGTGTCGCTGATAAAATAAAATAGTGTCGGCTGCAACGTTATGCTTTTGCTAAGGACTCTCCGAAAAAAAATCGGGGGGTCCACTCTGAAGAGCCTGCGCTTTTCTCTGTGCAATATGAAACTTCACTTATGATGAGAACCAAATATAAAAAATCTCAACCTTGAGGCAAGGCATGCACAATAAATTAAAATTCTTCCTAAGACCTCCCCAAAACGATGAAGATAAGAACATAGCCTTTGATCAGTACAAGATACTTGTGGAGTCCATTAATAAAAGCAATGAGATCAGGGAGGCTTCTAATAATTTTTGGACGACAGTGAATGCATTAGGAATCTCTGCTATTGCTTATATCCGGGATAATCAAAGTGTTGATTCCTACCATAAACCCCTCGTCCTTTGGGGTATGATTGCGTTGGGCATTATTTTGTGTGTGTCCTGGATCAGTTATCTTGGCACTATAAAAAAAACGATAGACATCAGAAACAGATTACTTCTGGAAATTGAGAAATTCTTTCCTTTTCGACTTTTTACCATTCTTATTTTACAAACAGGTCGTCAAAAAGGCAAAAGGTCTTTAACGACGAAAGAAACCATCATCCCCTACTTATTCATAATATTTTACGCTTCCTTTGGAATTTTTATATTTTTATACCCGTGAAAAGGATTGTCGGATGTCGAAGATAGTATTAGCAACCAGGCGTGTTAATTAAAGATATTGAGATAATTTAAATTTTCCTCATTTTTCAACTTAACTTAGGATTTTCTATCGTTTCTTCTATTCTTAGGGAGACGCAGATGAAATCATTCAATACTAAAAATAGACTTAAGACTCTCATCGAAAACAAATCTTTTATCACACGCTTTTTTAAAAAAAACCTTAAGAATTATACAAAACATAAAGATTTAAATCACGTAAGGTTGCTCGCTCTTCTGCAGCCTTTATCTTTAACTGTTGGCTCCATCATGAAAAAAACATCTCAAAAGAGATTAAGTCAAGAAGACACCAAAAACCTATTTAAACTCAGCAGAAACATCCTCATTGCCTTTGTTGAAGAGGCGCCTGTCGCCATAGCCTTAGTGAATAATAAGCTAGAGTACATAGAAAAAAGCGCGCTGTGGGACAAGATCATGAAAAACATCTTAAGGAGCAACGACACTCAAAACTCATCTTTGCTGGATGATTTTGTGCATCGACCACACTACTGGAAAAGCTTATTTGACAAGGGGTTAAAGGGGAACGTTTTAACAAGCGAACATGAAAAATGTATCATAGAAGATAAGACTTTTTGGCTACGTTGGGAGATTCATCCTTGGCATGAAACACCTAAAAAAATAGGAGGTCTTATGCTCTTCCTTGAAGATATAACTAAAGAGAAAAATATGGAAATAAATTGCTCTATATTAAAAGCTAAAACTGAAAATCTAGAAAGCTTTGTATATATGTGCCCCCATGATTTACAAAGTTATACCAGAACAATCAGCATATTCTTTTCTCTCCTCGTTAAGCATCAAAAAAAAACCTTAGATAAAACTGCACAAAAGTATATTTCATTTATATCCACTGCCCTAGACAACATGAAGTCTTTGATTCAAAATTCTTTAAAAATGTCCACGTTAAAGAGAGAAAATCTGCAAAAAGAACTTTTTTCATTACAAGATCTTATCCTTGAAATTCTCAAGGATTTGAGCCCTGATATTACTGCTAAAAACGCGAAAATAGAGACGAGGAATTTGCCTGAGATTTATGGGGATCGCGCTCTTTTAAAAAGAACTTTTCAAAACTTAATTATGAACGCCTTGAAGTTTTGCGACACCACTCCTCAGATCACCATAAACTCTATAAGAAAAAAAAACTTTCACATAATTTCCTTAAAAGATAATGGTATTGGCATACAAGAGGATGATCAGGAAAAGATTTTTACAAACTTCTATCGTGGGAATGTGGGAAGCGTGGGAGGATCAGGCTTGGGGCTAGCCTTTTGCCGTAAAGTTATTGACTATCATCAAGGTAATATATGGGTAGAGTCAAAAGTAAACAAAGGATCCACTTTCTATATAAAGCTTAAGGCTTGACTTAATGTCATCCCCTAAAATTCACATACAACATATTCACTGCACTAAACCCCGTTGAAAAATAAATAAGCTTACATAAAAAACTGTCTCTACTAAACAAATCAGAAACTATATCCAGATGAAATAGCCCCTGACATAACCAAAAAACAATTCCCAGAAAAACAAGGCATAACGAAATTGTATCAATCATATTGTGACTTAATGATAAATATCGCTTGTTTTTTATAGACATCTATTCCTCTTAAGACTGGCCTGTTAAGTATATTTTTTATTATTCATTTCACATCCTTATCTTGCATAAGACGCATTGATTAAGAAATTTGAAAAGTTGTTTCTAATTAAACTTTTCAAGCAAGTCCTTCCGTATCAAGCTGAAGATGGTAATGCGTTGTTTCATCTATTAGAAACAGTGGAGGCTCCCATGGTTACTATAACGCAAGCTTATAAAAAACAAATTTCTCGAAGAATAAAAGCCCTTTTGAAGAGATATTTTTCAAATCACCCAAATTATAAGTAAGGGAATCAAGGCGACCCAATAACAACACCATATTATTTCGTTGTACTTTATAAAGATAATCTACGGAAGGAATAGGCTATGAATAAGAAGAATCGCATATTTATATCACTCTTGCTGATCAGTATAAGTGTAAGCGCTTGTCAGGAAAGAAGAGCAAGTGAGATAGGAGGCGAGATCACTGGAGGAGCAGCAGGCGCTCTGATTGGAGCACAAATTGGTGCTGGCACAGGACAAATAGCTGCAGCCGGCGTAGGTGCAGTGATCGGTGCTCTTGCGGGCGGAGAGATTGCGAGGAGCAGTTATGAGACTTCTCAGAAACCCCAGAATGAAGGAAGAATAACAACAGGAATTTCGCCTACCCCTCAAAGAAGAGCTTTTTACTGTCCCCAAAGAAAAAAATTAGCGCCTGAACATCTTAGGAAAGGTGTTTGCTACCGTGAATATACTCACAGAGTAGTTATTGATGGAAAACTCACAAAAGTGCATGGCACAGCTTATATGAAAAAAGATGGGTCTTGGCATATCTATAGTACAGCTGATTAGGTATCCTTACACATAAGAGCGCTATGTCAAATAAATCTCGACAGGATTATGGTTTGGTTTTGCAAGGCCTCGACAGAGTAATGCTGGCTGCGAAAATCAAACCTTCTCTATTTTATTGAATAACCTCATTACATTAAACTTAATCTAGGAATCAAAAAAAACTATAAAATGGACAAAAATCAGCAAATCACTGCAATAAATGCATAGATGATTCTTTATAGAAGAAGATATAACCTTAAGGAGGCAGAGGGAGTTACAAAATGGTCAGTTAATTACACGGGTTGATATAATTTCATATTCTATGAATTGCTCATTGACAGAGATGCCAATAATTTCTATTAAACCTTAAAAATTAGATAGGAATTGGAACACTTTAATATTTTTGAGAGTGAGAACAAATGACAAAAATAAGTACTCCCAAAATTCTTTACAATAAGTTTCCTTATAAGAAAGGGATAGATCTTCACAATGAAAAATTGCGAAGAATTATTGAGACTCTTCCTGTCTCCATGGTAGTTTTTGATAAAGATCTACGCTTTGTTATTGCGAGTGATCGTTTTTTTGAAAATTCACCTCTTCAAAAAGACAAAATAAAACCCTTAGATCACTGGTATAGCATCGTTCCAGATATGCCAAAAAAATGGAAACTTATCCATCAGCGTTGCTTAAAAGGAGAAAGTCTTAAATGTGATGAAGATCCATTTTATCGCAAAGATGGATCTATAGAATGGTGGCGCTGGGAAGTCGTCCCTCTTTATGAAGCAGATAAAACAATTGGTGGATTGATTCTTTATGCTGAAAGCATCACTGAGCAAAAAACAACAGAAAAGAATTTAAGGCAAATGTTGAGACGTCTTAATGAATCAAACAATGGTCTTTCCAAATTTGCTCATGCTTGTGCTCATGATCTCCATGCACCTTTGCGCACGATGTCTAACTATCTTCAGCTTTTGCACAAAAACTTGTTGAACGATAATCGAAAGACTCAAGAATATTATCAAGTCATCATGAAAAACGCTGAATATATGAGCACCTTGATTCACAAAACCTTGCAGTATTCCAATGACTCCCAGGAGGAGATTTCTAAAACTTGGTTCGAGATGACAGACATTGTAGAAAACCTTTTGATTATTCTTAATGATGACATTCAAGCTAAGAACGCTAAAATCTCGTGGGAGAAATTACCCAAAATCTTTGCAGATAAAGTACTGATATATCAAGTGGTACAGAACCTTGTTCTCAATGCGCTTCACTATAACGATTCTAAAATTCCTATCCTTAAAATATTTTTTGAAGAGAACTCAAACCATTGGACACTGGCATTTCAAGATAATGGCCCCGGAATTAATAAAATTAACCTTTCTAAGGTTTTTCGAGCCTACCACCGTGCAACGCCAGAAAAAAAATGTGATGGGTTAGGTCTTGGTCTTTATAAGTGCAAAAAAATTATTGCGAGCCATGGAGGCAGAATGTGGGGAGAATCAGAATTGAACAAAGGAACAACTTTTTATTTTACCCTTCCCAAGGGAAAAGAGGATTTTTAAAAGTTTCTGAAATTTTAGCAATACGGACAGGCTTGATTTTCAACGTTAAGTGACTATTTTCCACTAAAAGATGCAAAGTAAATTCTTTTTCTAATATAAAAATGCACTTTAAAATCTTAATAGTCCTATAGTGGGCTGAACATAACTAAGGACAGAGAATGACCAATAAGTTTTTGTCAGAAAAGAGTACAGATCACCTTGATATGTACTTAGGAAGAAAACTAAAGGAATTTAGACAAAGGGTACATTGGACACTTAGCGATCTCGCAAGTCGTGTTAGTTTATCCCATCAACAAATTCACAAATATGAGCAGGCACAGAGCAAAATATCGGCAAGCATGCTTTATCAATTTGCCCATGTCTTTAATACCAATCCAAATTCCTTCTTTGAAGGGTATCAACCCCTCGATGTTGATGAAAAAGTCGATACAAAAGATTTAATCACTGGCAGTAAAAAGAAATCTGTGAATCTTTTGCTTGTTGAAGATAACCCTGGTGATGAATATCTGGTTCGCAAAGCACTTTCCAACACTGAAGATGCTTTTAATATATACCAGATGCATTCAGGTGAAGATGTGTTGGATTTTCTTAAAAACAGACAGCTGCACCCTTTTCCTCGCCCGGACATCATTTTGTTAGATTTGCATCTCCCCGGCATTAGTGGACACGATGTTCTAAGGGTAATTAAGCAAGATCGGGATATGCAAGAAATTCCAGTGCTTGTTATGACAAATAGCTTGAATAAAATGGATCTCATTAAGTCGTATAAAAATTTTGCAAGTGGCTATATTTCTAAATCTTTTGAATATGAAAAATTTGAGAACTCTTTGTTAAAAGCCTTAGACTATTGGGTTGAAGCCGTTATCTTGCCGACTTCTGATTAATCTCAACAGAGAAATTTATTCCCCTTTTCTCCTTATTTTTTAACACCATAACAAGTACGATTTACTCACGAGGTTACAAAAAGAAAGCGCCCAAACGCGCATATTTTCAGTAAATAGGAGGGAGTGAACCATGTCTATTTTAAAAAGACTACGAGAAGATTATTCTTCATTATTCGAGACCTTGAACAAGGTCAATTATAAAGCTTACGGCAGTCACTTAAAATATGAGGAATCAAGAATCGCATGGTGCGATGAATTAAAAATTGGATTACGCATTCATCAATATATTCAGGACGATATATTTGATTCTTTTTTAAGTGCTCAAATCTCCAATGAAATAAACAAAAAACACATACTCCTGAACTATCAATTAATTGAAAGAAGTATTTGGGTATTAGAGAACGAAAAACTCACTGCCCATGATTGGTATAAAAAAGCATTACTTTTAAAAAACTTAACTGTTGAGACACTTAACGTCGAAAAGGGCATTGTTCTTGATCTCATAGAAAATACGTATGATGAGCAAGAACAACAAAAAATTGGCTGGAACTACACACAAACAAAACTCGATATTTTTTCTCAATGGCTTTGCATTTAATGATCGTTGAGCCGGCTAAGTTTTTTGCACAGGAGCATGAATTGAATGAATAAATCTCACTTTTCTTGGTATACGAGACCCTATTTTCGTATGTTCTATGAGAAATATATGATGGTCGTCGGACTCATCGGCCAACTTTTATTTTATCTGCAAGCGATTAAAATTTATCACACACGATCAGCGGAAGATCTTTCTTTAACAGGCTTTTTGATTGCATTTTTTTCACTCATAAGTTGGCTTTTTTACGGCATAATTTTGCGCAATAAAGTCTTAATCTTCGTCAATATTACCGGCAGCTTTGGTGCCCTACTTGTCGTTTTACTCAAAATACTTGTCGACCATAAAATACTTTAATTTTTTCTATAGTATCTATTTTGCTCATTTGAATGAAAAACGAGGAATGAAATGATGTTTAAGAAAATAGTTTTAACAACCGATGCCCATCATGCCAAAATTTATTCTATAAAAGGCCTGAAAATTACCTCCTTAATCAAAGAATTCTCCGCTCCTTCTCGTCAAATATGGAACAATAACACTTCGCGGGATAATTTTTATCATAAAGCAAGCACCCAAAGTCATTTTCTTGATCCACGCACCAAGATTAAAGAGGCTTTAGAAAATGATTTTGCGACACAAATTTCTAAAGAGCTCAAATTATTATGTCACCGCTTGCCCTATGACGCCTTAATCGTTTTTGCAGAACCAAAACTCATGGGAAAATTGAGAAAGCACGTAAACAGACAACATATTAAGGTAAAAATATTTTGGAAGTCTCAAAACCTTTGTCACCAAAATGAGCATGAAATAGAAAAGCATCTCCTTAACCTTAATCATCATAAGAATTAAGTGAAAGTATTTTGAGAAAGAAACACGCGCAAACCCCTTGGGGGACTGACCAAGGGGTTTGCTCCGTGCAAAACAAATCTCAAACAAGAGCGATCCTCATAATCTTTTTAGAAATATTACTGATGTTTCCTCTCTAAGAGGATTAAATCTTAAAAAACCCTGCATATTTCTTTCTTTAACGAAGGCAACCTTGGTTACATAATTTTGCCCCGTAAACCGATTGCAACTTTCTATCATGTGCTCGGGTGAATTGTCTTCCTGACTTTTATGAGTTAATGCTCTCCCCCAGGCATGGGGGACGATATTTTCGTTCGCTATAGGATTTTTTCCAGCCAGACTTTTTAACCTTCTGATATTTTTGATTCTTGCGGTGCTACCAGCCATTATTTCCTCCATTTGTTTAAGGGTGTACTTTCTTACAGTCGTCGTTTTTATTTCTTGGTATTACAGTCATTTTAAGACGCTCAAAAAAAGGAAAACAGTTTAATAAACAGGCGTTTTTCAATAGGAATATATTAAGGAGACTTAATTTTTACAGTATGACTTTATTGTTGGAATTTTCTCTAAATGTTCTTCTTTCCTATTAAAAGTTTCTAAACTTAACACTTTAGTATATTTCTTTTTGCATAAAAGTTATTGACACGTTGGAACGAACGAGGATAGCTTTTCATTTTTTTGACTCAAGGGGACATATGCAATTAGTTCATATAAAACACATAGTGCTTTCGATGGGACTTCTCGTTTTCTACTCTGACGTTTCTGCTACCTGCTTATACGAGAAAGAAGTGGACACACCAAAAATAGGGGGAGGCCTACTTACCACCAGGACTGAAGAGACCGAACGACACCAAGATAAAAAAATAATTAGAGAAGTGATTATTGAAGAATTACCAAGCGATTTGAGCGATGCGCGCATTGAAGTGATTTTACCTGGCCCCAATATTATCAAATGTTCTTCTGCAGGCGGTAGATTCGAACTTCCAACTCCGATTAATGCCCATGAGCCGTATTCTATAATTTGGAGCCAATATCCCCGTTTTGATGGCAAAGAGCGTTATGGCTATCAAGAGACTCAACAAAATTTTGAGATAAAAGGGGCTTTAGCTTTTTCGAGAGAAGATAAGGAAAATGTCAGGAGTAGCATTGCTTTGATACACGGCCCTCTCTTTCATGCAAAAAACGTCAGTCAAGGGCTATTAAGACATAGTCCGTATAAAGATTCCGTTCATTTTGATCAAATCTTATCTCAAAAGACGATCGCGATCCGAATCCATAAAGATCCAATATTCAATAGATACATGTTTTTAACGAGATTGGTGTGATTGATATAATAAAAATTAAATACATTTAATGTAATTAAATTGTTTTTTATTTTTTATATATTGATAAAAATGTCAGATTATTAAATATATTATTTAAAATAATAATAATATACATCTCAATTTCAATATATTATTGCTTTCAAAGCAAGACTCAATAAGAGAGAAAAATCATATTTATGATTGACTTCAGAATGTAAGCATCTTAAGTTCTCACCATGAACACGTCGCCGAGTTTGAGCATATTGCTCCGGCCTTTAATCACCCATCCAGTCTGTGTGCTTTTCACCCAGACTGCGGTAGCATTGGAACCAAACTTCTTGACCACCCCTTCAATATTCTCTGCCATCAAAAAATTAAGCTCCCTTCTTACTCGAGATGAGAAATGGAAATGTATAGGGATTATTGGGTTTGCAGTATGTACGTCTATATTAGAAATCACTACTGCTGCTGTTGTCATTATTTTTGCTCAAACTCTCAATCAAACTGAAGTGGGACAAAAATATTTGACTAGAGTGGGTTTTGAACCCCACCTATCGCCAAGTCAAGTCGTTCTATATATGGCTATCAGTTGTGGAGCTGTATATTTGATCAAAAATTTTATTGCTGCCGCAGAAATATTTTATCAAAATTTTTCTATCCAAAAAATGAATTATAATTTTAAAAGCAGGATCCTCTATCGTTACGCACAATCAGACTATGGCTTTTATTTAACTAGGAATTCATCTCAAGGTATACAACTTGTGGGAAGTGAGGCTGATTATATTTTCTCTGCAGGCATGATTTCTCTGGCTACGGTTTTCTCTGAAACGGTCGTCTTTTTATTTTTAATTATGATGGTGGTGTATATCAATCCATCATTAGCGATTTTCATTTTTATTATTGGCGCTATTTTAGGAACTTTAACAAGCAAGTTTATTCTTCCTCAATTTTATCATTGGGGTCAAAAACTACAAGAAGCTGGATTATTTTGCACCAAACACTTACAGCAATTCTTTCATTCATTTAAAGAAATAGTTTTAACTGGCAAGCAAAGAGAATTCATTGCTGCATATGAAATACATTCATTAAAGAAATCAAAAATACAAGCCATCTATTCTGCCACGAATGCACTTCCTCGTCTATTGGTTGAAACTTTATTTATTGGACTGCTTGTTATTACTGTGTCTTACTTGTGTTTAAAGCATGAAAGTCCAATGCAGCTTTTGGGCACTTTAAGTGGTTATCTGTATGTAGGATTTCGTCTGATGCCAGGACTTAATCGTATCCTTTCTCAGTTAAACCTATTTAAATCCGCGGCTTTTTTTATTGAAAGAGTCTATACTGAATATCACATATCAATTCTTAAAAGACATTACATTGATATTCCGCAATTTCACTTTAAAGAATCTATTTCTTTTAAAGACGTTTCTTTTAAATATCTTAATACGGAAAGAGAGTCACTTAAAGAAGTAAATTTTGAAATCCACAAAGGTGAAAAGATTGGAATTATTGGTGAAACGGGATCGGGTAAATCAACTCTTATAGATACACTGTTGGGTCTCTTAACACCGCATACCGGCTCAATTATGATTGATCATCAATTTCCAGTGAACTCAAGCCAATGGCATAGCGTAGTGGGTTACGTGCCTCAATCAATATATTTGATAGATGATACAATTGAGGCAAATATTTCCTTTGAACTAAACCCTACAGAGATAGATTATGAACGCTTAAATCGGGCAATTGATGATGCTCAGTTAAGAAGATATATTGACGGTTTACCAAACGGATTAAAAACAATTGTAGGCGAGAGAGGCATTCGTCTTTCTGGTGGAGAGCGTCAACGTATTGCTATAGCGAGAGCTCTTTATAGGAATCCGGAAGTTTTAATTTTTGATGAAGCAACATCAGCTTTGGATAACAAGACAGAAAGTAAGCTCATTGATACCATTAACCTTCTAAGTAATGACCATACTGTCATTATGGTTGCTCATAGACTCTCTACATTAAAAAACTGTGACAGGTTATTCGAGGTTAATAAGGGAACCTTGACCGTACTAACGTCACACAAGCAAAACCTCTTGAAATCCTAATCTTTGCGACTTAAGAATGAAGTCTTCTCCTATTTTATGTGACAGATATAACAAAACAAGGTGTTCCTATGACTAAAATTATCCAACTAGATGATGATCTAGACCTTCTTGACAGCATGATTCAAGACCAGAAGAAAGCAGATGAATTGTATAGACCCACTAATTACTGGGAAACGTATATGTCTAGTTTTCTTCCTGAGCTTAGAAAAAAAGGCTTACGTGATTTTAGGAGAAGAAAATTTAGCGTTATGGGGACGTTTGGAGCAACGGATATTAATCTGTTATCTATCGTTAATTTGCCTCAAATTCTTCAAACAGCACAAAAAACTAAATTGATATGGAGATTTGTTCCAAATGTAGTGTCTATTCTAGAAAAAATACTAAAACCAATAAGAAAGCTTTATGAAAAGCAAATAAATTCAGAAATAGTTGTTAATGCTTACTACCCTTATGCAAAAGAAAATTTCTTAAAAAAAGGATGGGACATCTCAAAATTTTCCATGACATTAATTGGCAATCCAGATGAAGCAATAAGTGTAGATGGAAAATATTGGTCAAGGCACCATTTAGATGTCGCAACCATTTTTATAGACGCTATGATTAGATCTGATTTTAAAGATGGTGATTTCTTCTGTGAAATAGGGCCAGGGTGTGGAAGAAACGTTGAATTCTTTGCAACAGCCTTTCCACATTCAACGATGATTCTATTTGATATCGCTCCGCAACTATACGTTTCAAATCAATATTTAAAAAAACGCTTCCAAGATAGATTCATTCCTTACGAAGAAGGCATAAAATTAAAGGTTTCTGACAAAAGTAAATGGAAAGGGAAAATTATTCTTTTACCAACCTGGCATATTGAAAAATGGAGCACAGTGCCTATTGATTATTTTTGGAATAGTGCAAGTTTTCAAGAAATGGAAATTCCAGTTGTGTCTAATTATCTTTCTCTTGTTAAAAAAATGAAGCCTAACTGGATATATATAAACGCCCTTCCAAACGGCAACTATTGGGGCGAATGGCATGCTGGGCAAGGAGGTACGAAGGCTCCCATAAAAGAAGAAATCTATACCATGAATCTAAAAGATCAATATGAGTTAAAAGAAAAATATTATACTAAATATATGCTACGAACCAATGACCACAACTCTCATATTTTTAAAAGAAAATCCAAAGCTGATTAAAGATGAGAAATTTATATTTATTAAATTGTTAATCAAATGCATCAACAAAAAGTCTGCATTCAAGGTCTTGGTTTTGTTGGCTCTGCAATGGCAACAGCTGTTGCTTTAGCAAAAGATCAGAACAACGCTTCCTTCTTCCAAGTCGTTGGAGTTGATTTGCCTTCTGCCGAGGGACAAAAAAGGATAAAAGCTCTTAATCAAGGGGTTTTTCCGTTTGAGACTTTAGATGAGGGTTTAAAAAGAGCCGTTCAAGAATGTCATCAGGCTGGCAATTTGTCCGCAACGAGCGATGAAAGTGCCTATGAAGATGCAGATATTGTTGTCATTGATGTACCTTTAGATTTTGATAGGTCAAATCAAAATCTAAAGTTTAGCTTTTTACCTTTTGAAGATGCCCTTAAATCAGTTGCAGACAGAATTAAACCCGAATGTCTTGTGATCATAGAAACAACAGTTCCGCCAGGCACTTGTGAAAAAATAGTTTTCCCTATCTTTACAAAAAGCTTTCTTGCCCGTGGGTTGAATCCAAATGATTTGCTTTTAGCTCACTCTTACGAGAGGGTGATGCCGGGAAAAGACTACCTAGATTCCATTATTAATTACTATCGATGTTTTTCTGGATATAATGAGCATTCTTCTAATGCTTGTCGGGCATTCTTGGAAAAGATAATAAATACGCAAGATTGGCCCCTTACCGAATTATCTAATATTACGAGCTCCGAAATCGCTAAAGTTTTAGAAAACAGTTATAGAGCAGTGAACATTGCTTTTATGGAAGAGTGGGCAGCTTTTGCTGAATCGATGGATATTGATCTATATTCTATTATTAAGAGTATCCGAATGAGACCAACGCACAGTAACATTCGCCAGCCAGGGTTTGGTGTAGGTGGATACTGTCTCACGAAAGACCCACTTTTTGCAAGCATTGCAGCTAAAGAACTGTTTGGTTTAAATGAGTTCCATTTTCCTTTCTGCGAGCTTGCAATCAAACAAAATCAACGAATGCCCTTAAGATGTCTAGATCATTTAACAAGACTGTTAGGAGATCTAAAAGATCATAAGATACTTTTATTAGGAGTAAGCTATCGGCAAGATGTTGCTGACACCAGATTTAGTCCTTCAGAGATATTCTGCAAAGAGGTTCTAAAACAATCGGGAAAGGTGATCTGTCATGACCCATTGGTTTCATTTTGGCCAGAACTAGGCATAACTATTGAAAGTGATCTTAATAAGATAGATCTTCACGATATAAGTGCTGTAGTTTTTGCACTTCCTCATCAAATTTACGCAAATTTTGATTTTAGAGAATGGTTAAAAAACCATCGACCTTTAATCTTCGACGCTAACAATGTTTTATCATCTGAAATGATGAGAAAATTAAAGCAAGACAACCATAAAATCTTTGCAATTGGCAAGGGTTCTTTGAACTAAAAAAGACTAGCATGAAAATATTGATTATTGGTGGCGTTGGATTTATCGGGTTACATCTTGCTCATAAATTATTAAGCTCAGAAGAGAACGTGGTCGATATTCTAGATGTTAAACCTTATAAAAATTTGGACGAAGAAGCGTTAAAGATTATCTCTCATAGTCGCTGTTCTTATATAGAGACAGATATAACGGATTTCAAAACAGTAACAACCGTTTCTAGAGATTATGATGTCATTTTTCATTTGGCAGCTATGCTAGGCGTACAAAATGTCATTAATAACGCCTCTTTAGTTTTGAAAAAAAACTATGCAATGACTGAAGTAGCTCTCGCTATTGCTTCGAATCAGCAGGCATTGCAAAAATTTTTCTACACATCAACTAGCGAAGTCTATGCAGGAACTTTACAGCATTATGGTCTGCCCTTTCCTACTGATGAAGGCACCCCTTTATCATTACCCGACCTGGATCAACCTAGAACAAGTTATATGTTATCTAAAATTTATGGTGAAGCACTGTGTCATCATTCTGCAGTGCCTTTTATTATTATACGTCCTCATAACGTTTATGGGCCACGCATGGGATTTTCTCATGTGATTTCCCAACTTTTGCAAAAAGCAGTATATTTAAATTCTCAAGAACCACTTGAGGTTTATTCTGTAGAACACAAAAGAACTTTTTGCTACATCGATGATGCTATTGGATTTTTGGTAGGTCTTTTAAAGATAGATATTAAAAATATAACTCTTAATCTAGGAGTAAGCCAACCAGAAGTAACAATAGGCGACTTAGCACAATTGATTTTAAATATCACTAATAAAAATGTAACAATTAAAGCACTCCCCGCAACTCCTGGCTCTCCCATAAGGCGAGCGCCGGCAAATGACAAAATTTGCAAATTATCATCTTATTCTCCCCGCTTTTCTTTAGAAGAGGGCTTAAAAAGAACCTATGAATGGTATATCAATCATCATTTCAAGAGCAGTAGTCATAAATGATCCCTACAGCTATACCCAATCTGTCTGGTAATGAAAAAAAATACCTATTAGACTGCATTGAGACAAATTATGTCTCATCAGTAGGACCTTACGTCAATAAATTTGAAGAATTAATTACCAAAAAATCTGAAAGTCTTGGGTGTGTTGCTGTCTCTTCAGGAACTGCCGCACTACACTTAGCTCTGCATGCTATTGGCGTACAACATGGTGATTTAGTTATTCTTCCTTCTTTTACTTTTATAGCTACGGCTAATGCTGTTGCACATTGTGGTGCTGAACCATGGATTTTAGATGTTTCAGAACAGGATTGGAATTTAGACCCTGCTGTTTTGCAAGAAGTTCTACAAAATGAAACAGAACAAATAAACAATAAAACTATTCATAAAGCATCAGGGAAAAGAGTTACTGCAATACTGCCTGTTTATGGTTTAGGATTGCCGCCTGATATGGAGAAAATTACAAAGATTGCCAATTATTATAGTTTAGCTGTTGTAGCCGATGCTGCAGCAGCTATGGGGTCTACTATCAAGAACCAAGCTATTGGACATCATGGAGCTACTCTTACAACATTTTCATTCAATGGCAATAAAACCGTTACATGTGGTGGTGGTGGTGCAATTATAAGCAATAATCCCTTGTTGCTTAAAAAAACAAAGCATATTTCAACAACCGCACGTATAGATGGGGGCTATAATCATGATGAAGTTGGTTTTAACTATAGGTTAACAAACGTTCAAGCTGCACTTGGTTGTGGACAAGTTGAGCAATTAGAATCTTTTCTAGCAATAAAAGAAAGTATTCGTAATTTTTATTGTGAAGCTTTTAAAAATATTGATGGTCTTTCTGCCTTCCCAGCGCCTGAAGGAAGAAAAAGTGCCTATTGGCTGTCAGGGGTTTACTTTAGAGATCGTCCTAAAGGCGATATGATAAAATGTTTAGAATCTCTGCAAGAAAACGATATTGAAGCTAAATTATTTTGGAAACCAATACATTTACAAAAACCCTATCAAAGTTGTTTTCGTTCAACAGTGAACGTAGCTAATAATATTTGGGATCGAATTTTAGTCCTTCCCTGTTCAACAAATATTACAAAAATAGAACTTGAGAAAGTAGCTAATTCTATACATGCTACATTAAAAAAATTGTAAAAAGATTAATGGAAAATAAATCAAAAACAATCATCATTGCTGAATGTGGGGTTAATCATAATGGCGATATAAATCTTGCTAAAGAGATGATTGATGTTGCTTCAGACGCAAAAGCAGACTATGTAAAATTTCAAACTTTTAAAACTGAATTGCTTTCTACGGCTGATGCTCCTATGTCCGATTACCAAGTAAGAAATCTTGGAAAAGTCGATAGTCAGTTTAATATGTTAAAAAATTTAGAATTCTCAGCAGAACAATTTCATATATTAAAAGATTATTGTGATAGTAGAAAGATCCCTTTTCTATCCACACCTTTCGATTTTGAATCATTGGATCTTTTGATCAATTTAGACGTCGATATGATCAAAATTTCTTCTGGTGACTTAACAAATGGTCCTCTACTTTTCAAAGCAGCCAAGAGTCAAAAGAAAATAATTATTTCAACCGGCATGGCAACTTTTGAGGAAATAAAGAAAGCATTGTCTGTTCTGGCCTGGGGATATTTTTATCCCAATCAAGAGCCTATTAATTTTTCATCCATGATGAACTTCTTCGCAACGAAAGAAGCACAGTCTATAATCAACGCAAAAGTTTATATTTTACAGTGTACGAGTGAATATCCCACTCCATCAAATTTGGTTAATCTCAACACTCTAAAAACACTTAAGTCTCAATTTAACGCTTCAGTGGGTTTTTCTGATCATACGCTCGGCTATCACATTGCAATAGCTGCAGTTGCAATGGGTGCAGCCATAATTGAAAAACATTTTACTTTGAATCGTGATTTTGTTGGCCCTGATCATAAAGCATCATTAATGCCAAAAGAATTAAAAGAAATGATCACTCAAATTCGTGAAGTAGAAAACGCTTTGGGTGATGGAATAAAGCAGCCTGTAGGTAACGAAATTGAAACTGCAAGACTCGTTCGAAAAGCCCTGTATGCAAATAATAACATTACAAAAGATCAAAGAATTTCTCCAGGTGATATTCAGGTTCTTCGCCCATATAATGGAAACTTAGAGCCAAACGCTTATTGGGATATAGTAAATACCCCTGCAAAAAAAGACTACCGCAAAGGTGATCCTCTTTAGGATATGCAAATGAGAGTTTTTGATCCTAATATTTCGACATTTTTGATTGGTGTTGGAGGACACGCCAAATCTCTTTATGAAAGCTTAGAAAGCGTCGACAGTAAATTGATAAGATACCTCGATCCATTGAAGGCAGATTGGCTTGAATCTTTGGGAATTGCAAAAATTAGTCAAGAAGATCTTGAAAAGGAATTATCTAAAAATCCTCAAGTTATTATAAGTTTTTTAGGTGGCACCTCTGAAGCTTTAAAGAAACGATTAGAATTGATGAAACTTTACAATAATATGGGGGGTACTCTTCCAATTATTACTCATTCACGGTCATCGATCAGTGCACGTTCCAAAATAGATGACGGTTGTCAAGTTTTTGCTGGAGCTATGGTTAATGCTTTTTCGCACATTGGATTTGGTGCAGTCGTGAACACAAATGCAGTTATCGAACATGATGTGGTTATTGAAGAAGGAGTTCATGTTGCTCCTTCTGCAGTCATTCTAGGAGGAGCACACATTGGTAGCAATGCTTATATTGGATCTAATGCAGTGATTATACAAAACACCCGTGTCCCTGAAGGCGTTTTTGTAAAAGCCGGATCAATCTGGAATAAAGAGTAGAAAATGAAAAATTGGCAAAGCTTAGTTGTTCAAAGCTTCCACAGTATAAAGGATGCCATGAATTTATTCGAAAAAAACAATGCTCAAATTGTCCTTGTGGTAGACGAAAGCAATGTTTTGCTAGGAACGGTCACAGATGGTGATATTAGACGAGGTCTCCTAAAATTTGTAAACCTGACGGATTCAGTCATAACAGTAATGAATCCAAAACCAATTACTGCTTTCGCGCACACATTAGAAGATGAAGTACTAAAGAAAATTTCCAATTTAGACATAAAATACGTACCAATTGTTGATGAAAAAAGAAAAATTAAAGGCGTTTACTCAAAAGAAGATTTTTCAAAAGTTTTACCTAAAGATAATCCTGTTATTATTATGGCTGGAGGCGATGGTATTAGACTGCGGCCTTTAACAGAAAATCTCCCAAAACCTCTTGTTGATATCAATGGCTGCCCCATTATTGAAAGACTTCTGTTGCAATTAATAGATCAAGGGTTTGGAAAATTCTATTTGTCCGTCAACTACTTAGGAGAGATGATAGAAAATTATTTTGGTGAAGGTAAAAAATGGGGTGTAGAGATTTCTTATTTAAAAGAAGATCAAAAGTTGGGCACCGCGGGATCTCTTCATCTTTTAAAGTCTCCCAACAAAGACTTGATTGTTTTAAATGGAGATTTGGTTACTTCTATTAATTTCAAACAGTTGTTAGCGTTTCATAGTGATGAAAAGGCAGATGTGACGATAGGCATACAACACATTACGTTTCGTGTACCATATGGTGTAGTAAATTACACTGAGGTGAAGGTTGATTCACTCGAAGAGAAACCTGTTTTAAATTATCATGTTAATTGTGGTATTTACGTGGTTAACCCAAAATGCTTAAACGAGATTCGTATTGAAGAAAAGATTGATATGACATGTCTTATTAATCGATTAATTGATAAAAAATACAGAGTCCTTGCTTTCCCTATTTATGAAGAATGGCATGATATAGGAAATATTCGCGACCTTGAAAAAGTTAGAGGGATATATAAATAGTAATGATCACAAAAAAGAAAATTTGTGTTTTTACAGCTGCACGCTCTGATTATTTTTTGCTTCGCCCATTATTAAAGTCTATTAAAGAGAATCCTAAATTACATTTGCAGATTGTCGTATCTGGAATGCATCTAAGCAAGGAATTTGGCGATACCTGGGAAATAATAAAGAGTGATGGTTTCGAAATTACTGAAAAAGTTCCTATGATTTTATCTACAGATACTCCGAATGCTACTGTTGCTTCCATGGGGCTAGGGATGATTCAATTCTCAGAGATTTTAACGCGACTTTCTCCAGATGTTTGTGTCGTTTTAGGTGATCGTTTTGAGTTAATGAGCTTTTCTATATCCTGTCACATATTGAAAATTCCTATAGCTCATATTCATGGAGGTGAACTCACTCACGGTGCTTTCGATGATGCCATAAGACACTCTATTACTAAAATGTCTGCTCTTCATTTGACTGCAACTGATGAGTATAAAAGACGTGTCATTCAGATGGGAGAACAACCATCTGCTGTTTTTAATGTAGGCGCGTTAGCTGTAGAGAATATTCAAAACATTCAAGACATTACTCTTGTTGATCTAGAAAAGCTTTTAAATTTGTCTCTTAATGAAAAATATTTTTTGGTGACATTTCATCCAGAAACCATGGGGAAAGTTGACATTAAGGTTCAATTAATTTGCTTATTGGATGCTTTAAAACGCTTTCCCGACTATCAAGTTCTCTGGACATCTTCCAATGCAGATCCTTCTGGAAGATGTATTAATGAGATGTTACGTTCCACAAATTTAGAACAATCTGTTCATTTTATTGAAAACTTAGGAGAATTATATCTCCCCGCTTTAAAACTTTCATCTGCAGTTATTGGAAATTCATCAAGCGCTATTATAGAAGCTCCAATTTTAGGTATACCTACTGTTAATTTAGGAACGCGACAAAGTGGAAGAGTTAGAACTTCATCCATCCTTGACGTTGATTTTCGAACAGAAGATATTTATCAAGCAATAAAAAAATGTCTGTCTCAAGACTTTCTATCCTCTATTAAACACGATAAACATCCCTATGGAGAAGGAAATACTGCGCAAAAAATAACAGAAAAATTATTGGAGTGGGATTTTTCAAAAAGTAAATTTAAAATCTTTTATGATTTGGATAAAGTTTTGTCATGATTTCAAAAAATATTGTTTTCTCCTCAATAACACCAGTTCTTCGAGTAAAATTTATTTTTTTAAAGGAATGTGAATAGTGGAAAAGTCAGCAGTTTTGAACATTGATGCAAACAAATACGCACCTTCTAAGCGTATTTTTCAGCCAAAATATGGCCTTCCTTCCGAAATTCAATTTTGCACAAATTGTGTTATTTCAAATCAGCGCCCAAACTCTTGTGTTGAATATCAACATAACTCTTTTAGCGTAAAAAAAACCATAGGTTTTAATGAAAATGGCCTATGTGATGCTTGTTTGCTAGCTGAACAGAAAAAAAATACTATTGACTGGGAAATAAGAGAAAAGAGTCTCATTGAACTTTGTAATAGATTTAGAAAAAACAATGGAGAATATGATTGTTTGGTCCCAGGTTCAGGAGGTAAAGATAGTTTTTATGCAGCGCACATACTTAAACATAAGTATGGAATGCATCCTTTGACAGTTACATGGGCACCACACATGTATACAGATTGGGGTTGGAAGAATTTCCAATCCTGGGTACATGCAGGATTTGATAATTATTTATGCACGCCCAACGGGCAAATACATCGTTTGCTAACTCGGCTAGCAGTGGAAAATCTTTTCCACCCCTTTCAACCGTTTATTATTGGCCAAAAAGCATATGCCCCAAAAATGGCAGCCCTCTTCGATATTCCTCTTGTGTTTTATGGAGAAAATGAAGCAGAATATGGCAATCCCATTGCTGACACTAAAACAGCATTACGTGACAGAAGTTATTTTTCACAGCCTCAAGACGAGTTATATCTTGGAGGTGTGAGTATATCAGATTTACAAAAAAAATACGGTATAAGTAAAGCTGATTTAACTCCCTATCTTCCAATGAAGACCGAAGATTTAGAGAGAAAAAATATTGAGGTTCATTATTTAGGTTATTATCTAAATTGGCATCCTCAAAGCTGTTATTATTACTCTATTGAAAACAGCAACTTTCAAGCTGCTCCAGAAAGAACACCTGGCACTTATAGCAAATATAATAGTATAGATGATAAAATTGATGACCTTCATTATTTTACTACTTATATTAAATTTGGTATTGGTCGTGCTTCATATGATGCGGCTCAAGAAATTCGTTCAGGTGATATTACTCGAGAAGAAGGAATTGCCTTAGTTAAACGTTATGATGGTGAATTTCCAGAAAGATTTTTTGATGAGATTCTTTCTTATCTAAGTTTGCCCCCCAAAGAGTTTCCTGTTGCCGCTAAAATGTTTGATCAACCTATTATGGACAGAGCTTATTTTGAAACTCTAACAAATAAGTTTCGTTCAGATCACCTATGGATGCACGATGGACAAAATTGGAAATTAAGAAAGACTATTTATGAAGCATAATGAATACATTTTTGATATTCAAAAAAGAAAAGTAATACGAGATTTTGAAGGTGCTTACAAAAATTTAGAATGTGTTTATCCTGATCAGTTTAACTTAGAGAGTCCAAAATTTCAGCTTGCATTACACAGAGCTTGTTTGATGGATAGCCCATCTGTTTTGGATGTAGGAGCTGGTTATGGAGTGTTTGTTAATGCCCTTAGTAAACTTGATATTGATTGTACTGGCGTAGATATCAGCGCTAGCGCCGTCAATAAAGGAAAAGAAAAATATGGAAAACAGTTAAAACTATATCAAGGAGATTTAGTGAAAGGTTTAGACTTTCAAAAAGGCTCTTTTGATTACGTTATTTGTTTTGGAGTTCTCACTTGGTTGTTAGATTCTTTGGATCAGTGTCTTGGTAATTTGAAGCATGTGCTTAAAAGCGATGGGCTCCTTGCTATTTCAATTTCTATTAAAGATACCAATGTGTTTTTTCGTGATATTATTTCGAATGAAAACGATTTTTTAAACCTTGTCAGCAAGCACTTTATTATTACAGATTTCTTAGTTCATTATCATGAAATTAGCCCTACTGAATCAAATCCGCAGCATTTTGATATTTCAACTCAAGCGAGAGACTTAATAGTTTTTTGTAGAAATGAGCAATAAATTGCGCTTAAAACCCCTTTTATATGTAGTGCATTGTGTTGATACTGAAGGTCCTCTGGAAGAAACTCTAGAAGCAACTTTCGAACGTCTTCGCAAAGAAAGAAAAATTGATCTTCCTCCCTCTTTACTAACTCTAAAAGCGCTTCAAAACAAAGAAATTGATCTAGGGGGGTCTGAAAATGAAATAGCTGAATATTTATCACCATCTCGATTAGCATATTTATCCACATGGCAAGCGGTTGAAGACATGATCTTAAAAGCAACTGACCATAAATATCGCTTAGACCACTCTGGGTCAGATGGTAGTTTATATACTTACTCTTGGTTTATAATTGATGTTGTTGGCTATAAAGATAACCCTCGAAGAAAAGCGATTGGATTTCATACTGTTTGGGATCAATATCAACATATTCTAAAAGATCGATTTTTTAACGATGTTTTTGGTTGGCATTTCCACACTGTTCCTCCTACTCATAATGCCCTTCATTATAACACTTGCTGGACAAACAATGATTTTCATGAACAAGTTTTGTCTCGCAAAATTATAGAAAGAAAATGGTTTCCGTTTCTTTTTAGATCTGGTGGTGTCATTGAACGTAATGACCTTAACTATTGGCTAGAACGTTTTATTCCGTTTGATTATTCCAATCAAAATAATAAATTTTCACAGTTTTCTCCTGGATGTCAAAGTGACTGGAGACATTCTCCTACTCAATGGGGAGCTTACCATCCTTCATTTTATGATTACAGAAGACCTGGTCAAATGAAGAGGAGTATTTTTAGATGTCTTGATGTTAAGACGCCAGGATGTGTCCTTGACGATCACGAAGTTAAAAACGCTTTTCATCAAGCTCGTGAAACTGGTGTTGCCGTTCTTGCGTATACCAATCATGATAGAAGGGACATAAGACCAGAAATTGAATATGCTTGGAATCTTATAAATTCAATAAGCAAGGATTTTCCAGATGTTGAGTGGCAATACACTAACGCATTAGATGCAGCAAAAAATTATCTGAATATTGAAGAGAACAGTAAATTATCTATAGAACTAGAATATCAAGATGAGCTTTTAACTATACATTCTAATCAACCTTTATTTACAAATGATTTATTCCTCGCCATCAAGGAAAAAGGAGATATTTATTACAGAGACAACGTAACTATTGAATCAGAAACCTCATGGTCTTATTACTCTCCAAGATGGTCTTCAATAGAATCTATCGGCGTTGGTGCTGTTACTTCTTGTGGGCAATCTGTTTGTAAAGTTTTAACTTTTTAGGAAGCTCAAAGATGAATGACTCTAAAATCTTAGCTCTCATTACAGCAAGAGCAGGCTCGAAGAGATTGCCAGGTAAAAACACTCGTGATCTAGGAGGTCTACCCTTAATCTCATGGACTATAAGAGCTGCTCAAAAATCTAAATATATCTCCAAATTAATTTTATCAAGTGATGACCCAAAGGCAATAGAGATCGCTAAAAGTGAAAATTGTGAAGTGCCATTTCTGAGGCCTTCATCCTTGTCAGATGACCATAGCACTTCATATGATGTAGCAGAACATGCTTTAAAGTCTATGAACATGAAGTATGATTGGTTGGTTTTACTCCAGCCCACTTCTCCTTTTAGATCCAGTGAAGACATAGATTCGGCCATTGCATTATCTCTTAATGAAAATGCCGATAGTGTCATCAGTGTTAGTGAAGTTGACAAAAGTCACTTAATGCTATTTATGCGAAATTCAAATGGTAGGCTCGAATCTCCTTATGGGATAAGCTTAAAGGATTTGAATAATTCTCGGTCTCAAGATCTCCCTATTCCATATGAAATTAATGGTGCTCTTTACGTTGTCAAAACATCTTGGTTTTTAGAAAGAAAAACATTTTTTGATGAAAGCACAATTTCAATGGTAATGCCCAAAGAACGTTCTGTAAACATAGATACAGAAATGGATTGGAGACTTGCTGAAATGTATTTAAAAAATATTATAGGAGTAAAAAAATGAAAATACTTGTTCTAGGTGGTGGTAGTATTGGAAAAAGACACATCAAAAATTTATTGTCAGCAATTGACTCAAAGCAACAGGTTTTTGTTGTGGAGCCAAAATTAGAAAGACAGAGAGAAATTATTAATCTTGGAGTAGCACAAGAAAATATATTTAATTCGAGAGATGATGCCTTAAAATCTAACCAATACACTGGTGCAATTATTGCAACACCTACTTCGATGCACTATGAGGATGCTTTTGCATTAGTGACTCATGGATGTCATATGATGATTGAAAAACCTCTTGGCATTGATGCAAGTCATTCTGAACAACTAGAGAAAAAGGCGCGTGAAAAAAATATTTTTATTTTTACAGCCTATTGTTTCAGGTTTGATCCAGTAGCAAATAAATTTCATCAACTCATTAAAGAAGGAATTGTTGGCAAGCCTTTGTACGCACGTGCTGAAATGTCAACTTATCTTCCTGATTGGCATCCACATGAAGACTATCGCACCTTTTATATGGCTAAGAAGGTTCTTGGGGGAGGAACATTATTAGATCAAAGTCATCTTTACGATATGACCCAGTGGTTTTTTGGAGATTTTTCTTCTGTTTTTGGCATTACTAAAAAACATAGTGATTTGGAAATTGAAACAGATGACTTTGGGGAATTTATTTTTAACATGAAGTCTAACATAAAAGTTTCAATCCACATTGATCTGTTTACAAGACCTTGGAGAGAATTCTATCAAGTAACGGGAGAGAAGGGAACATTATTGTGGGATATTCACACGCGTAAAATAATCTTAGAGCATACTGATAACAAAAGAGAGGTTGTAATGGAGGGAGCAGATTACAATCAAATGTACATCAATGAATTAGATTATTTTCTTAAACAACTAAAAGAACCAGGCAAAGTCAGTGGCCCAAAGTATATAGAGGGCAAAAGAGTTGTTGAGATTATTGATGCAATTCGACAATCTTCTGCTGAAGGTAAGCTTATTCAAGTTTAAATGAAAAAAAACCTTCTTTTAACGTCCCAGGATTATGGCTCTGGTGTTAATTTAATCCCTCTTTATAATAATACAAGGTTGCATGACTTATTTAACGTAGGTGTTATTTTATCAGGGCCCTCCTGCAGTTTGATGAGTAAGAGAAATACTGTTAAGGAGAGCGGTGTTAAAAAAGGCTTATCCCTTATTTATAATATTCAAACAACTGAAAATATTGCACATAAAGCCAAGCAATGTATTGAAGATTTCAAACCAGATATTCTTATGACGGGGATATCAGGTATTGGTATAGGAGTTGATGAAGCTGCCCTTTCATTATGTAAAGGGCATATAAAAACATTTAGCTACCAAGACTATTGGGGACATCTGAACTATTCTATAGAAATGCAAGCGGATCATTTATTCGTGTTGGATTCTTTAGCTGCGCAAATTACTTCAGAAAAATCCTCGTCTGCGATAACGATAGCTGGTGCGATGAAATATGAATACTATGATCAATATTGCAAGGAGGAGATATATCAACAGCTCCAAAACTCTAAAAACTTAACAGATAAATATTGGGTGTTTGTTGGACAACCGCTTTGGCATTTAGAGTCCTATAAAAGAACTTTAGAAATTGTGTCAGATAAGGCTGGAAAAGAGAAAAGAAAACTTTTTTATATCCCTCACCCCGCTGAATCTCCAAAAGAACATAATAATATTGATCTGCTAAGAATTAATTTTTATTCAGAATCATTAGGGGTAAACAAAGAAGCATTCACATTAAATGCAGAAAAGATGGTAACTTGCTATTCAAGCTTTGCTTTTGACATTTTGCTCTTAAAAAAAATTCTTCAACAAGATACTCCAGATGTTGTTGTTTTACTGTTATATGATGAAATGAGAGAGTTTCATCAACGTCACTCAGGAGGGTTAAGTTTCTTTCCATTAAAAGGAAAAGGTATAACAGAAATTTCTTCTGTTAAAGATCTCGATCTATTGTTTCATTCCCCGAGCAATAAAGAATCTTTCTCACTTGATTGCTATCAAAATGCGACTGAAAAAATTATTAATTGCTTGAATAGTTAAATAATCGATGTTGCCTCGTGTTATTGCAAGAATGGACATAAAGTCCAAAAATCTCATCAAAGGTGTCCATTTAGAAGGCCTTCGGGTTCTGGGTGAAGCAAAACTATTTGCAAAGATCTATTATGAACAGGGCGCAGATGAAATAATTTATTTAGATTCAGTTGCGAGCCTTTATGAGCGTTCTTACTTAGTGGATCTTATTAAAGAGACAGCAAATGATGTTTTTATTCCGCTTACGGTAGGGGGGGGGATTAAAACTCCAAAAGATGTTGAATCAATATTACGTGCAGGAGCGGATAAAATTGCTATTAATACCGCGGCCGTCAAAAATCCCTCTATTATCAAGGAAATAGCAACAGTTTTTGGTAGCCAATGTATTATAGTGCAAGTTGACGTAAAACGTACAGCGCTTGGGTTTGAAGTCTATATAGATGGAGGACGTGAAAAAACAGGACTCTCTGCCCTAGAGTGGATTAAAGAGGCGCAAGATCTAGGGTGTGGTGAAATTATTTTAACTTCTATTGATCAAGACGGTACAAAGAAAGGTTTTGATGTAGAGTTGATTTCAAAAGTTTCTCCCCTGGTGCATGTTCCCTTAATCGTAAGTAGTGGCTTTGGGAAGTTAAAAGATCTGTCAGAAATAAAAAAGTTCAATCTAGATGCGCTAGCGATCGGATCAGCGTTGCATTACAACCTATGTACGATAAGCGATATAAAAAAGTTTTATGGCTTTGATGACTCAGATGAAAAAAATTAGTATTATTGATTATTCTATAGGTAATTTGCATAGTGTCGTCAAAGCATTTTCCTATATAGGGGCCGATGCATACCTAATCACTGACCCTGTTGATGTAGCAAACGCGGATCGTCTAATTCTACCTGGTGTTGGTTCTTTTGGTCAATGTATCAAAACCCTCAATGAAAAAGGATTTTCTGAAGGTATTTTAAAATTTATTGAGAAAGAACGCCCCCTTCTTGGTATTTGCGTGGGCATGCAACTCTTATTTTCTAAAAGCTTTGAGCAAGGCGAATTTAATGGTTTAGATATTATCAGTGGTTCAGTTCATAGAATTGGATCTTCTGAGTCTGCAACATCTGTTAAAGTACCTCATGTAGGTTGGAAAAGATTAGCTAACAGTCAAGATATACCGTTACTCAACGATGTTGATCCAAAAGAGTCATTTTACTTTACTCATTCCTATAATGCGCAAGTGTGTGACCCAGAAGCAAAAGTAGCGATCACTCATTACAGTAACAATAAAATCACAGCGCTAGTGAAAAAGAACAGTACGCTGGGTTGTCAATTTCACCCTGAAAAAAGTAGAGCAGCTGGCCTTAAAGTATTAAATAATTTTTTGAATTTATAGGTTAAAAATACATGCAAAAAAAGTTAGTTATAGGAACTGCTTCGTCAGAGAGGACACAAAAGAATTTAGTGATTCCTTTTGTCTCCTCAAAATTGACTGATGGAAAACTGCTTGTAAAAGATCTGAACAATTTATTATGCCCGAAAATTTTTAGTGATATTTCTGAAAAAGATAAAGTCTATCAAAATCTCGACTCTTTAATTGAATATTTCGTCGTTAAACATACCAAAAAATTAAAAAAAACAACAAAGGATCATCTCAGTGACGATTTCTATAATTTTTTATTAAGGCCTTATTTTAATTACATTATATGCTCGGTATTTTCAAAATTTCAAATTTTAAAAAATGTTATTGATAGCTCAAAAGAGTCCCTCGCAGTGGAAGCATTAGATGTAAATCTAGGTGAAAGATTTATTAATTTTCAACACTTCCACCTTAATTTTCATTTCAATCAGAATTTTCATATGTGGATTTCTTCTGTCATACTAAATTTTCTGAAAAACGATCGAGTAAAAATAAAAACAATAGGATCATTTCATCCACAACCTTTTCTTAATAAGAAACGTTCCATATGGAACGAAATTATTAAATATAAAATGTTTACTAAACCTCATAGATTCTTTTTTCTTTTTTCCAATCTCTTAAATGATAAATTTAATAAACATTTATTATTTAAGAAAGTTTACGGGATTGGTTTTTTTATATCTCTTGTTTTTTCAAGTATACTCCTTCTAAAGAGAAGAAGACATTTTGTCGAACAAAAGTCAGCTAAGGTTCATAAAAAAAATTTCAACTTAGATAATTGGGACCCTAATTTTATTAATTCTCTAGAACATATTATTATGCAAACTCTTCCCTATAGTTTTAATGAAGGCTTTAATGATTATCTTTCGAAAGAGAAAAATACAAAAACAAGGAAAGCCAGAATTATCTTTGATAAGTCTACGATGCAAGATGAATTCTTGATTAAGCAAGCACTCTCAAAAGAAAATGGACGGTTAGTTTTTGTGCAGCATGGGGCGGGTTATTGTACACATAATGAATATAGACTTCTCTCTTATGAATTTAATTCAGATATGTTTATAATTTGGGGAAAACAAGCGCCTAACAAAGGACAATGTGAATTTATTTCTTTGCCCAGTCCCTTACTTTCTAAAATGAAAAACAAGCATCGATTTAAGACAGATACTCTTGTTTTTGGAGGGACTTGTATAAACCCATTGTGGGATGGTGTCCTTTACCCGGATCCATCTCATTTAAGAGGGTATTTGGCTCAAAAAGTTGACTTTTTTAATTCGATAGATACAAGGCTTATCAAAAAATCCTTTTATAAGGCTCATCCTGCTGGGGAAAACGATACTGTCTTCTTTAATGAAGTCTTTTTTATTAAAAACTCATTACCAGAATTACAAATAATACCTTCAAATATGAATTTTGAAAAATATCTCTTAAGCTGCAGACTATTAATTTTAGATCATTATGGCACCGCATTTTATAAAGCTATGGCTTCAAATACACCCACCATCTTATATTTTGGTTTCCCATTTTTTGATTTTCTCCCAGAATTTAAGAATTTACTAAATGAATTTCATGAATGTGGCGTGTTCGTAACATCAGCAAAAGATGCAGCAATCAAAGCAAACGATTTGTGGGATAATGTTGAAGAATGGTGGCTATCATCAAAAGTGCAAAACACTAGAAATAAATTTTGTAAATTATATGCTCAGACTGATAGTTTTTATCTATTTAAGTGGGCGAATGCCATTTTTAAGTTGTAACTTAAAAAATATAACCCTAATTTTCATTCAATATAATTTCAAATTAGAAGGAAACTAAAATGCCTCTCGCAAAATCATCTTATCTAGTGGGTAACTCTCGTTATTGGGAAAATGCAAATTATGATGCAACAAATGTTGGACATCCAGCATTTAAATTTTATGGTTTAATATTAAAACCTGATTTCAATATGACAGGTGAGAATGGAGAGAATTTACTTGATTGGGGATGCGGACGCGGAGCGAATGTTAATTATTTCAATCAATTAGGCTTTAAAGCTCAGGGCATGGATATGAGCGAAAGCGATATTGAAGTTGCGAAAATTAGATATCCGCACATTGCTCATCGTTTCACTCGCGTTTCCCCCTCACCTTCTGAGAACACACTGCCTATAGAAAAATATGATGTAATAACAGCTATTCAAAGCCTTTATTATCTTTCTAATACAGATTTCAAAATTTTAATCGATAGTCTATATAGTGCTTTAAAACCTAATGGGATTTTTTATGCCACAATGATGGGTATCTCTCATGGGTATTTTGAATTTTCAAAAGAGCATGAAGATGGTCTTCGACAAATTACATTTAATACAAAAAGAGGATATAGTCTTGAACAGTATTTTGTAAATTTTACTCAAAATAAAGAACACTTAATAGATAAATTATCTGCTTTTAAACCTGTACATATTGGTTATTATGATGAAAAATATAGAGAGGATGAAGGTTCAGGTTTTCATTGGACCTTTGTAGGTCAGAAAATTGTATAATTAATCATGAAATTCAATAATATTTATAATCAAAACAAGACGTTAGGTAAATTCATAATAGCTTTTCAAATTTGAAGAAGGTCTCAGATTTTTCAAATTACATTAAGTAAATCTACTTTAAGCTAGATGAAACTTATAAAGAATTTTAAATACAAAAATTATAGCATATGTTTATAGTAGAAATCGAATTTCCGCCTCAATTAAGTTTAAAATGTATTAAAGCAGGAGACTATCTTGTCCTCGGTTTATAAAAATGTCTATTATGAGAACTGGCTCGATCCCACAGAAGAACCTAGTTATTTTCAATACTGGAATAACCCATCAAAAGAAGAGAGTTTTGATGATTTTCAAAAAATGGAAGCTCATTTATCAGATATAGGCCTTTATAAGGACTTGGAGAATATTCTTAAATATTGTAAAGCCAGAAACCTCAAAATATTAGGTCACGGTCTAGACCTTGCTGCAGGAAATCTCTGGGCAACCGCCTATCTTTTAAACAACAGCAACTCTATTGAAAAAATGCTTTGTTTAGAATTTTCAAAACATCGACTTCTAAACCTTGGTCCTAAACTACTCAATCATTATAAAGTAGATAAAACAAAGGTACAGCTTATTTTGGGAAATTTTTATGATCTAAAACTAGCTGATGAAAGTATAGATTTCGTTATATTATCAGAAGCACTACATCACGCCGGTGACCCCAAAAAACTGCTCGCTCAAGTTTATCGAGTTCTTAAGAAAAATGGCGTGGTGATTCTTATTGGAGATCTTTTTATTTCAAAAACGCTCTACTTAAAATGCTTCGCTAACTATATTATCTCTTATGCATTCTTTAAAATTGCTCCTCATGTTTTAAAAAGAAAATTTAATAAATTTCTGGAAAAAAAGGATTTTTCTATTAATTTCAGAGATTTATATTTCCCTCCAGATCAAGAAACGGGTGATCATTATTTTTTACGTTCTGAATTTCACAGTTTTTTTAAAGAATTTTTTTGGTTCAAAGAATTTAAATCAACAAAAAAAAATCTTCTTTCATTTGTTTTAGTTAAGAAATAATCCATCGAGATATCTTTTATGAACAAAAATTCATTGCCTCTTGTTTCCATAGTAATAGCTACTTTTAATAGAGCACCTCTCTTAAAGGAGACCTTACAGTCTGTTATTAGCCAAACTTACAAAAACCTTGAAATTATAGTTGTTGGAGATGGATGCACAGATAATACTGAAGAGGTTGTTGCGAATCTTAATGATACCAGGATACACTATTTTGAGATAACACATGCTGGTAGACCTGCTGTTCCCAGAAATTTTGGTGCCATGAAAGCGAAAGGTAATTATATTGCTTTTTGTGATGATGACGATATTTGGGTGAATACTAAAATTGAAAAGCAGCTCGCCGTCTTTTTGTGCAATCCTGAGCTAGGATTAGTTTACACTGGTTTTTCTAATTTTACTAAAAATACTGATTTTTCAGAAGTTGTTAATCTTGATAAGACTAGTTTTGAGAAGCAGCTTTACCGAAATAGGATTGCTTTTTCAACTATCATGATTTCTAAAAAGATACTTCATAAAATTCAAGGATTTGATGAGAGAGCCGCTTTGAAAGCATCGGAAGATTATCTCTTTGTATTAAAAATTGTTGCTTGTTACCCCTTTTTTTTCTTAAATGAACCACTTCTAAAATATCGTGTTCACGCAGAGGGTATTAGTTCAACTAAAAATTCTGTTTGGAAATTATTCAAGTATTATATTCGCTTGTTAATTTGTTTCTTTGAGTGTTATAAGTTAAGATATTTATCATTTTCTAAGTTAATATTTATGGGTCTTTATCATTTTAAGCATGTATCAAAAATGATTTTATTTACATATTTTCAATCTTTTAAGAATATATGGTGTCTCAAAAGATGATTATTCCATGAAGATCCGTTGTTCAATGCGTAAAGAGAATTCTAGAAAAGAATAATTTTAATTAGAAGCAATGAAAAAGATACTTATCTCAAATGTTGGATTTGGAGAAGCTTGTCCTAGTGCATTAACTTTGTTGAAAGAAAATGCTTACGTCATTGAAAATAAAAACAATATAAAATTTACAGAAGCTGATTTTTTTAATCATCAAATCCATGATGTGGATGTTTTGATAGCTGGCACAGAGAAAATCACTCGGACACTTATTGAAAGTGCCACTAAACTCAAACTAATAGGACGGGTAGGGGTAGGAATAGATAATATTGACCTTGACGTTGTACAGGCTAAAAAAATCAAAATAAGCTATACTCCAGATGCACCTTCGACAGCAGTGCCTGAGTTTACAATTGCATTGATACTGAATTTAATAAAAGGTGTTTCTTATTCTGATCGTAAAATGCATCAAAAAATTTGGCATAGGCCAATGGGACGCACTTTATCAAAGTGTAAAATTGGAATTATTGGTGCAGGAAAAATTGGATCGTCGGTCATAAAATTAATAACCTCTTTAGCCCCAACCCTTGAAGTCTTTTTTTACGATCCACAGATTGAGTGCATTAAAAATGCTCAAAAAATTTCATTGAATGACTTATTTCAAATTTGCGATATTATTTCGCTCCATGTTCCATTAAACGAATTCACAAAAAACCTTGTAGATACAAATCTACTAAGTAAGATGCCTCAAGGCAGCTATTTAATTAACACATCCAGAGGGGGTATTGTTAATGAAGCATCCTTATATGACGCTTTAAAATCAAATTTAGCAGGAGCGGCCATTGATGTATTTGAACAAGAACCCTACATGGGCAAATTGTGTGAACTAGAAAACTGCATTTTAACATCTCATATAGGATCAATGACGCGTGAAACGAGGGGATTAATGGAGACCCAAATTGCAGAAGATGTTATAAATTTCATTAGAAATAAGCCTCTAATGAGACCTTTTGAAAACTTTTAATTAGTTGGATTAATATGAAAAAAGCTATTGTTTTCGGTGGTTCTGGTTTTGTTGGAAGTCATGTCGCCGATGCTCTCTCTCATGCAAACATAGAAACTACTATTTTTGATATCAATTCATCGCCGTATTTAGATAAAAAACAAAAATTTATTCAGGGCGATATTCTAGATGAAGAAAGTGTTTCCAAAGCCTTGCAAGGTATGGATTATGTGTATCATTTAGCAGGTCAAGCAGATATACATGCTAGTTTTGAAAGACCAAAAGATACTCTCAGTTTAAATATTAACGGGACAATTAATATTCTTGAAGCGTGTAGAAAAAATAATATCGAGCGGTTTGTTTTTGCTTCTACTGTTTATGTTTATTCTGATGCAGGTGGATTTTATCGAGCCAGTAAGCAAGCGTGTGAAATAATTATAGAAGAATATCAAAAAAACCATAACATTGATTACACTATCCTACGCTATGGCTCACTTTATGGGCCGCGTGCAAGTGACACGAATTTTATTCATCGCCTCATCAAACAAGCTCTGTTAGAGAAAAAAATAGAGGTAAGATTCGGATTAGATGAGAAAAGAGAGTTCATTCATGTACAAGATGCGGCACGAATGAGTGTCGATATTCTTTCTCGAGAATATATTAATTCGCGTGTTATGTTAACTGGTTATCAGTATATTAATTGCGATGAGCTAGTAACTACTATCAATGACATGCTCGGTGGTGATATCAAAATTCAACACCTTGATCATCAGGCAGAATACTCACAAGGTCATTATAAACGAACCCCTTATATCTTTAAACCTCAGGTTTCAAAAAAGTTAGTTAGTTCGGATTATATTGAATTTGGCCAAGGTTTATTAATTTGTATTGAAGATATATACGAAAAATTTGTGATAGATTGTCCAGAAAGTATCTCCCCTCATTTACAGAAACTTACGAAGTAACATTAAGGTAATATATGATTTGCGCACTTATGATTGGTAGAGCCAATAGTGTTGGTTTTCCAGGAAAAAACATCTACTCCGTTTTAGGAAGACCGTTATGTTCATATCCACTGATGGCAGCTCAGCAAGCCTCTTGTAAACCTCGAATATTTGTTTCCACAGATTGCCCTCAAATTAAGGAAATTGCTCTTACATTTGATGCTCAGCTCATTGAGCGCCCCCCATCGCTTACAACGAGTCAAGCTTTAGGTGAAGATGTTTTCCTGCATGGTTATAAAGAAATAAAAAAAATAGTTGAAGATGAGGGACAAACTGTTGACTATATGATTTTGCTTTTTGCGAACGCGGCAACAATCACTGCAAACTTAATTGATCAAGGTATAAGCATTCTAGAAAAGGACCCCTCTAAAGATTCAGCTGTGACGACCTCTATCTACAATATGTGGAGTCCATTGCGTGCGCGTAAGCTCGATGAAAATAATTGTCTAAAGCCTTTTGTTCCTTTTGAAACATTTGGAGATCCTAAGACTTTAAATTGTGATAGAGATTCTCAAGGCGATGTATATTACGCAGATATGTCTGCGTCTATTGTTCGCCCTAAATGTCTTGATTTAATGCAAGAAGGTCTTTTACCTCAAAAATGGATGGGGCAAAATATTGCTTCTATTCCATCTTGGGGCGGATGTGATGTTGATTATCAATGGCAAATTCCCACGGTCGAGTATTGGTTAAAAGCACATGGCTATACACACGCCGATCTTGAACAAACGGAAACGAATAACAGAATGTTCTCTAAAAGTATTTAACATGAGTCATATTTGTCCACTTTGCGCTAGCGCTTCTATTTCATTATATACTAATCAACTTCGTTTTGAGCAAAAAGCGAGTGTAATGAGATGTGCTAACTGTTCGCTGATTTATCTTGATCAGAACTCATTTCAATTTCCTGTTGATTTCTATGAGACACAATATCATCAAACTTATTTAACACATATCGATCCAGAAATTCTTGATCCGGAAAAGCATTATCAAAAAATGCAAAAGGCCTCTAGTATATGGACTAATAGAGTAAAAGAAATGTTATCCGGCACCGAAACCGTTTTAGACATAGGCTGTTCAACGGGTCATTTATTAATGGGTATCAAAGATTCTGCAGCAAAAGTTTTTGGACACGAGCTCAGTCGCAAAGAAGTTGAATTTTGCCAGCAAAAACTTAAACTAGACGTCGATGATAAACCTCTAGAGCAAAGATTTTCGCCTGAATCTTTTGATTTAATCACTTTGATTTTTGTATTAGAACATATCGGCGAACCCATTGCCTTTTTAAAAGAATTAAAAAAATATCTAAAGCCTAATGGTAAGTTAGTGATTGTAGTCCCTAACATTTTAGATCCGCTGGTCAGCATTTATGATATTGAAAACTTTAGAAAATTTTATTTTTGCATTGAACATTTATTTTACTACTCTCCTCAAACTTTGTCGGAAACATTAAGCCAGGCCGGCTATAGTTCAGATCCAGTTTGTTTACAGGAGTATCCAATTACCAATCATTTGAACTGGATTTATTGTCAAAAACCAAGAGAAACTCTATCCGCTCGCTCAAATACACCCGAGATACCTCTTATCAAAGAGACATTACAAAACGCACTTGATCAGTTCTGGCAACAGACAAATAAAGAATACCAAGAACTTATGGTTAAAAATGGGTATAGTGATCGCGTTTTTTGTGTAGCTAAGATACAAAATTAGGCCTGGATCATCTCAAGAATTGTCATGCAGTTTTTTTTAAGTCTTCTCTGACCTCTATGAAATTTTAACTCTTATCCAAGGATTTCTAACATGAATCTCGCAACCTCTTCTATTTGCAGTAAGCGATTAAAAAACGTAAAGCGGCAGTTTGATCCTTATTCAGATCGACGCAATTTTATTCGTTTAGATCGCAATGAAGATCCAGTTGGCTATGACGAAGATTTTTTTAAAAGTTGGTTGAACTCTCTTACTGTACACGATGTTGCTGCATATGCAGATTCTACTTCATTAACTCATAAATTGGCTCGATGGCTCGATGTATCACCGGATAATCTGTATATATCCGCCGGGTCTGATGCTGTTATTAAGAATATATTCGAGATCTACATAGATCTCAACGATCACATCCTTTTACAAGATCCTAGTTGGCGTATGTATGATGTATATGCAGGTATTTATGGTGCCCATATTCACTATATACATTACAATCAAGATCTGAAGTTTAATTTTGAGGAAATCATCCAAAAAGTAAAATCTCATAACATCAGATTGGTTGTTTTAGCTAATCCAAATCAACCTACAGGAACGCTCATTGAGCAAGAGAACCTTATAAAACTGCTTGATATCACCTCAGAAACAAACACTCTCGTAGTCATAGATGAAGCATATCATTTGTTCACGCCTCACACTCTTGCCGATGCTATAAAAAATTATAAAAATCTAATCATTGTGAGAACATTCTCTAAGGCCTTCGGTTTAGCGGGTCTAAGAATTGGGTACGCGATTGCGGATGCTGCACGCATTCAAGAATTAATGCTCTTAAGACCCGTTACCGATGCAAACAGTCTCGCCCTCAAATTTTCTGAATACTTGCTTGATAATATGTCATTTGTAATGCGCAAGATAAATGATTTTGTTGCAGGGAGAGATTTTTTATACCATCAGCTCTGTAAAGCAGGACTAATGTGCTATCCCTCTCATACTAACTTTTTGCTTTTACGTTGCCCTTCAATAGAAAATGCTCAAAAAATTATTCTAGAAACCAAGCAAAAAAAGTATCTTTTGAAAGGACCCTTTACTATTTTTCCTCTTGAAAACTGTATTCGAATTTCAATAGGACCATTAGCATTAATGAAAAAATTTTGGGAAGACTGTCAAGAAACGATAGTGCACTATAGTTCAAAAAATTCTGTTAATTTAACACTAGAGAAGTAATATGGACAAAAAAATTCACATCGCTGTTATTGGATGCGGTAGAGTATCGGGCCATCACGTACGTGCAATCAATAAAAATCCTCACTTAAAGTTGGCAGCCATTTCAGACTTGAGCGTCAAGAGAATGGATGAAATATGTGGTGTAGATAAAGTCCCCCATTATCAAAATTACCATACGATGCTTGAGAATCATCCTGAGATCGATGCTGTTGCCATTATCACGCCTAGTGGCATGCATTTCGAACATGCTTTTGATGTGGTTAATATCTATAAGAAACATGTCATTATTGAGAAGCCCATTGTTATGACATTAAAACAAGGAGAAATTCTTGGGGAGGCGGCAATAAAAAATTCCGTCCAAGTTTTCCCAGTTCATCAATATCGTTTCAATCGTTGCGTACAAAGAATTCGTAAAGCGATCTTGGAAAATGAATTAGGGCGCATTCAATTAGCAACCGTCCGCATGCGCTGGTGTCGACCCCAAAGTTATTATGATCGTGATCCTTGGCGTGGTACGTTTGCCTTGGATGGAGGGTGCTGTACAAATCAAGGAATCCATCATCTTGATTTGTTACGATACCTTAATGGTGACATAAAACGCATAAATTGCATGATGCGCACATTTGGTTCAAACATTGAAGTTGAAGATACCGTCATTGCGATTGCTGAGTTCGAAAATGGAGCATTGGGAAATATTGAGATAACTACCGCCGCTAGACCGCATGACTTTGAATCTTCTCTTTCTATTGTAGGAAGCAAAGGATTAGCTATGTTGGGCGGATCTTTTACCGATAAACTCATTGAGTTTTCCCCGCGACCTTCTGATGCCATTGACTTCAGTGATAACTTTGAAGATGCTTACGGGCTAGGACATGAAAATATTTATATGGGTGTCCTTAACGCCATTCTATATGATGAAAAACCCGCCGTAGAATTTTTGGATGCTATGAATACAATGAAGTTATTGCATGCTATGTACGTGAGTGCAGAAAAGAATACTTGGGTTAATCTTGATGAGGGGCTCAGTTCGCTCCAACTTGGTCGTCAAGACAATACATTAGCACAACCCTATCGTGTTACCAAAATCAAAGCATAGGAAGATCAGTGATGAGTAGTAATGCAAATATTAAATATGAAACAGATTCAATAGAATCATTTTATAAAGAACATAGGGTGACTTGGGATGATTTTTATCCCTCCGAAAAGAAGATGTTCGAAACATTAGAGCTCAACCGTCAAAGCTGCGTACTTGATGTAGGTTGCGGTTGCGGTGGTCTTGGCAATGCATTGGATTCACGCTTTAACGTAAAAAATTATGTGGGTATCGATATAAACAAGAAAGCTATCGATACTGCGCGGAAATTATTCGCTCAATACACCTTTCTAGAAGGCGATGTACTTGATCTTAAATCCCCTGAAATTCCTAACAACTACTTTGATCTTGTTGTTTCTCTTGGTTGTATTGATTGGAACGTTGAATTTGATAAAATGTTAGAAGCAGCCATGAATTATGTCAAACCTGGTGGTGTATTTCTCTCTAGTTTTCGTTTCAGCAACGAACTAGAAAAACACTCTCAATCTAAATCCTATCAATACATTAATTTTCAAAATCAACACGAAGGTGAACAAGCACCTTATATTGTTTTAAATCCGAATGATTTGTTTGATAAATTACTTCAATTCAAACCCAGTGCGATTAAAGGATATGGATATTGGGGATCTCCCAGTAAAACTGCTATTACACCTTATGAAAAAATTTGTTTCACTGTTCTTGCAATCACAAAGGGACCAGATGACCAATGTCAATTTAATCTCGAGTTACCGAATGATTTAGTTTGTCATTATGGCTGACACAGATATTATCACTACTCAATTAAAGTTGCTTGATAAAGTTAAAAAATATCTTGGCGCTAGAAGCTTGAAAGATGGTCAAAAGGTTGCGAGTGACCCCTCTTGCTATCTGAATGCTTGGGCAGCAGGAAGTCTAGGATATTTACGTTTACAATGCCTTCATAAAGGATTCAGTGAATTCCCCAATTACTCCTATCGTTTTTTAAGAAGTGTTTTGCAATCAGGTGCTTCTTCTAGTTATAAAATAGTTAACTTAGAACAGAGGGGTATTGCCTATAAACATATTGTCATCTCCTGGTGTAGACAAGATGACTTCTTAGAGGATGGTTCATTTCAATGCTCATATTTTAGTGCAAATTCAAAAAACACCCCAAATACTTTATGGTTTTTATTATCTCTTGATAATGTCCATCCACGAAAACTTAATAAAAATATTAGGATATTTGTAAGTCACCATGAAAATCATTATAGTGTTTTGCGTATCTTCAAAAACATATGGAAATGGTTTGTTTACAAAATAATTCCTGTCCCAGAAACTTTATTTGCTCATGCTTTAACGTCTGTATTCACATCAGAAATATTGAAGCCTGAAATTAAATCAGTGTTAATGGCTTACGAAGCTCAACCTTGGCAACACAAACTTAACCAAGGCATAAAATTATTTAACTCTACTATTAAAACTATCGGTTATTTGCATTCTAGTTTGCCTCCTTTACCAACCGATTTTGTAAAGCGAGACGGAGAACCAGACTTTTTATTTGTTCATGGCAAAGGCCAGAAAAAAATTTTTCAAAAATATTTAGGATGGGAAAAGAAAAGTATTCAAGTGATCAATTCTTTGAGGTTTCAAAAAGTTACCAAAAAAAAATTTTCAGGGAAAATTTTTATCCCCTATGATTTCAGTAAGGGTGATTTTTATATTGAATTACTAGAGTACTTTTTTAAGAAAATGGATTCAGACATGCCGCCTTTAAAAATTCGGAATCATCCTGCCCAAAGTCAGTCCAAGAAACACGCTGCCCTGATCAAGAATATTGAAAATCTACTGGCTCGATATCAAGACCGCTTTGATAGAAACTCAAAACGACAGATTGCTCTCATTTTTGGATCAACAACGACAGTGCTTGAATGTCTGGCAAGAGATATAGAGGTTATTCATATGACAACTGAGCCAGTTTACGAATCATATAGCGCTTCCCTATGGCCAGAATTGAAAATCAATAAAATTGAAAACCATATATTTTCATATAAACAAAAAAACAAAGATGAATATATTGCCTTAGGAGAGCGAAATACAAGTCTTCGCGATATTTTATTCCATGCTTAAAGCAGTTTTTTTTGATTTCGATGGTGTGATTTTAGATTCTGCCTCTATTAAGACGGAGGCTTTTTACGAACTCTATCTTTCCTATGGGATTGAAATCGCTAATAAGGCTAGAGATTATCATCTTCAAAATCAAGGTGTAAGCCGATATAAGAAATTTGAATATATACATACTTTGATTCTCAAACGAGAATATTCTGAAAGTGAAGGACAGATATTGTCCCGTATTTTTTCAGATATCATCATGGATAAAATGTTGAATTGTAAGTTTATCGATGGAGTTGTCGAGTTTTTAAGTAGCTTAAAGAAGAATAATGTTATGAGTTTTGTGTTATCGGCCACCCCCCATGAAGAGCTTCTAAACATTTGTAAAAGGAGAAATCTTCTGGGTTATTTCTCGGGAATTTTTGGAGCACCAGATACAAAAACCGTCATTGGTGAAAAAATCGTCAAGAATTACAGCCTCCGAAGAGATCAAATATTGTTTATTGGCGATAGTTTAAGTGATTTAGAGGCTGCTAATGCTCTAAAAATTCCATTCTTGGCTAGAACTGATAATCTTTGTACGGGCCCTTTTCCTCTTGCAATAAGAGCGATTAAAAATTTCCATGATTTTAAACTCATCTAAAGGCACTAAACACGAAGTTCATTATAGTTTTATAGAGGCTGAGCGCCTTGTGCTCAATGAGCTGAAAGAGAGCCTCATAGCAGATGTTTCAAATTTTGGACGCGCAACTTTAATTTTAACAGGTGGACAAAGCATTCGGTACTTTCTGTCCAGCATTGCTGCTCTCGATATTCCGTGGGAAAAGATTATAATATCTCTTACAGACGATAGATTAGTGCCAAGAGAGAGCAAAGATAGTAATGAAGGATTGCTTCTTAGAGATTTTTTTACTTTTGAGGGTCCTTCAAAATCTTTGTTTATTTCTTTAAAAGATGTAGTTCTTAAGGGTAAAAAGGAGTATCAGAATTTTTTTCAACGAATCTTGCCTCTATCATGTGTGATAATGAGTATGGGAGACGATGGGCATGTCGCATCTCTTTTTCCAGAGGATGAAGACGCATTAAGCTCTTCAGATCCGATTATTATCACTCAGAGGGCAGATTTTAAACGTGTCAGTTTATCACTGCCTCTGTTATTGAAAGCAAAAAGGCGTTTTATTCTGGCGTTAGGGAAGAAAAAGTGTGATTTTTTAGAGTCTGGTAATTTTCAGCAATTTCCATTAAGTACTCTTTTTAAAGAATCTTACATCGTAAAAGTGACAGATATTTGTTTAAAATAAATTCTTAAAATTAAGGAAGTATTGCTATGATTAAACAGGCCGTAAAAAAGATGATTGCAAATTCTGCGCAAAAGCTAGTCCGCTTTTCTATACATCGTGGCTGTATAACTCAAGATGAAATAATTAACAAATTGAGTGCTTACGAAATCATTAATACACCTTCAGGAAAACTTACTTTCTTTTGCCCAGGCGAAATTCCTATTTGGCGTGCACGAACATTTTTTACGAAGGAACCCGAGACGCTAGCATGGATTGACTCTTTTCAGCCAGATGATACTTTGTTAGATATCGGCGCTAATATTGGTCTTTACAGTCTATACGCTGGTCTAAAAGGCCACACAGTTTGTGCTATTGAGCCCATGAGCGATAATTTCTTTATTCTGCAAAGAAATATTAATATTAATCAATTAAAGACTGTTCAGGCATTTTGTCTTTGTTTGTATAATCAAAATAAACTAGATACTTTAAAAATTAGAAATGATGGTTTTGGTCAATCGCAAAATTCATTTGATGAAAACACAGGTGCATTTGATGAAACTTATGAGTTTTCCTACCAACAAGGTGTCGTCGGTATTACACTTGATTATTTAGCACAACAAACTTTTATACCCAACCACATTAAACTTGATGTTGACGGTCATGAATTAAAAGTTCTTGAAGGTGGTCACAAAACATTACAAAATAAAAATGTTAAAAGTATTTTGATCGAAATGAATGAGAAAGGTAAGAAACACCAGGAAACCTGTGATTTCATTTGTAAACATGGTTTTTCTATTGCTTCTAAATCTCATTCAGAGATGATGAATAATGAAAAATATAGTAAGTTCAAAAACTATATTTTTACGCGGATTGAGTAATGAAGTTATTAGTAACAGGCGTCGCTGGCTTTATAGGCTCAAAAATAGCTGAAGAGGCTTTACGCGAAGGTCACCAAGTCATTGGTGTAGACGATCTTTCTCAAGGACAGTTAGAAAATATACCCGCAAAAGCACAATTTATTCAGCTTGATTTAAGTCAATCAAATAACATAGATCAAATCCCAAAAGATATTGATATTATTTTACACTTAGCTGGTCAATCTTCTGGTGAAATTAGTTTTGACGATCCTATTTTAGATCTTTCAAAGAATACAGTATCCACATTAAATTTAATTCGATTCGGTATAGAAAACCGAGTCCGAAAGATACTCTATGCTAGCTCTATGTCAGTATACGGTCATGTAGACGACAAACCCATTTCTGAACATGAAGATTGTCACCCCTTATCTTGCTATGGCGCGGGGAAACTAGCTTCCGAGAATTACTTAAAAATTTATCAACATGAGCTTCCTTTTGTTGCTTTCAGAATGTTTAACGTGTACGGTCCAGGACAAGACTTATCTAATCTACGCCAAGGAATGGTAAGTATTTATCTAAGTTATGCTCTAAAAAATCATACTATACCTATAAAAGGTAGCTTGACTCGCTTCAGAGATTTTATTTACATAGATGATGTTGTAAAAGTATGGATGCAAGCTATTCATAGTTCTGCAGTGACTAATCGAATATTAAATCTTGGCACAGGGGAAAAAACAACCGTCCAGAATTTAATGGATCAACTGAAAGAAATTATCCCAAATTTATCCTGGACTGAAAATGAAAATACACCAGGAGATCAGTTTGGGGTATATGCAGATATTTCCAGCTTAAAAAATTTATTAGGTTTTTCTAATTTTACCCCTCTTTCAACAGGACTTAGAAGTTTTGCTGAATGGGCTCAAAAGAGAATTCAAAAAAAGGTGTTACAAAAAGGTTAGATGCATGTTTAGAAAAAGAGTTTTAATTACAGGAGGTGCCGGTTTTATAGGATCGCATTTATGCCGAGAGTTATTAAAAAATAATTGTGATGTGCTTTGCTTGGATAACTTTTTTACTGGTAAAAAAGAAAACGTAGCTGATCTTATTGCACATCCCTATTTTGAGCTTGTTAGACACGATGTTATTGAACCGTATTATGCAGAAGTTGATGAAATATATAATTTAGCCTGCCCTGCAAGTCCTATACATTATCAATCTGACCCTGTTAAGACTGTTAAAACCAATGTATTGGGGTCAGTTAACATGCTAAATCTCGCACTCAGAAATAAAGCAAAGATTTTGCAAGCATCTACAAGTGAGATTTATGGTGACCCTGAAATCGATTTACAACATGAAGAGTATTGGGGAAGAGTAAACCCAATTGGTATTCGTAGTTGTTACGATGAAGGAAAAAGATGTGCAGAGACTCTTTTCTTTGATTATCATCGTGAACATAATGTCAATATAAAAGTAGTGCGAATTTTTAATACATACGGACCTTATATGCGTCCTGATGATGGACGTGTTGTAAGTAATTTTATAGTGCAGGCTTTAAAAGGTAATGATCTCACCGTTTACGGCGATGGAAGCCAAACCAGGAGCTTTTGCTATATATCTGATTTAGTAACGGGCATTATTAAAATGATGTCTCATAATGATAAGTTTACTGGTCCTATCAATCTTGGCAATCCAGAGCCGATAAACATGTTAGGGCTTGCAGATAAAATTATTGAATTAACTGGGCGTAAATTAAAAATTGTTTTTGCTCCCTTGCCAAGCGATGACCCAAAACAAAGACAGCCTGACATTTCAAAAGCTCGCAAAGAATTGAATTGGTCAGCTACAGTTAAACTTGAAGAAGGATTAAAAGAAACAATCAACTACTTCAAAAAAATTTTATAAATCCCATATAAATAATAAATCCTTTTTATTCTATTTTTTCATGATGGGAATATATTCATATCGTTGAGTGAAGGGAGGGAATCATTACAAGTCTCTAGCCTCTAACCAATCCTAACATCCGCGCAAAAGCGATGATACTCTCCTTAGTCAGCGTTTTTAAGCGCATTAAGATAGACCGTTTGTAGATGCCGCCGTCTTGCTAGGACTTTGCCTTCCCCAACTAAACCGAGAAGAACTCTCTTCATTAGAAGTCCATCGATCATTAAACGTGCGTATCAAACCATTACCCTTTGGAAAAGCATGTATCGCCCTGAGGAGGAGGATAGAAGCGAACAGCAACTTCATCCATAGGGAATGTTTTGTTTTTCAACCAATACAATATATCCTGACATAGGTCATAGAATGATCCTTGAATCTGCACAGACTATACACCAAAATTTGTCAGGTTCAAAGTCTTCAGACCATGACCACGTCTGATCAAACATTTTCCGATGAAGACGCTTCATAAAATCGCTGGAAACCATCTTTCGTTATCGTCTCGCAAACAACCATTGTTCAGCCTCAATAATGTTGGCCTGCTCCCACTCATTTAGTTGATCTTGTGTTGTAATATGCCTTGGAATAAGAGAGACCTCATCGTCCTGATTAAAAGGTGTCATCCTTTCCGGGTAGATAAGCTTCATTTATCGTCGTCCATTCCAAATATTGGAAAGTTGCTTACGCCCTCTCATCTCTTCCCTAAGCCTTTTAATTTGAGCTTCCCGCTCTTGAGAGTATGTGGCTTGTTTTTCTAAGCTCATGGATGGTGAATATGACTGACGATTTCTTCTGCCTTTTTTTGAATTTAAGCATCCACAATTTCCTTCAAAGGTCTTTCTGGAACCAATACATGGATCACCCGACATTGCAAAGCCGCTGCTGCCTGCTCTAAAGTTTTCAGGGATATGGAATACGCCTCCCTCATATTTCTCAAGTTTTTCAAAAGCTTGAGGAGTAATTCCCACTCTCTCACCAACCTGTGCTAAAGTCATTCCTAACGCTTCACGGATGGTCTTAACGCGCCCTCCTTCGTCACCGCAAGGTCTCCCTCTTAGACTCGTCTCAGTCCAACCCTCACCTTACATCTCTATCTCTATGCATTGCGTTGCTCATCATAGAGTCAATTTACGTAATTTAATCTCTCAATAATTATTGCCACTCGTTAAAAATGCTGTGACTAAGTCTGGATAAAATCCATCAGGATTATTAGGAAAATTTACTTGGTTTGTCATATCCACGATACGTTGATAAAGATCTTGTTCATAATCACATCTGATAATTAACACCAGCTTTGATCCAGCTCTACCAGCTTGCATCGGGTTTGTTGGGTGTTGATCATTTCTCATTGATTGCGCTGTATTATAATCAGATTGTGTAAAATAACGACCCAATTCATTTCCTGAATCTATAATGACTTTAATAGTTCTGTTATCGCCGCCCCCACTAAAAATAATGTTTTGTTCTTCATTGACTAAGTTTGTGACCATAGCAATAAAGTCGTTAACGGTTCGAATGTCTGGATTAAACAAAGTATAAAAATTTCGATTATCAAAGCTACTCGTCGTTATTTTTGAAAACACATATTCATGACTGTTTGGATTTATATTCCCCACATGCAGACGTAAGACGTGATTCTCAATTCGATCATGACTACGATTGAGCGCTGCAATAGCCAATTGACGTAAAAAGGTTTTTCTTTGTGTAAGCCCTTGCAGACTTCTCTGCTGTCGTTGCTGACTTTCCCTGTTTAACTGCTCAGATGACTTATTTTTATTTTGGTACTGCCTATCCACAAATGAAGCACGCGCCTCTCCCGCATAAGATACGCTTAAAAGAACTGTTACGAGAACACTCACAGAACTACTGAGTAATTTTCTTTTCATAGAATCCTCCTCTGTCTTTGAATGATGAAGATGCGATTCTTTAGCCTGACTCAGAATCTTTAAGGAATCGTAAAAACGCGAAAAAGAAGATTTTCCTATCTTATCCTGGTTTTCTTCTCCGTCACTGCGAAGCCTCTCTTGGGTCGTGGCGATCCAACTTACTTAATGTACTGGATCACGTCGCTTCGCTCGTGATGACGCACTTCTATAGGCCGTCATCGCGAACCCTCAAAGAGGATGTGGCGATCCAGCGTACTTGTTTCATGAGCAAAGTCCCCTACCGCAACAATCCATACAGCCCGATTACGTTGTTGAGAAGATCCAGCTCAGCCAAGTCCAAACGATCCTGGTGACGGTTCAGGAGATCAATGAGAGCGTTGAAACGTTCTTTGCCGCAAATGTGCCTGGTGTTCATTTTCCCAGAACAATGAAGAACGCACCACGTATAAAGCCCCTCGTTACCGCAGACTTTCATGCCATTACAATGACCCACACAATTATGAGGACGATAGTATTGATAGGCTCGATATTTTCCCATCATTTCATCAAAATGTGTGGGAGGAAAAGGGCCAGGCACACCGTTCAGAATATGTCCATGTTTATGGTGCGGGTGCCAATGTTCAAAGGGACCACGAGCCAGAAGAACATTCGTGTTCAACACGATGACTGCACACACCAAGAAAATAATTTTATGGAAAGAGGTCATTTTTAACTCCCTGTTTTTTGAGTTAAGTATAGGCACATTCAAATTCTCGATGCAACACTCCTACTGTGATGCGTGCGCCGCTTCCATCGCTTCCCAGGAATCATGGATCAAAGGAATGACGACCCTACCTTGTCTATCAATCATTCCCCATTTTCCTCCCACCACGGATTTGTACATATCTTCTCGCATAGAACTGCAAAAGCTGGAACTCAAAGCGGGATAGGTTGGCATTTTGGGATAGTGGGCATAACATCCCTGACAAACATTGGCATGCCCTTCTCGAAAGGGAGAGGCAAAATCATAGAGGGGAGGAATAACCACTTGGCCTTTTGTATCGTGAAATCCTACCTTACCGTCTTTTATAAAACGACTGAGGCCTTCTTCATAATAATCGGGTCCATTATCAAAAAAGACTGTCTCAAACTTTAATAGTCCCTCCCGCGTCATGCGCCAGATTTTTCCTTTTTTCACCACAGGAACCAGGACAAAAAATTCTTTATTTTTTGAACTAAAGAGCGCTGCCTCTGACGGCACCATTACGTGCTCAAATTGAGGAAGGATAACCATTCTTCCCTGCTTGTCCTTAAAACCATAAAGGTCGGTTTTGGGGTCATGGACCACAAAAAGTTCCCCCCTATCCGCCTGTCCATCCGTGGACATAGTCAGAAACATAAGAGCACATAAAATTGAGGTGATAATTTGCATGGCTTTCCTTGTTCTATAATCGCGCCCAATCCCTTTAATCATAGAAGGAAGAGTCTTTTATAACAATCCTTTCCTTCTTACTGTTTCTTATGCACGCGCAGCTTTTCGACCTCTGCCTCTTGAAGACCTGTGTCTTCAGCGATTTCGAGATTGGTCAATCCTCGGGTGATGAGTTTAAGAGCCGTATCAATAGTCATCTGACGAAGCTTCTCTTCAGCAGCTTTAGCTTCTTCCTTAGCTAATTTAGCTTTTTCTTCAGCGTGTCTTAGATTCTCTTCAGCTTGATTCGCTCTCTCTTCGGCTTTTTTATATATCTTTTCTCTGGCTTCCTCTACCCAAGCTAAATCTTTAATTTTAGTTGCCACCCTCAATTCCATATCATTCCAATTTTTCTCATCTAAGGTTTCGTATATTTCTCGAATGTAGGTTTTTCCTGGATATTGACTGATATTTTTAGAGTTTTTCATCACATACAAAAGCTCATCGAGCGCTGACCCTATTCTTCCATTTTTCTTTTTAAATTTTGGCAGCTCTATGACGACATAATGCATCTTATCAAAATAGCAACGATGGGATTTCTGATGGGTTGTTAGATGATGTGAGATATAATCACTTTCTTCAGGAAAAAAAACCTGATTCACAAAGGAAATACAATACAAAGGCTGTGTTGTTTCATAATCCACCCCTTTTCTTTTAAATTGCATGGAAAATGCTTTAGCCGCATAATTTTGAACGCGATTTAAAAAATGGGCATCCCATCCTCTTTGCATCTCCACAAGAAAACCTCGATTATTTTGGTCTCGACAATAAATATCAACGATGCCTACCTTGCCGTCTTGTTCATCAGCCTCGAACTCTTTATTATAATACTCTATCGCCTTAATTGCTTGCTCACCCTCAAGCCCAAGAATTTCATTCAAAAGCTTTATAATCACGGAACTATTTTTAGGCGTTGAGAAAACCTTTTTAAAAGCAATATCGATGAGAGGGCTCACAAAAGTTGCGGGTGGGAAAAAATACTTATCAGCATCTTCTTCTAACGTAATGAATTCTTGCTTAACGTTTCTGCTGACATGGAAAGGACGTTGATTGAACTCCTGTGACCATTTTTTCAGGCCACCCCCTCTTTGCACGTTAACGGTGGAGTTTTTGAAAAGGGGGACGGAGGAAGAATGAACAGCCGGCCGCTTCTTAACAACTTTTGCCCCGCCCTTTGCCACTCCGTTGAACAGCACTTCTGCCAAGGCTGACGCTTCAGCTGCAGCTCCGTGTAAACTATAGATGCCCATACATAAAAATAAACAGACTTTGATGCTCTGCTTCATGGCTAACCTCTCTGTGGATATGGAAATGTCTTTTTATTATTACGATAGTCATATCCACAAAGAGGAAGATTGTCAACTTTTTTGGCAATTATTTTGCCTTAATCACCCCAAAACCCTTTAAGAAAGAGGAGTTGCGATAGGCACTCTATAATTTATTTTTTTGCCGTCTGCATCCATAGACCTTTAATGCGATGCCGTTGAAGGAAATAGATGGGGACACCTGTTATGGTAAAAAGGCTTGCCACCAAGAGCGTATTCCAGTTGGTGCTCAGAATAATCCACAGACAGAAAAACAAAGCCAAAACTCCATATGTCCATTGCCACAGGGATGCTTGTGTCTTTTGAGTGTACAGCACACGGAGATAAGCCAAAGAGCAAATACCATAAACGAATAAAAAGGATGTCACTGAGATATCAACAATGACATTGATCTTTTGAGCCAAATTATCGCTGTGGGTCAGAATCAGCAACGGCAGAATACCCATACAACATACGATTAAACTGCCATAGGGCGCCCCAAAGCGATTTCTCTTGGCGAAAAAGCTGGGCATCAAACCATCTTGAGCAAGCCCCAAAGCGATCTGACCGCTGGTTAACACCCAAGCATTCAAGGTACCGATGCACACAATCGAAGCAATAAGAGCAATGAGCAAATGCCAGCTCCCCCCAAACATATGCAACGCTGCTTCGCCATAGGGTGCCTTAGACTGGGCAAGCATTTCACCAGGCACAACGCCCATAATGGCCACACTATTCAAGGCATAGATAACCAATACACACAAAGTCCCCAGGATCACAGCACGGGGAATAGTCTTACCAGGATTTTCAATGGACCCCGCCGGTGTCGTCGCTGACTCTAGACCAATGAATCCCCACAAGGTCAGTAAGGTCACATAATTCAAAGCCTTGGGTAAACTCAACTGTGACACACTTTCACTGGTGAAAAAGTTATTGGTGTCAAAGAAAAACAAAGCGATGATTGGCACAATCAGAAGAGGAATTAATTTTAAGTTGGTCAGAAAAAACTCAACAATGCCCGCCACTTTGACGCCTCTCAAGTTTACGCCTGTAATCAGTAACAAGAGTAAGATCTCAAGACTTAAATGAAAGAGAGGGGAATGCTGGCCTAAAATCGGGGATAAATACCCAATGCTGGCCGTGATCACAGCAATGGAACTCACCCAAGAAACGACCCAATACGTCCACCCTGTAAAAAACCCAAAAAATCGACCAAAGGTCTCTTCTACATAGACATGAGGACCACCCGTTCTCGGAAAACGTGAACAAAGATTGGCAAACACAAGAGCCAGCATAATGGCACCCGCACCAGAAATTGCCCATCCTAAAAGACTGATGGCGCCAAAAGGCGCCAAATTTGCAGGCGACATAAAAACGCCCGAGCCTATCTGACTGCCCATAACCAGGGCGAAGACCGGCCAAAAACCAATTTTATTAGACATATAAATTCTCCAAACCAAAGGATTATCATTCAAACTTAAAACAACAAACTAAAAAATAAGGGGGATATAGTTACGCCTTGGCGGGGCGCTTTCGAGAGGAGAAAATGATGTCTTTTAAAGAAGACAAATACATCGGTGTACGCTTTACATAAAATTAGTTTATCGGTTCATGATAGCTTTTACCTTTTAAATGTCAACTTTTATTGAAAATGTTACGTGAGGATAGTCTTTCGTCTCCAGGAACGCACACGACGTGATTCGGACGTTTGACAAACCCATAAACAGAAAGCGACGTTGTATCTCCTTGACGCATCGTTCCATCATCCCCTACAACAATGACATAGAAACGTTGACCCTAATCGAGAGCTTATGAATGCGTGCTCCTGCACCCCCTCCTCTTGTCACTTTACAAGACATTTCCCTTGGATTTGGCTCCAAGTCGCTTTTTAGCCACGCAGAACTTTCTGTCGGCCGCAGGGAACGCATTTGTTTAGTTGGACGCAATGGCGCAGGAAAATCCACACTTTTAAAGATTATCGCTGGCATTATTGACCCTGAAACTGGCACCAGATTTGTGCAACCTGGGTGCCAGATTGCTTACCTTCCTCAAGAACCAGTCATCCCCGAAGGTCAAACAATTACAGAGTATATTAAAGAAGGCCTCAGAGAAGAAAATCGTGAGGATCATTATTTGATCGACGCAATGCTGAATATGATTAGGCTCAACGGAAATTTGGTTATGAACAATTTATCGGGAGGGGAAAAGCGGCGCGCGGCTATCGCACGTTCTTTGGTCAGCCAACCGGACATCTTATTGCTGGATGAGCCAACAAACCATTTGGATCTTCCCACCATTGAATGGTTGGAAGATATTTTAGAAAAATTCCCCGGAGGATTTGTTGTGATTAGTCATGATCGCACTTTTCTCAACCGCTTAACCAAAACAACCTTGTGGGTAGATCGGGGAATTGTGAGACGCCTTAATAAAGGATTTCAACATTTTGAAGAATGGGCTGAAACGATTGTGGCGCAAGAAGAAGTAGAGCGTGCCAAACTCGATAAACGCATTGCCCAAGAAACTACCTGGTCGCATCAGGGGATTACGGCTCGAAGAAAACGCAACCAGGGACGGTTGCGTCGCCTTTATGATATGCGTTCTGTGCGGGCTAAACATATTGATCATGGACGCAGTGTGATCATGGAATCAGAAATAGGCAATGTCTCTGGTGCCATGGTTATTGAAGCTAAAAACATTTCAAAGTCCTATGACGATCGCATGATCGTCACTAATTTTTCAACGCGGATTATGCGGGGCGATCGTGTCGGGATCATTGGTCCCAATGGCGCAGGTAAAACGACGCTTTTAAAACTCCTCACGGGTACGCTTTCTCCCGATAAGGGCTATGTAAAATTGGGGATGAACTTAACGCCTGTGTACCTTGATCAAGGACGGGCGCAACTGGATCCCGATAAATCCTTGTGGGCGACGTTGTGCGACAGCGGCGGTGATCAAGTGATGGTCAGGGGGAAACCCCGTCATGTGATTGGCTATCTTCGGGATTTTCTTTTTGAAGAAGCGCAAGCACGAAGTCCTGTCAAAAGTCTGTCCGGGGGAGAACGTAATCGTTTGCTGCTGGCCAAAGCGCTCGCTCAATTCTCGAACTTCTTGATTTTGGATGAACCGACGAACGATTTAGATATGGAGACGTTAGACCTTCTCCAGGAAATGCTCTCCGAGTATGAAGGAACTTTATTGCTTGTAAGCCACGACCGAAGTTTTTTAGATCGCGTTGTGACCTCAACGATTGTTCTCGAAGGCGATGGTACTGTTAAAGAATATGCTGGGGGCTACAGCGATTATCTCAATCAACGTCGCTTATCCTCGCCTGAATCAGCTAAAAAACATCAGAAGATAAAGCCCTTAGCGACAGGGACTTCATCGTTTCAGTCTACACCTAAAAAACTTAGCTATCAGCAAAAGCGTGATCTGGAATTATTGCCCAAAAAGATTGCAACGCTCGAAGCAACTATTCAAGAATTGAGTGCAAGACTTGAAGACGCGGAACTCTTTAGCCGCAATCCTGAGGTGTTTTTAAAAACCGCCGAGGGCCTTGAACAAGCAAGATTAGATCTTGAAAAATCAGAATCACACTGGCTTGAACTTGAAGCTTTAAGGGAAGAAATCGAAGGCGTTTAACTGGCCTTGTTTTAACAAAAACCGAGTGACTTCTCCATTTTTTTCACAGATACAGCGAAGTGGAGAGTTCCAGTTACTTATTTTACTGGATGGCTTCCCCCGTGTGTTCTCAATGACGAGGGATGCTGTCCTATTCTTTAGTCGTGATCATCTTCTAAATCAAAAGATAACCTGATGAAGTTATTGAATTGTTTTTCCACATCGTTGCGAAACACTGCAAACTCCTCCGTATCTTTTTTTGCTTCTTGAAATTCAGTCGTTAAAGAAGTTCTCATCGTGTTCACAAAAGTTCTTTGTTCATCGGTTTCCTTGTTCAGGATATCGGGCAGAAGCGGTTCAAATTTAACCATAAATCCCTTTAAAAATTGGTCACTTGTCACAGGGGCTTCCACATCGTCGATCATAATGCCGGGAACATATCCTTGCAGAACACAGAGCATGCGTTGCATTTTTCCTAGATCACACACACGACTTAAAGCATTGGGGCGAATACACCTGGCGAGCGCTTTGACAAAGTCCTGTTGAAGCATGTGCCGAAATTTCTGTTCGCTTTCTTCTGTTGGATTTTCTGGTTTTAAAGTGTTCACCAAGTGCCAGACTCTGGCAGCGGCATTAGCCATCCAAACCACATCATAGAGGCCCTCTGCCTTTTTAAAAGTGGTGTACAGTTGATTAACAGAAAGAGGAGGGTAATTGGGTTCATCCTCATTGCCATAAAAGAGATCCCCGTTAAGAGGTGGGTGCACTGTGAGCAGGGCAGCCTTAAGAAGATGAAAGACAGGACTATCCTCCCGTAGACCAAGCAGGTATTTCTGTAAATCGGCAAACAAATCCCCTTCTTTGCCTTCTTGATCGAGGGTTTCATCATAAAGTACTTTCAAACTTTCATAAGTTCGACTAATGCGTTCTTTATCCATAACATTTTCAGCATCATTATTTCTAAAAACGTGTGTGCCATTGTCAATCCAGGGCTGATCTTGAATTGCTTCTCTTGTATTGCTCAGGAGAGCTGCGAGATCCTCTGAATTATAGCGTGTCCCTCTTTGAGGAATATCCTTTATGTAACTAAGATGCTGATATGGATCCTGATTTTCCTCATTTCTCTCTCTGTGTATGATGACCTCGATGATCCGAAATAAAAAACTGGTCCCTTCCATGGCTTCGTATACTTCAGGACTGGTCACAATGACGCCAAACCCATAATTCACCATGTAAACGGCACCCTCGCTAGAAGAACTCAAAGCAGGTCCCCTATGCGTCTCAAGTTCATCATCGTCTGTCCTATAATTCCCAGCATAAATGAGGCTCCCAATGGGGAAACTCCTGGCACTCCCAAAACGGGTATCATCGACGACATCAACGTCTGCTCCTTCAAGTCCAGGTATATAAACATTTCCAATAAGCACGCAAAAACCCTCTGAGGGAACCATCGATAAAGAAACTAAAACGAACAGTAGTCGCATAAACATATGAAGAGGCATCCTTAGATATTGTTTTGCAAATTCTTTCCGAACATAGACACGATCTTTAATTTTGACAAGTAGATAATTTAACACTTAAAGTATTATAAAATAATTTTTTTAAAAATGAACAAGCATAGTGCTTAATGAATACCGATGATTAACTTGAAACAGTGCCCCGATCAACTCATTCCTTTCCTAGAAACAAAGCATCTTTATCTTCGCGCGCATCACCCCGACGACTGGTCAGACTGTGCCAAAATGTGGGCGGACCCTCTTGTCACACGCTATATTGGCGGGCAGCCCTTTAACAAGAAAGACGTCTGGAACAGGATACTTCGGTATTGAGGTCTTTGGTTTACTTTGGGATTTGGCTATTGGCGCGTGGAAGAAAAATCCACCCAACGCTTTGTGGGGGATGTCGGCTTTGCAGATTTTAAACGGGACATGATACCCGCCTTAGAAAGCCCAGAAATGGGGTGTGCTTTAGCCTATCCCTTTCATGGTCAAAGCTATGGTTATGAAGCTGTAAAAGCAGTTACCGCCTGGGGTGATGCCTATCTTAAAGAAAAGAAGACGTGCTGTATCATTCGTCCGGAGAATCTCCCTTCCCTCCGTTTGGCGGAAAAGTGCGGTTATCAACAACAGCACTTAACCTCCTATAAGGGTCATGAGACGCTGGTTTTATCGAGAATCTCTCTTTTTGGCGTTTGAAGGCCGACCTTTAAAAGGCTTTCGTGCCTGATCACGCTCTTTAAACGTATCTTTCCCAAATTTTTTCGATTTTGAGGGTTTCCCCCCAAAAGAAGGACGTTCTTCTTTTGAGCCAAATTTCTTCTTTGCGGGTCTATCACCGAAAGACGGCTTCTCTTCTTTAGACCAGAATTTTTTCGACTTTGCCCCATTTCCACCAAAGGCTGGACGATCTTCTTTCGAACTAAACTTTCGGGGTCTTGCGGGTTTATCATCAAAATCAAAATGATCCTCGCGAGACGCAAATCTCTTAGACTTTACGGGTCTATCACCGAAAGACGGTCTCTCTTCCCTGGAACCAAATCTCTTCGCTTTTGCAGGTCTCTCTCCAAAAGTTGGTCTTTCTTCTTTAGACCACACCTTTTTTGATTTTTCCGGCTTATCGTAAAAACGATCGGCTGAGGGCTTTCCCCAAGACTTCTTAGGACGATCAGACTCTTCCTCATGCAAGGACTTTGATCTTGGACCTTTAACCCTGCTCTCCAGAGGCTTGTCTTCTAACCAAGGACGTTGACGAGACTTCGATCCGCCGCCTCCAAACTTTCTCTCACCCGAAGAACCACGTTTGCCAAATCTGGGGGAATCATCAAAACGGCGCGCTTTGCCGGATTTAGAACGTCCTTCAAATCGCGGCGACTCAGATCTCTGTCCTGGATTAATCAAATTTTGAATAGCCATCCACTTACGTTTTTCATCGGGAGAGATAAAGCACAACGCTGATCCTGTCAAACCAGCGCGCGCTGTTCTTCCAATACGATGGATGTAATCCTCGGGACATTGGGGAAGATCATAATTAATCACATGTTCAATGTGCGGTATATCGAGTCCACGCGCTGCAACATCTGTCGCTACTAAGATGCGATACTTTTTATTAAGATAACTGCGGATTGTTTGAGCGCGCTTTGATTGTCTTAGGTCACCATGAATAAAACTAGAACTATAGTCATCATTTGCGAGTTTCTTTGAAAGCTTTTCTACGGATATTTTTGTTTTCGCAAAAATCAAAACCGTGCCAGAACGTTGATCCAATTCTTTAATAAGCTGTGTGTATTTTTCGGCCTGACTCAGAAAGAGACTTTCTTGTTTAATATTTACAGAAGGGGTATCCGTCGATCCAACGGCAATGCGTTCTGGATTGGTCAGGTATTTTTGTGAAAGGGCTGCGAAGTTCTTTGGCAAAGTTGCTGAGAACATCAACGTTTGTCTTTCTTTCGGAAGATATTTTGCAATCTCTTCCAACTGTACACCAAAGCCAATATCGAGCATCCGATCCATTTCATCGAGTACAAGGAAAGAGGTTTTTTGCAAGTTTAAGGACCGACGTCTCAAGTGGTCATTGACACGACCAGGCGTACCAATAATCAAGCGAGGATTAGCGCGCAGTTGACTAATCTGCTTGTACATAGAATCACCGCCAATAAGAAGTGCTGCTTGAATTTTATTATTTTTCCCCAAAAGCTTACGCACAAATTCAATAACCTGCATTGCCAACTCTCGCGTTGGGGTCAGAACAAGGGCTGTCTCTTGCTTAGATGCCATCAGTTTCGAAATCAAAGGTAAAACGAAAGCTGCCGTCTTTCCTGTACCTGTTTGGGCTGAACCAATAATGTCTCGTCCTTCAAGAGCCAGGGGAATCGCTTGGGCTTGGATAGGTGTAGGGGTAATGAATTGCAACTGGGTGAGCGCTTGGTGGAGCTCTTCAGGCAAACCAAAGTTTTGAAAAGTAGTCATAAAAGCATATGTCCTTGGGGCAACTTATTTAATGATTAAAAATTTGGGGATGAGATTAACTCAAGAAAAGGGATCTTATCCACATTGGTATAATTCCTGATCCTTATAATACTAAAATCCAATAATAGATAGTAAAAAGATAAATTAATATTCTTATTACTAGAGAACACCTTTAAAAGCCCCATAAATTCTAATATCTCAAACGGAAGCGTTTCATACAGTAGGTACAAATCTATAAAAATTTTTATAAAATTTTGTTGATATTTTACTAAAAGTCAATATTTTACCGAGGATCAAGTTTCAGAAAGGAACGACAATGATTCAACAGAATATTTTACTAAAGACAACCCTCTTGACATTTGCCTTGATTGGTTTTGGTCAAGTGGGCAATTCATTTAGCTCCGGCTTATCTCAAGAAACAGAAGAGCTTGTTGCTACTTCTCAGAGTCTCGCAAAAGTTTATCTGTCCAAGACCACTTCATCCTCTAACACTGACTCAAAATTAGATCGCGATGCTCTTGAAGCAAGCCAAGCTTTTGCAACAAAAAAAGAAAAGTTTGATACGGTTTACCAACCATCTTCCAAATATCCTGGCCTTTTGCTCGGCGCTACAGAGACTGCTCAAGCCACAGGAGAAGCTGTTGATGAACTACAAAAACTTTTTATAAAGAAGTTTACTCTAGAAAACATCAGTGAAATGCAGACAAAGAAGAAAAGCACCCTAAAAACTTTTGCTGATTTCTTTAATGCAGCTAACAACATACAGAAGCTCGATCGATTGGCTGCTTTGAAAGTTCCTGGGCATGACTTTTTTCATGGGTTCCAACAAGATCAAGTTTGGGGCGAGAATGAGCCTTACGGTCTCATGATTAAACAACGTATCGGAACAAAGATTTTTTCAGTTACCCTTGACCCTGAAGACCTTCTGAGCAAGAGCCCTATAGCCTCATTGAATATAACCCGATCCGGACGGGAACGTTTAACG